>JAYUMV010000183.1:0-15821 GCA_043762265.1 Chthonomonadaceae bacterium | reverse complement strand
CCGCCGCAGAAGGCGCTCTACGGGGAGGCGGAGGCAGGGCAGGCGCAGTATAGGAGGTTGTGGCCGGTACCTGAGAGACGACCGGAAGCTGCGCGCGGGGACCGCGAATTCGCAGTTTGCGCCCTTCCTCTTCCAATATGATCTCGTCTAGCTCGCCCTCTTCGACAAGGGCGATGAGACGGGCTATTTCGTCGAGTTCAAATCCAAGTATCGACATGGGGGCCGGTCGTCCTGTCACAAAAAATAGAGGGTAGTCCGCCTGAGCGTCTACCCTGTCAGTCGCTTGCCAGTATACCCAAAGGGAATTGCGCTGTCAAGCCGTAAGCGCACGGCCAGAGGGAGGAGTTCGGACACCGTTGCCGAATAGAGGAGACACTATCGACGCATGGATGGGGGATTCTACGGTGAAAATTACAAAGGTAACGCTCTTCCCGGTGCAGCCGCGCTGGCTGTTCGTCAAGATCGAGACGGACGCAGGGATCGTGGGGTACGGCGAGTGTCTGGGCGACAAAGCGTTCGTGGTGGCGGAGGCGGTGCGTAGCTACGAACATGCGCTGATCGGGGAGGATCCACGCCGGGTGGTACACGTCTGGCAGAATCTCTATCGGGGGGCATTCTGGCGCGGTGGGCCGATCCTCTGCGCTGCGATCTCCGGCATCGAGATGTGCCTTTGGGACATCCTCGGCAAGTCGCTCGGCGTGCCGGTGTGGCAACTGCTGGGAGGCGCGGTGCGCGACCGTATCCGGGTCTACACCCGCCCGAACGGCAAGACGCCCGCCGAACTGGCCGAGAGCGCCAAATCGGTTGTCGCCCGTGGCTACACCGCCATGAAGTTCTGCCCCTTCGAAAAGGTTCATATCGTAGACCATTACAGCATCGTCGAAGATGCGGCGGCGCGCGTTCAAGCGGTGCGCGAAGCGGTTGGCAACGACATCGATATTCTTTTGGACTTTCACGGCCGTGTCAGTCCGACGATGGCGATGTGGCTGGAAGAGGCGATCCGCCCCTACCATCCCCTGTTTATCGAGGAGCCTGTTCTGCCCGAAAACGTGGACGCGCTCGTTCAGTTCGCCCGCCAATCCAAAACGCCGGTCGCGACCGGCGAACGTCTCTTCACCAAATGGGGATTTCGGGAAGTCTTGGAGAAAGGCGCGGCGACGATCTTGCAGCCCGACCCCTGCATCTGCGGAGGCATCTTTGAAACCCGTCAGATCGGGAGCATGGCCGAGACCTGGTACGCTGCCCTCGCACCCCACAATCCGTACGGGCCGATCAACTTTGCCGCCTGCCTTCAGGTGGATGCCTGTACCCCCAACTTCCTCATCCAGGAGTTCGTAGACCCCCTCGGCCTCGGGGAAGGCTATTTAAAGGAGCCGTTCGTCGTCAAAGACGGCTATATCGATCTGCCTCAACGCCCCGGAATCGGCGTCGAACTCGACGAGGAGTTCCTGCTGGCCCGTCCTCTCGGCCCGCTCCCCGATCCCGGCCGCTGGTTCCACGACGACGACGGCTCCGTCGCCGACTGGTAGGACCTAACCTTCGTCGCTTATCGGAACGGGGTTAAGCAGGCGGGTCTTCTTCCTCGACTGGGGTGGCCTTCAGCACGGCGGCTGCGACCGAATCCCAGCCGCCGAGCCGATACATCGATTTGCCGCAGACGGCGCAGTGACCTTTAAGGTCACGCCCGCCGCGTCGGTTACATACTTGAATAGCGCCCAACATGGGGCGACTGCTACGACAGTGAACGCAGTAGGCCTGGACATCCGGATCCGGGCGTTTTTCGGGGGAAGGGGCGCTCATCTATTCGGCTCGCTTCCGCGAGGACAGGCTCATCTGAGCGTCGGCTCGCGAGGGCAGGCTTGTATTCTTGATCTCCTGGAAAAATAGAGGAGTGTGCGTGCCGCCGGAGGCGCTTCGGTAAAATAGGGGCATCGGTATCTTCCTTTTCTTGAAATCCGCTCGGCTGCTGTCAGCCTCCCTTGAGCGAGGTGTAAAAGGCAAACAGAAGGCGTCTTTCCTCTGGACGAGGAGACAAATCCACCAGAATTATCGACGTCAATGAACCTACTCTCAGGACTACGGGGCGGGAAGTTCTTGATACAAATGGAACTGCCTTCCCTCTGGAATGGGGCTATGATAGCACAGACTCCCACCAAACGCAAGCCAAAAAACGGTCATTAGAAGAAAGATTTCTCTCGATGTCTGCTCGCTTGTAAACGCCGGGGTTCCGAGGAGAAGGGAACAAAAAAATCACAGGTCAGTCGTGCGACTGACCTGTGATTTTACGGGATGCCCAAGAGAGGAGTTGAACCTCCAAGCCCTTGCGAGCACTGGCACCTGAAGCCAGCGTGTTTGCCATTTCACCACCTGGGCGAACCGAACGCCTGACCGGGAGATCCCGTCTACGTTCTTGCCAAATTATACGGGGTGTGGTACAATTCTGTCAAGGCCGGAGCGAACGTATTTTTGTAGGTCAGGGCGTCGAAGCGGTTTCGCAGAGGGTTTCGAGACTTCTGGAACTCTGCAAACCCGTGCTTGGGGAGTGAAAATTGATCCTGACGGTCACCCCGAACGCGGCGTTGGACAAGACCTATCGCGTGGAAGGCTTCCGCCTCGATGCCGTCAACCGTCCCTCGCAGACCTACACGGTTGCAGGCGGCAAAGGCATCAATGTTGCGCGGGTCTATCGCACTCTGGGCGGTCATCCGCTCGCCACCGGTTTTCTCGGCGGCAATCAGGGGCGTATCGTCGCGGACGCTATGCAGCGCGAGGGCGTACCCTCCGATATGGTGAGCGTAGAAGGCGAGACACGGCTCTGCATCGCCGCTATCGATTCTATCACCGGCACGCAGACGGAGATCAATGAGAGCGGCCCCGAGGTCTCCCCGCAGGAGATTAGAAAACTTTTTGACTGTGTGATACGTCTGCTGTCACAGGAGACGTTTTCGTTTGTCGTACTGAGCGGCAGTCTTCCTCCAGGCGCGCCGCCGACCCTCTACGCGGAACTGATCGAACTGGCGCGGACTCGGAGGACGCTGGTCGCATTGGATACGAGCGGCGAACCCCTGCGGGAAGGGCTCAAAGCCAGACCCTGGATCATCAAACCGAATAAGACGGAACTGGAAGCCCTGCTGCACAGACCGCTGTCGAACCGGAGGGAAGCGCTGCAAGCCGCGCAGGACCTTGTTCAGGGCGGCATCGAGATGGTCCTTCTGACACTGGGTGCGGAAGGCGCAATGCTAGTGAACCCGGCAGGCGCCTGGTTCGCGATCCCGCCACCTATTGAATTTGCCAGCGCCGTCGCTTCTGGGGATTCGTTCCTTGCGGCGTTTCTCTGGCACTGGACAGCGGGTGATCCGCCTGCCGATCCGGCCTGCGCCCTGCAACTGGCGACCGGAGCAGGAGCGGCGAATGCAGCCGTGATCGGCGCAGGTTTCTGTACCCGCGAATCAATCCTGACATTGGCGCACCGTACCGAAGTCCAACAGATCGCAGGTGGCGAGAAGGAGCGAGAGAATGACAACATTCGCATTTCTGGATAATCCGATTACTATAATCGTGGTCGTTCTCGTCGTTTTACTGGTAGTTGGACCGCTCCTCCTGCGGAAGTTTAGAGGCATATAATGATGATGTTCGCGTTTTTCGATAGCCCGATTGCCCTGGGCATGATCTTTGTAGCGGTATTGCTGCTATTCGGGCCGCAAAAAGTGCCGGAGATCGCCAACCAACTGGGACGCGCTCTGCGCGAATTCAAACGCTCGACAAGCGAACTGACGGACACGTTTCGGATGGACAATAATCGCTACGAGCCGACTTACGATCCGCCGCGATACGATAGCTACGGCAACGCTTCCGAGCCGCCCGTATTCGCCTCGGTACCGGAAGAGGATCTGAACCATACCACGCCGCCTCAGATCGCATCTGAGCCTGCGCATGGCGATTTCGCGGCCTCCGCCTTCGCGGATACCTCTTCTGAGTACGGTGTCACGCCTGCGGATCCCGTTCCAACACCGAAACCGATCGTCCCGCGCCCGGCGGATTCCACCGTGCCGCGTAGTTGACAGAGAGGTTCTGTCGCCTTCGTAGAAGAGGAGAGCGGAACCACATCGTTAGGAGAACCTAAACCATGTACTATATTGCCAATCCGGCTAACCCTGCTATCTGGATCGTCGTCGGAGTGATCGCGTTGCTGCTCTTTGGAGGCCAAAAGATTCCTGAAATGATGAAGGGCCTCGGCAGTGGTATGAAAGAGTTCAAAAAGGGCATGAGCGATGAGCCCGATGATGAGCTTCGCAAAGAGAAAGAGCGCGAAGCGGAAATCCGCCGCCGTGTGGAAGAGGAGATGCGGAAGGGCTAAGACCGCTCCGTCTCTCACAATGGGATACAACACTGTTAAGATAAGAGTGCACGAAGAGGCCTGCCGGGCTAAAGCCCTCCGCTAGAAGCACTCCGTGCTCAAGGCCCGCTGAAGCGGGCACCCTTGTCGCTCACTGAAAGTCGCAGGGCTGTGGTTCTCATTTTTCTTAGTCCCTCTGGTGTGTAGTCCAGACTCTGCTGTAGCGCCCTGGAACATATTCGGGATCAAATAATGTGCCCGCTTCAGCGGGCAAAAATAGAAGCCTTTCTGGTACCCCAAATCCTTTGCTTCCGCGCAAAGGATTGGGGCACGGAGTGCCTCTAGCGGAGGGCTTTAGCCCGGCGTGCTTGGAAGGGCTAAGCTCTGCTACGTCTCTCATAATTAGACAAGGAACCTGTAATCACGATGATGCATTTTTTCTACTGGGTTCTCCTCTTCGTACAGATGTTGTCGGGCATCGCCCTGATCACCATCGTTACCATGCAGGAGAGCAAAAACGACGGATTGACCGGCCAGATCGGCACGTCGGCGACCTCTTCTTTCAAAGGCAAAGCGGGCCGCGAGGAGCGTCTGACGCTATACACGCGTAATATCGCCATCGTCTTCTTTGCCATCAGTGCACTGGTCGCCGTCAGCGCCAGCGCCCAGCACTGACGCCGACACTACCTTTGTAACCAACCCAATCCATGCGGACCATCTCAAAATGGCCGACACGAAAGACAAGCCGCGTTGTCTTTTTGTCGGCCATTTTTGTGTCACCTCTCTGTACCCTTACGCCCCTCTCAACCGTCGAATTTCGAAATCCTCTCGGATTGAATTGGCTCCAAAATCATAAACCTGCGTCAAAAACCTGTAGTCGCGCACTTTTTGTTGAAGCCGTCAGGGTTGCTGATGCGTATCTCTGCTGTAGAGGCCAATGGCCTCCCCCGGAATTTTCTGGGGCGAGCAGGGAGGAGTGCGATAATTTGGCGTTACGTGACTCGGGGCGCAAGGTTGAGGGCGTTCTAACGATTGCGGTATTGCTCTTCGTGCTGCTGCCGACGCTGATCGCGGCCTACATGGGCAAGCACAGTGAACCTTCCGCCGAGGCCGTGCTGGTCAATGAAGCGACCGCCGAGCAGTTCGCCCATGCGCTGGTTCTGGAGCCGGACATCGCCGCCCGTCTGGTGGCCTCCCGCGCCCGTCTGGGCAGCTTTGGCAGTTCGGATCTCTTGTGGGAGTTGCCGCTGCTGCCGCCCGATGAGGCCGACCGACTCGCACCGCAGTTCAAGGAAGGGCATCTGGATGGCGCAAACGCCGGACAACTGGCGACGGCGCTGGGCGTAACGCCTCCCGTTGCACGTCGCCTTGCCGCCTACCGTGATCGGAGGCTTGCCCCTGTCAATGCGGCCGGGATTCCGACCACAACGCCGCGCAAACTCTCCCCGCTCTGGTTTCGCCACACGCCCTTGCTCGACCCTCAGACGCGCATTCTTGGGTTGAAACAGGTGCTGGTAAGGACCCCGCAGACCGTTTTTCGCCGCTACTATCTTGGTGTCTTTCTGCTGACCATAGCCGTCTTCTTCCTGCCCCCCTGGCTGCGAGGCAAAATGCGGATTGGCGGCGATCCCTATCTGGTCCCCCTGACCCTATTGCTCTGCGGCCTGGGTGTCGCGATGCTCTTCAGCCTGAAGGATCCGCTGCGCGACT
Organism: Chthonomonadaceae bacterium; assembly: GCA_043762265.1. GTDB lineage: Bacteria > Armatimonadota > Chthonomonadetes > Chthonomonadales > Chthonomonadaceae > JANXLO01. Next base: position 9,775 of record JAYUMV010000183.1, on the reverse strand, counting down.
ACGCGGTCTACGAGCACCATCTGGTCGGCGTCTTCATCGGCATCGTCGCCATGACCCTCGCCGCCCGTCTGGCCCCGTTGGCCCGACTTCGTATCAAAAACTATCTCTATGTCTGGATGATGGCGGCTTTCGTGCTGGTAGGCGGTCTGATGTTCTTCGGGCGTGGGCCGGAGGGCGTCAAACTCAACCTTCTGGGATTTCAGCCGGTCGAGATCATTAAAATGCTGCTGGTACTTTTTCTCGCCGCCTATCTCTCCGATCGGGCCGAGCTGATCGCCGAGCGCAGTGGGAGCAAATCGGCGGGAACTACGCCTAAAAAGGGCTGGCAGTCTCTTTCCCTTCCCCGCAAGCAGGATCTCGGGCCGGTCGTCCTGATGTTTTTCTTCGCGATGGCGATGTTCTATGTCATCAAAGATCTTGGTCCTGGCCTGCTGCTGTTCGCCACTTTTATCTCCGTGCTCTACCTCACGACCGGGCGGTCCAGTTTCGTCGGCATCGGTTGCCTCCTGATCCTGCTCGGCGGCGTGTTCGGTTACTACCGGCACATCGGTGTGTTCGTTACCCGCGTCGATATGTGGCAGCATCCTTTCGTCAATCTGCACCCGAACGGCATGCAGTTGGGGCAGTCTTACTGGGGCTTCGCCTCCGGTGGGTGGGGGGGCAGCGGGCTGGGGCTCGGAATGCCAGGGGTGATCCCTCGCGGCGGCTCCGACCTGGCGTTTGCGAGTTGGGCGGAAGAGACGGGCCTGCTCGGCGCCTGGCTGGTGCTGCTGGTCTTTGTCGCGCTCGTCTGGCGCGGGATCTGCATCGCTCTGCGCGCTAACAACGATCTGGACCGCGCACTCGCCTTCGGCCTGACAGCGCTCTTTGGCCTTCAGACGCTGCTCATTCTGGCGGGGGTGACGGGCCTGTTGCCGCTCACCGGCATCGCGCTGCCCTTCCTCTCCTACGGCAACTCCGCACTTGTGGCCGACTTCGTACTGATTGGCCTGTTGCGCGGCATCTCCGTGCCGCCACCAGGAGGCGTCGGCAGGCCTGTACCGCGTGCGGAAGTCGTGAAGGCGGCTAACCGTTTCGCCATCGTGCTCGGCGTCGTGCTGCTCGGAGGGATCGGGATCTGGCGCCTGGGCACGCTACAGGGTTGGGGAGCGGACGCCATTGCGGTGCAGGCAGTGGTCACACCGGATGCCGATGGCGTGAAACGGCCTCACCTGAATCCGCGCCTGCTGGCCGTAGAGCGTGAGATCGAACGCGGCAGTATTTATGATCGCCATGGGCGCGTGGTGGCGACCTCGCGCTACAATGAGATTCGCCAGACCCTGACAGACACCTATGCAGCCCGGCGGATGGCGGAGGAGCGCGGTCGTCTCTATCCGTTCGGCCCGGCCACGGCCCATCTCGTCGGTTATCTTGATCCTGGTGTGGGCGGACCTTTCGGGTTCGAGAAAGCTTACAACAACGAACTGCGCGGCTTTAAGCAGTATCCCGAGCTGTTGAGCGACTACCGTCGTCGGCATCTGCCGCGCTACGAACCGCGCCGAGGGCAAGACCTGCACCTGACTCTGGATGCGGAGTTACAGCGCACGGCGCAGGCTGTCCTCTGGCAGACGACCTCGAAACTGAAGGATCTCAAGACGGGCCTGCCGAAAGACCGTGCCGCGTTTGTCCTGATCGCTCCGCGCACCGGAGAGGTGCTGGTCGCCGCCACGATTCCCAGCTTCGATCCCAACGGATTGACCCCTGAGAAGTTCCATGCGCTGGTCAAAGGTCCGGATGCCGAGCGCGAACACTGGCTGGTGAACCGCGCGACCGACGGCCTCTATCCCCCTGGCTCGACGCTGAAGGTCGCCACGACCGCCTGTGCGCTCGACAATCTGACTAACGCCATGCAGTTCGAGGTGACGTGTAACCAGGTAGACACGATCCGCTGGCAGGCGGGCGGCAAAACTTATTCGCGCGTGGTACACGACGACAAAGGAGACCCGAGATTCGGCCCGATGACTCTGGCCCCTGCTTTTCGCGTCTCGTCCAATATCTACTTCGCCAATCTGGCTATCGCAGTCAGCGCTCCGACCTTGCAAGCGACGCTGCGCGACAAGTTCCAGTTCCGTCGGGTTCCCAAAGGCGCACGCTTCGACGCCGGTCTCGCCGAGATCGGCTTTGGGCAGGGCGCGATGCTCGCCTCCCCGCTGGAGATGGGCCGTCTCGCCGCCGCCGTCGCTAACGACGGCAGAATGCAGTCCCCGCACTTCGTCTCCGGACTCACCGACCCCGCGAACAAAGAGAAACCTGTCTATCCCACGATTCCCCCGCCCATGCAGACTATGCGCTCCGAAACTGCCGCCTCCCTCCAGCAGATGATGCACAGCGTCACGGTGAGCGGAACGGCTGCGGGCGTCTTCGCCAACCTGCCGTACGCCGTCGCCGGGAAGACCGGCACTGCCCAGAACCCTCAGTTCGACCAGGAGCCACATTCGTGGTTCATCGGCTTCGCGCCCTACTCCGACCATACCGCCCCCCGCTACGCCTTCGCCTGCGTAGTCGAAAACGGAGGCTATGGCCGCCGCGTCGCTGCCGCCGTCTGCCACGACATGCTCAAAAAGCTCCCCTGATACTCAAAGTGCGCTATATAGGGAACCAGGGCCAGACGGGGTATAATAACGAAACGATTTGCCTGCGTTTGTCGTTCTCTGTAGGGGCGTGTCACGATGCGCGCCGACCAGGAGGAGTAAAAATCATGATTCGTCTCTATAATAGATCTCGTTTGCGAGGGTGGTCCACGGCGGCGTTTGCGCTGACGACCTTAGGGGCTGGCTTGGGTGTCGCTGCCCATGCCGATGAGACCAAAGATCATTTTGATAAAGGTGTCTCGCTCTATAAAGAAAAAAAGAACGAGGCGGCTTTGCAGGAGTTTACCGCTGCGCGGCAGGCCTATCTGACCGCGCATAAAGATGGACCGGAAGACGCCAATATCCTGTTCTGGATCGGGTTTATCGACCTCCAGATGCAAAACTACAAGGATGCCGTCGATCCGCTGGAACAGGCGATTAAGATCAATCCGAAATCGCCTGAAGCGCATCTCAACCTCGGCAATGTCTACGATGGGCTGAAACGGTACGACGACGCCGTACGCGAGTTCAAGAAGGTCATCGACCTTCAGCCCGCGAATGCGAGTCCCGCCAAGCTGGCCGATCCCTGGTACAATCTCGGCAGCGCCTACTACAAAGAGCACCGGTGGCCGGACGCCATCGCGGCTTACCAGAAGTCCGCTTCCCTGAACCCGAAAGATCCTTACGTGATGGATGGGCTCGGCTATATGCTGCTGGAGACCGGCGACACCCGTGGAGCCATCACGGCCTACGAAAAGGCTACCAAGCTGCAGAGCAACAACGCGAATTTTCAGTACAATCTCGGTCTCGCCTGGTTGAGTCAGGCCAAAAAATCGGCGACGAAAGCCGCTGCCGACACCGCCCGCGCCAATGCGCTCATCCCGCTGAGCCGCGCGACTGAACTCGCCCCCACCAACGTTCAAAACCACGAGACCTACGGAGAGACCCTCGTCGATCTGGGCCGTGACTCGGAAGCGTTGATCCAGTTCAGCAAAGCCGCGCAACTGGACCCCAAGCAGTACGCCCCCGCTTACAATATGGGCCTTTCCTACAGCCGTATGGGGCAGCAGCCGAAAGCCATCGAAGCCTTTCGCAAAGCGCTGGAAATTAAGCCGGACGATCACGACGCACTGAACGGTCTGGCCAAGGCACAATCCAAAGCCGGTATTTACGATGAGGCCGCGACCTCCTACAAACATCTGACCGAACTGACCCCCGATGATCTGAAGGCCTGGATCAACCTTGCCGTCTGCCTGCATGCGAAAGGCGACACGGAAGCGGAAGTCAACGCCCTGGAAGAGGCTCTAAAGCACGGCAACGATCCGGTCAAAACGGCGATGGTGCGGCGTGCGCTGGCAAGCCACTTCTACAAAAAAGGCGATGACGAAAGCTTAAAACGCTCCCAGGACGAGTTCGAGCGCTCCCTGAAAGACGTGCCCGACAATCCTGAAGCGCTCAACGGTCTCGGCCTGCTGATGTCGAAGCAGAAGAAGTACGACGATGCCCTCCGTTACTTCAAGCAGGCTGTCGCCGTTCGCCCGACCTATGACGATGCCTATAACAATCTCGGCGTCGTCTACGAAGCGAAGAAAGATCTTGTCGATGCCAAAGCGAGTTATCGTAAAGCCTTACAGATCAACCCGAAAAACGCTCTGGCGCAGAAGAACATTGATCGCTTCGACAAACCTGCCGTTCCAACCCCACCCAAAACGCTTTAGAGGCCCCTCCTTAAGAAGGAGGGGGTTGGGGGAGGTTCCCAGAGGAGAGACGCTTTGGAGAGTGCGGTGTTGGTCGGAGTGATTATGGGGTCGAAGTCGGACTGGGAGACGATGCGGCATACCGTCGAAACCCTGACAACGCTGGGGATCCCCCACGAGGTAAAGATCGTCTCCGCACACCGGACGCCCGATCTGCTCTTCGCCTATGCGTCAGAGGCGGAGGGGCGCGGGATCGAAGTCATTCTTGCAGGGGCAGGCGGCGCGGCACATCTGCCGGGAATGGCGGCTGCGAAAACGGTGCTTCCGGTACTGGGCGTGCCCGTCGAGTCGAAGGCCCTGCATGGCATGGACTCCCTGCTCTCCATCGTGCAGATGCCGGCCGGTATCCCCGTCGGCGCCCTGGCGATCGGGCGTGCAGGCGCGATCAATGCGGCTCTGCTGGCGGCAGCGATGCTGGGGAACAAATACCCTGAAATACGGGAGAGCCTGCGCAGCTTTCGAGAGCGGCAGACACAGTTGGTTTTGGAAAATCCTGATCCGGGTGAGGTGGCATGAATATCGGTATACTGGGCGGCGGGCAGTTGGGACGAATGCTCGCACTGGCGGGCTATCCGCTAGGACTGCATTTTCGGTTCCTCGATCCCAACCCCGACGCGCCCATGCGTCGGCTGGCAGAACAGATGACGGGCGACTATTCCGAGATACAGCTTCTGCGCAAGTTCGCGGAAGGCCTCGATCTGGTGACCTGGGAGTTTGAAAACGTTCCTCTGGAGACCATACACTTTTTGGAGCAGCGGGTTCCCGTCTTTCCGCCGTCTGCCGCCCTCGAAGCGGGCCAGGATCGGCTTCTGGAGAAGACTTTCTTCAAAACGGAAGGCGTGCCCACTACGGCCTTCCTGCCCGTCGAATCGCTATTCGATCTGGAAGACGCCCTGGTACGCATCGGCCTGCCCGCGGTTCTCAAAACACGCCGTATGGGATACGATGGCAAAGGGCAGGCTGTTCTGCGTCAGCCAGCGGACATCAAGATCGCCTGGGATGCGCTCGGCGGGATGCCACTGCTCCTGGAAGCCTTTGTGCCGTTTCAACGTGAACTGTCGCTGATCGGGGTGCGCGGGCGGGACGGCGAGATGGTCTTCTATCCGCTGGTCGAGAACCATCATCGAGACGGTATCCTGCGCATGACTCTGGCCCCGGCGCCACGACTCACGCCGGAACTGCAAGCCGAGGCCGAAGGACATGTCGGACGCCTGATGGAGACTCTGGACTACGTCGGCGTGATGGCGATGGAGTTCTTCGAACTCAACGGCAAACTGCTCGCCAACGAGATCGCCCCGCGCGTCCATAACACCGGCCACTGGACCATCGAGTGCGCGGAGACCAGTCAGTTCGAAAACCATCTCCGGGCCATTCTGGGGATGCCGCTCGGCGATGCGGAGGCGGTCGGCTGCGCTGCCATGGTCAACCTGATCGGCGAAGTGCCCGATCTGGCCGATGTGCTCGGCATGCCCGACACCCATCTGCATCTCTACGACAAAGCCCTGCGCCCTGGCCGCAAAGTCGGGCATATCACGCTGCGCGCCGACAGCGAAGCCGTGCGCGACACGATGCTGATGGCCCTCACCGGATTTCTGCCCGGAGGTTCCTGGTAATGGGACTCACGCGGCGCAACGCCCTGCTGAGTCTGTTCGCCCTGCCGCTCGTCGCTTCTGTCGATGCGCAGGAGGTGACCGTGACCGTCAAACAGGATCCCATGCCGCCCCCCCCTCCGCCCCCGCGCGAGTTTCGCGGGGTTTGGGTCGCGACCGTCGCCAACATCGATTGGCCTTCGAAACCGGGTCTGCCGGTCGAGCAGCAGAAAGCCGAACTGCTCAACATTCTCGATAAATCCATGCGGATGCACCTGAACGCGGTCGTGTTTCAGGTGCGTCCGGCCTGCGACGCCTTCTACGCCTCCCCGTTCGAGCCCTGGTCCGAATACCTCACCGGCCAGCAGGGCAAAGCGCCCGATCCGATGTACGATCCACTCGATTTCGTCGTGACCGAAGCGCACAAACGCGGCCTGGAACTCCACGCCTGGTTCAATCCGTATCGCGCCCACCACAACGAATCGAAGTGCCCTTGCTGCGCCGATCATATCAGCAAGACCCGCCCGGAACTCATTCGCAAATACGCGAAATTTCTCTGGCTCGATCCCGGCGAACCCGAGGTTCAGGAATACACCACGCAGGTCGTTCTGGACGTGGTCAAACGCTACGACATCGACGGCGTCCATCTCGACGACTACTTCTACCCCTATCGGGAGAACGACGCCCACAATAAAGAGATTCCTTTCCCGGACGATGCCAGCTACCAGAAGTACAGTCAGGGCGGCGGCAAGCTAGAACGCGACGACTGGCGGCGCGAGAATGTCAATCTGCTGATCGAACGGCTCTACAAAGCGATCAAGCAGGAGAAGCCCTGGGTCAAGTTCGGCATCAGTCCCTTTGGCATCTGGCGACCCGGCAATCCGGCGCAGATCAAAGGCTTCGATGCGTATGTGCAGATCTATGCCGACTCGCGCAAATGGCTGCAGCAGGGCTGGTGCGACTACTTTACGCCACAGCTCTACTGGAAGATCGAGCAGACCCCCCAGAGCTACCCCGTGCTGCTCAACTGGTGGATCAATCAGAACACCCAGGCGCGGCATATCTGGCCCGGCAACTATACAAGCCGGGTGGGGGACGCTTCAAAAACAGCCTGGACCTTGCAGGAGATCGTCTATCAGGTCAAAACCACGCGTGGCCATGCAGGCTCGACCGGCAACGTCCATTTCAGCATGAAAGCCTTCCTGAAGAATCAGGGCGGTGTTGCGGACGGTCTGACCAAAAGTGTCTATGCTTTGCCCGCGCTGATCCCCGCATCGCCCTGGCTGGGAGAGGCCAAACTCGGCAAACCGGAGATCCTGCGCTCGGAGGATGAGGCCACCGGCGGCACGTTCCTGACGCTTAAACCCTTCGGGGACGATAAGGTCTGGCTCTGGTGCATCCAGACATTCGCCAACAAGACCTGGAATACGCAGGTGATGTCCGGTGCACACGCCAATTTTGCCCTGAGCGCGAACAGAGCTGCGCCGCTCCCCGAGGCCATTGCGATTTCGGAGATCGATCGCCTGGGCAATCAAGGCCCAGTCGTGACCGTTCCGCTCAAGTCCGCCTGACGCGCAACCCGGCGCGTTCCTATTGTGTCCGGCTTGCGGGCCGGGCGAGGCTTGAAATTGTCACACGAATGATGTTAGGAGAAACACTGTTATGTCGGAGCAACGCTGCAGTCGCCTGACGACCGAAGGCATCGGGCGCGCACCCAACCGCGCTATGCTGCGTGGGGTCGGGTTCAATGACAACGATTTTGATCGACCCATGGTCGGGGTCGCCTCGCTGTTCAGCGATATTACCCCCTGCAACGCCCACCTGGACCGCCTCGCCCGCAAGGGGATCGAGGGCATCCGGTCGGCCGGGGGCGTGCCGCAGATTTATGGCGCACCGACTGCTTCCGATGGCATTATGATGGGGCATCAGGGGATGCGCTACAGCCTCGTCTCCCGCGAGGTCATCGCGGATAGCATCGAGGTCGTCTCCGGCGGCATGAACCACGATGGCGTGCTGGCGTTCGGGGCCTGCGACAAGAATATGCCGGGCTGCGTCATGGCCATGGCCCGCCTCAACATTCCGGGCGTCTTCGTTTACGGCGGCAGCATCCTCCCCGGCAACGACGACAGCGGCGCAAATGTCGATATCGCGTCGATCTTCGAGGCCGTCGGGCAGTATCAGGGCGGCACTGCCGATGCGGCGCGCGTCTACGATGTCGAGTGCAACGCCTGCCCTGGTGCGGGCGCCTGCGGCGGCATGTATACCGCTAACACGATGAGTTCCGCCATCGAGGCGATGGGCCTCTCCTTGCCCTACAGCGCCAGCAATCCCGCCGTCTCGGCGGCCAAAGAGCGCGAGTCGTTCCTCGCTGGTCAGGCCCTGATGCGTTGCATCGAGCGCAATATCCGTCCCCGCGATCTCATCACGCGGAAGTCTCTGGAGAACGCCTACACCGTCGCGCTGGTTTTAGGCGGTTCGACCAACGCCGTTCTGCACCTGATGGCCATTGCCCGCGAAGCGGATGTAGAGTGGACTCTGGAAGATTTCGACCGCGTCGGCAATAAGTCGCCCCACCTCGCGGATCTGAAACCCGGCGGCCGCTTCGTCATGTTCGACCTGCACAAGGTCGGCGGCACGCCCGCTCTGATGCGCGCTTTGCTGGATGCCGGAATGCTGCACGGCGACTGCCTGACCATCACGGGCGGCACGATCGCGGAGAACCTGGAGGGAGTGCCCAGCATCTACTCCCGCCCCCAGGTCGTGGTGAAGCCGCTCGACGCGCCGCTCTACGCCTCCGGACATATCATGATCATGCGCGGCAATATCGCGCCGGAAGGGGCCGTCGTCAAGACCGCCGGGCTGAAGAAACGCCATATCACCGGCCCGGCCAAAGTGTATGAAGGCGAAGAGGCCTGCTTCGCGGCAGCGGAACGCCGCGAGATCAAACCCGGCGATGTCGTGGTCATCCGGGGCGAAGGCCCCGTCGGTGGGCCGGGAATGCGGGAGATGCTCTCTGTCACCGCTGCGCTGGTCGGTCAAGGACTGGGCGATCAGATCGGACTCATCACCGATGGTCGCTTCTCCGGAGCCACCCACGGCCTTGTGGTCGGTCATGTCTCGCCGGAAGCCTGGGTCGGCGGCCCTATCGCCCTCCTCCAGGACGGGGACATCATCACCATCGATGCCGAAGGCAAGAGCCTCACCGTAGACCTGACCGACGCGGAACTGGAACGCCGCCGCGCTGCTTGGACCCTTCCCGCTCCCCGCGAAACGCGCGGTGTCCTCGCCAAATATGCCAAGTGCGTGCGCTCTGCTTCGGAGGGCGCGATCACCTTCTAAAAGGAATCTTATGGACAACGCGCCCGAATTCAGTTCGGATCAGATCGCTCTCTTTGTCGATCTGGAAAATCTGGTCAATATCGCTTCCTCTCTGGGCGTGCCTGTAGATATGCAGCCCGTTCTCGAACGATTGGCGCAGTACGGGCGCGTTACGGTCCGGCGATCCTTCGGGGATCTGGTCGCCTCCTGTCGGCGCAATCAGCCGATCAACTCCATTCGGCAGATGCTTCAGTACCACTCGGTGCAGATCGAAGACATTCCTTATACCGGCGCAAAAAACTCGTCGGACATCTGCCTGGTCGTGGATGCGCTCTCCTTCGCCTATTCGCACCCGAACATCCGTTACTTCGCCATCCTGGCCGAAGATCGCGACTATCGCCCGCTCATGAACAAACTGCGGGAACTGGGCAAGATCACCCTTGGCATCGGCGGCAGTCGCAGCAGCACCAACCCCATGTATGTCCGCGCCTGCGATGTCTTC
>JAYUMV010000182.1:0-11128 GCA_043762265.1 Chthonomonadaceae bacterium | reverse complement strand
CGGGGACCTCTACGAGGGCAAGCGGACGCTGATGCTGGTCCATCTGCTGCGCCACAGCGAACCCGAGGAGCGTGACCGCCTGACGGAGTTTCTGGGTCGTCCGCGTCTCGCCCGCTCTGCTCCCGACGTCCATTGGGTCCTGGAGCGGATGGAGCATTACGGCAGCATCGAATATGCACGCTCGGTGGCGCGGCATTTTGTCGGCGCGACGCTCCACGAGTTCACGACCGCGTACGGCGACACGCCGGAGACCGAGGACAAGCAGTTCCTCTCGGAACTGATTCAGTACATGATCGATCGTAATGTGTGAAGCAGCATCCGCGCCGGGTTTCAGACCGCCCGCTGCGCCGGATCAGGAGGAGATACGCGATGCTCTACTACCGGAGGAAGCCTCTGGACGTGTTGCCGGCAGATGCCCTGGCAACAGAGGCAGAACGCCTCGCCACAGAGGTCCCGAACCCGGCTGCACCCGGCCAGTCAAGGCCGTCTTTCGTGCCGCCGTCGTCCCTCGATGACCTCGCCTCCCCCTTGCTGCGGAATACACGTCCGGAGATGGGCCTCCCAACGGTCGATCCAGGCGCCATTTTACCTAGCGGGAGCGTGCTGCCGACCAATATGAGCGCACTGTCGCCTGATCAGAGCGGCGCGGAGATGGTCGCACGTGCGGTTGAAATTCTGAACCAAGATCTGGCCGCAGGCGCACTTGCCGCCAGCGCCGCCGCTCCTTTCGAGGCTGCGTTTCCTGCGTTGAACACCGGTTTTCTGCCGACCACAGACAGTTTGCCCGGGAACCTCCTCCCCGCGAACATGGGGCAGGCGTTGAACCAAATGCTGCAATCCGCTGCACAGATGCAGACTCCGTTCGCGAGCGGCGTCTCTCCGGTAGCAGCCCCGTTCCCTGCACCCGGGAAGGCAGAGGCCTTGCCTGGGACCGAAGAGGCCGTTTTGCTGCAGCCAGCCGGAACCGTCCATGCCGGTGAACAGGCGAATATTCTCTTTAAACTGCACAACGACAGTTTTCGTCCCGTTCAACTCTCGCTACAAACGACCGACTTGACCAGCCCTCGCGGACAGACAATCCCGCAAAGCGCAATCTCGATCACGCCGCCAACGCTGTCTATGGCCCCGGATGGCATCGTCGAAATCGTGATCACGATTCGCATACCGGCAGCGACTTCGCCCGGGCTCTACTCTGGCCCCTTCACCGCGCCCGCACTTCCCTATCTGCAAGGCGTCATTCGAGTGAGAGTAGATTAGCGTCTTCTTTTCCCTCTGCCAGAAGAGAGAGGAAGATGGTGACGATAGTCGGATCGAAGTGGTGGCCGGTCTGGGTTTCGATGTAGGCATGGACTTCGTCGTCTGGCCAGCCTTTGCGATAGGGGCGGTCGCTGCGCAGGGCGTCCCAAACATCGACAACGGCGAAGAGGCGGGCAGAGAGCGGAATCTCCTTGCCTTTGAGGCCGTGCGGATAGCCGGATCCGTCCCATTTTTCGTGATGGTAGAGTGGAACATCGAGGGCAGGTCTTAGAAAGGGAACGGGGGACAGCATCTCATGGGCGTAGGTAGGGTGGTGGCTCATGATCGCCCGCTCTTCGGTGGTGAGCGGCCCCGGTTTCAAGAGAATACTGTCGGGAATGACCATTTTGCCGACATCGTGCAGGAGCGCTCCCCACCGAAGATAGCTCTGCTCTTCCTCACTCAGCCCCATGCGTTGCGCCAATCGCAGCGACATCTCCGTCACTCGCAACGCATGTCCCTCCGTCTCCTTATCGCGCAGGTCGAGCATCCGCGACCAGCCTTGGATGGTTCGGTCGTAAGAGTGCATCCTATCGGCGGGCGAGAGAGGACGTTCGGGGTGACGGACGGCGAAATCCGGTTTGGCTTCCCAGATGTCGTCATTGGGGAGAGAAGAGGCGCCAGGGGCCAGGAAATGCGAGACGCGATTGCGCCCACTGCGTTTGGAGAGATAGAGCGCTTCATCCGCCTGCGCTACCAGAGCGGTGGCGTTCGCCGCCTCCGGGGTCCAGGTCGCGACACCAAAACTGGCCGTGATCGCGCGTTCCGGCCAGCACGCCTGTTCAAGAGCCGCCCGGAGATTCTCGGCCATCTGACAGGCGCCTGCCAGGCCGGTGTGCGGCAGGATGATCACGAACTCTTCCCCCCCATACCGAGCCGCAAAATCCGCAGCGCGAATATTAGATTGAAGGATCTGCCCTACCTGCTTGAGCACCTGATCGCCCGCCGGATGACCGTACGTGTCGTTGTAAGCCTTGAAACAGTCTACATCAATGAGCAGCAGAGAAAGCGCTACATCGTAGCGCGCCGCACGCTGGATCTCTTCGGCCAGCCGCTCGTGAAAGGTGCGATGGTTCTTGAGGCCGGTCAGGCCATCGGTCTGCGCCAGCATCTCCAGGCGGGCGTTGGCGGCGGCCAGTTGCTCTTGCTGCGTCTCTAACTGGAGATTGACTTCGCGCATGCGTAGGATCTGTTCTTCCAGGCGCTGATGCAGCCATTTGCGTTCGGAGATGTCGCGTATCGTGACCGCGACACAGTCCCCAAAAGGAACGATCTGAGCGTGCATCCAGGTCGGTTTGGTGTCTGGAAGAACGTTTTCCGCTTCCTCTTCGAGCGTCTGCTGAGTCGCGATCGAACGCCGATATTTCGCGATGATCGGTTCGGCGAGCTCCTCGGTCCAGATCTCGGTCAGCGTTTTGCCGATCGTATTCACCCGGCTATGTCCGGTCCATTTGGCCCAGCAGTGGTTGGCATCCAGATAGACGAAGTCGAGAATCGTTCCTGCGGAGTCCCGCACTCCTTGCAGCACAATAAAGGCGTCGGTGCTCCCTTCGACCGCTGCGCGGAGACGCGCTTCACTCTGCCGAATAGCCTCCTGCCCCTGCTTCTGCTCGGTCACATCCTGGCACTGCCCCACCCACTCGCGCACACTGCCATCCGGTTCCAGCACAGGAACAGCGCGGACTCTAAAATCGAAGTAAGCCCCGTCGTGTCGCCGCAGACGATACTCTCCCTCATACATGGTCTTATTGGCCAGGGATTGGCCCCATTTCAATACAGTACGTTCTACATCGTGCGGATGCAGGATTCCCAGCCAGCCAGACCCCTGCACCTCCTCCAGCTTCAGCCCCGCATATTCGAGGCCCGCCTCACTGACGGTCTCGATTACGCCCTCGCTGTTGGCGGTCCAGAGTATCATAGCGGTCGCAGTAGCGAGTGAGCGAAATCTCTCTTCACTTTTTTGAAGGGCATCGAGCATAATCCTGGGCTCCTTAAGGCTGCAGGGTGACGGTATGAAAGGGAGGCAGCGTCTGGGCGAATCCGCGGATGTCCCGGTTCTCTTGCAAAATCATGGACGGAGCCTCTTTTGGAAGGGACTGGCCCAGCGTCAAAACGACCTCGCGCTTCCCCTGTCGGAGAACGACCGTCGCGGTCTGAATTCGAGTGAGCACCCAGCCTCCTTCGAGCGTTTCGCCCGCCTTCAAAAAGCGGCTCTGTCCGCCGATCTCCAGAACCGCCATCGCCGTATCATCCTGTACGATCCCTTGCAATGCGACCTCCGGCATCGGCGGCGGGGCGATGGGCGCGAGCTTCACCGATCCGGAGTTCGGCAGGGAGCCCGGCTTGAAGGCAGAGGGCTTGGGGAGACCTACAACCGGTGGCCGGACGGGAACAATGTTCGATTTATTTGCCTTTAGTGAAAGAGCCAGAGGCCGCCAGAAAGGATCGGTGGCCGTGGCCGTAGGCACCGGGATCGGCGTTGCCGCAACGGTCCCGGCAGCTGGCGCGGTGCCTGCTGTAAACGGTGCGGTGCCTGCTCCAATCGTCGAAACGTTTGCCGCAGTCGTCGAAACGTTTGCTCTGGCAGGCGCTTGCGTCGTCGCGGTCGCCGAGGAGGTGGAGCGATGCGATCCTATCAGCAGCTCTCCGTGCGGTCCGTGCGGCAGCAGGCGAGGAACAACGGTGAAACCGAACATGCACAATACCAGCACAATTCCTATCGCCAGCACAACGACCTTGGGACGCTCGTCCGGTTTGACATTCATCCTGGCCTCCTTACTTGACGATATGCGGGGTGATGAAGACCATGATCTCGCTATGGCGATGATCGGTAGAGGTCGTGCGGAATAACTCGCCTACCAGCGGCAGTTTGGACAGAAAAGGAATCTCCTGAACCACTTTCGACATCTCATCTCGGATCAGCCCCCCGATCACCATCGTCTCGCCGTCCTTGATCCGCACGGTCGTTTCCGCCTCACGCGTGCTTGTCTGCGGCAGATTGTCCGAGCTGATCCCGGTGACCGTGCTCACGACCGGATGTACACGCATGGTAATCTGCCCATCCGCATTGACACGCGGCCGAACCAGCAGAATAATCCCGATAGGAAATTCAAAGACCTGCACCGTCGTCCCTGCAAGGCTGGATTGCGAGAGCTGGGTGCGGAGGGTATCGCCGATAAAGATGTTCGCATCGTCGTTATCCAGTACCTGAATGCTGGGGCTGGCTAGTATCTTCGCGTCCTTACGTGTTATCATCGCATTCAGGATCGCCTGAAAGGCGAAAGGAACCTTGCTGAACGAGGTCAGTCTGTTTCCGGTCGACGTATACGGTGAAGCTGCGTTGGTGCCGCTCAGGGCCGTCCTGACCGGATACTCTAAAAAGTTCAGAGGAGACCAGTTCCACGAGACGCCCAGATTCTGCGTTTTGTTCGGAGAGATGTCTACGACTTTAACCTCGATCATCACTTGCTGGGGCGCCACATCGACCTGCTCCAGCATGTGGATCGCTTTTTCGACCTCTTTTTCCGGTCCGCTGATGACGAGCACCCGTGAGCGATCCGGCGCGCCGGATTTGCCCCCTGCCGAATCTCCGCCTGCTGCATCTCCAGAACCTCCTCCCGAGCCTCCGCTGGAGCTCCCGCCCCCACCGGAACTCGATCCGCCGGGGCTTGCCCCTCCGGAACTCGCCCCTCCGCCCCCACTGGCTCCCCCGGAGATCGCGCCGGACAGAGGATGGAAATTGGCCTGAGGCGCCTCATACTGTTCCGGGCCAGCAACGGTCGAGACCAGAGGCATCGTCTTTTCCAGAAACGAACGCAGCACTTTCGCGCTGCTGTAACGGATGGAATAGAGTCGGTACCCAGTCGACTGCACATTTCCGGCGGCTTCCTCATCGAGCTTTTGCAGCATCGTCTTGGCAGCGGCGACCTCGTTCGCAGGGCCGGACAGCCCGATGGAACCGTCGGATTTTCCGATGAGCCCGACGGAATCGGCTTTTAGATTGGGATAGAGCGTATGCACCATGGTGGCCGCGTCTTTGATGACCAGGTGTGAAAAACCGATCACTTCCATTACATTCGGCTGAACGGGCGCGGGTCTCTCCTGCCGCGCTAACAACGCACGGGCCTGGGCGATGTCTTCTACGCTGCCGATCAGCAGCAACTGCTGCCCTGCTGGCCGTACGGTGAGGTAGGGCAAGGCGCCAGTCAACAGCGTGACCGCGTCTGCGGAGGGCATCTCGTTTCTCTCCACGACTTCGCTCTGTCCAAACGACTCTACCATCTGTTTAAGATCGGCGGTGGGAGCGACCACGAAGGTCTGCCCCAACTGTTTCCAGGTCAGTCCCGCCGCCGATGCGGCATATCCGATGGCCTCCCCTACCCCTCCTGCCGTGATATTCAGGGAGATGGGGCGCTTGAGAAGCGCAGGATAGACGATGTTGGCATGCGTCTTTATACTGATCGCCTGCAACACATCGGAGACATCCGTGTTGACAAACTGCAGGCGAACCGGAGTGGGCATTCGAATCTCGGCAGGAAGAGCCGGACGCGGAGACGGCGTCTTTTCCTGGGCCGTCGCGGGCAGAGCACAGAGGGTCGCCAGGCCAATATAAGCCCATGTCGTTTTCATAGTCGCATCCGTCTTTCTTTTAGTGGCTTGCTGGCGGCGCTGCCGCCGCTACGTCCAGATTGCCCACATAGCGTGTCAAGCGAAAATTCAGGGTTGTAGCAGGGGGATCGGTAGCCCGCATCCACTTGATCCCAGCTATCGTGACCAGGCGCTCCTGCTGCGTAAGGCTGTAAAGAAAACTCCTTACCTGGTCGTAAGTACCTGTGACTGAGACTTCATTGGCGATCGGAGTCACCTTTGACAGATCGTCTTTAAGAGCTTGACTGGTTCCGTCCGGGATGGCAAGCGTTGGAGGCGCACCGACGCCCCACCGGGTCAGGGTCACATGGCACTGCGCGGCAGTGATACGGAGCGCACTGACAAAGGCGACCTGCTCTTGCGGCGTGTCGGGCGAAAAGGTAATAAAGCCCGCCTTACCCCGTTTCTCGACTCCGGCGATCAACTCGCGCGCCTCCCCGATCTCCTGTCGGGTGGTTGTTAATTGAGTGTCCAGCGTCTGTACGCGGCGCACCTCATAGGCGTTCAGCCCACTGGTCAGCCCGATACAGGCGATGGGCAGGAGAAAGAGACTCAAACGATAAATGAGCGGTTTTTGCATACTTCTGCTCCTTGCGGGCCTTTTGGAGGCTACCGCGACGTTGCCCTATTCAGGGCATTGGGCGGATCTGAGCCGTGATCTGATAGTGCAGTGTATCGGGCTTACCCGTAAGGCGACTGTCCTGCGGGCTATTACGGCTCAGAGCGTCCAGAGAAACTTTGATACAGGACGGCATTTGGCGCAGCGCATCCAGAAACTGCACGAGAACCGCATCGTTGGTGGTCTCTCCGCTCAGGCTCAGAGATCCCGCCTTGTCCCTGCTGATCTCTTCGAGAGAAGCGTCGGGCGGCACTGCCCCCGCCATCGCATCGACCACGCTCGGCAGCGGTTCGCCGACTGGGAGCAGCACATTCAGAATCTCCTTCTGCCGACGCACTTGTTCCAACGACATTCCGTGATAGGAGTTGAGTTCCTTGCGAACTTGCGCCGTATGGGCTAGTTCGCGATCCATCTGGTTTGCTTTCGTTCCGACACGAAACATATTAAGAGAGCCCAATAGAAGCACCAGAATAGAGAGTGTCAGAGCGAATGCCATCCGCCCTCCCAGCGCGCTCGGCGTGCGATTCGCTTTCCGCTTCCCCAGCAGGTTGAACTGCGGCAGTCCGTCCGGCAGTTTTTCCAGCGCCTGCATGGCCAGTCCGCCTGCACGCAGGAAGCGCAGGGCCGTCGGTTCGTCCAGGCGAGAGCGGATCGCCAGATCGGTGGCCGCCGATGCAGGAATGGTCGCTACCGACGCGGCGATATGCAGTCTCGCGGACAGCCAGGCTGCAAGCGGCTCCAGTTCGGACTGCCCCGTGACGATCACGATACTGTTTACCGGCCGAGCGTCGGGATATTCGCGCTGATAGTAGTCCAGCGAACGCTGCAGTTCGACCGTCAAACTGTTCACGGCCGTATTGTCGGAGATGTCGGAGGCGATACGCCCGGCTACTTGGGGTTTCTCTTCTTCCGCCCGCGAGCCGTCCAGATTGAATCGAGCCGGCGCATTGTGGGATTTCTCCGGTTCCGATGCAGCGCTCACCTTTGGCAGGGCATCGATTTCCGAGAGGATCTGACGGCTGCCCAGATCGATGCGGCGGTAGACGCGGATCGGCCCCGAATCCATAATGGCGACTTCGGAAACGGTGGTGCCCACCATCAGGCAGAGACAGGGAGGCTGACTGTAGGAGAGCGTGGAAGCGGCCCGATACATAGCGACAAGGCCGGGCTCCATACTCAGCAGATTCAGACCTGCCTGTCCGGCCGTCTGGTAATACCCGTCCAGAATTCGCGCCTCGGCCGCCATCAGCAACAGCCTCGGACGCGCCTGGGGGCGCAGATCCCCGGTATCGAGGCGCATATAGTCGAATTCGCCATGTTGGTTCGGCAGGATGTTCTGATGGGAGATCTCTCCCTCGACAACCGCGTGCAGTTCGGCCTCCGGAATATTGGGAATGTCCAGCACACGCGTCGTCACCGCACCGGAAGGGATGCTCATGATGGCCTGACGCGTACGCGTTCCCATCCGAGTTAGCAGGGTGCCCAGGGCTCTTCCCACCAGATCCGGGCGAATAATCTCATCGCCATTCATCGAGTCGAGCGGGGTGGGTACGACATCGGCACGCAGGATGCGGGGTTCGGGCCAAACGCCTTCCATCTCCACCACGCGAATCTCAGACGAATTGATCTCGATCCCGAGAACGGAGCGACCTTTTTTTATCGTTTTTACGGCTTTTCTCATAGCTTCTCTTTACTGCCTTCCTCTGAACGAGCGCTCGGCAGCGTCTCCAACGTGCAGCGCGAGGGCGAAACCCTCCCTGCGACTTCTTATTGCCCGGAGATGGTTCGGGAGCCGTTGCGCAATCGAACGGCGGTCGTCATGGTGCGCGTGCCGCTGCCGAGCGTAGTTGTGATGGTGATGCCCACTGCCACGATCTTGGGCATCTCCGTAGCAGTGGGAGCGTTCGGATTGGCAGTCGTCATCCAACAGGCGCCCTGCGATAGCGGTAAGCCGGTGGCGACATAGTACTTGAATGTCAGCGTCTGCAGGCCGTTCGCAAGCATGAGAGTCTGTGCGCCCCGCGTTCGATTGAGCACTGGCGGCGTCTGCGTGGCATCCAGCCAGTAACGGGAGGTGGCCCCGGTGCTGTCATCGTAGACGGTCAGCGAAGAAGCGGTTGCCGCAGAGAACATCTCTCCACTGGGACCATAGGCATACGCTTTCCGCACGTTGTCTGCGAGACGATGCATCGGACGCCACGCCGTCAGTTCAGAACTGTGTTGATCCATTGCCAACTGCTGGGAGACCATGTGGATGCGCACAAACATCAAGAGCATCGCGCCAACCAACAGGCTCATGGCCGAGGAGGTCAGCAGTTGCAGCATCGCGCTGCCGCGACGAACCCGGAGTTTCATATGCCATACCTCGCCAAATAGGTCGTGAGCGTCGTCAGGGTCGCCCCAGTCGACACCAGCGTGACGGTCGTGGTCACCAGACGCAATGCGTTGGGCGAGGGGGTGACCGGATTAGAGCCGTAAACTGTAGAATCGCTCTCCACGGTCGTCGTCACTCGATAACGGGCTGCCGTTGGGTTGGAGTCCATGTTGTTCGTGTTGATATCGTAGTAATGTATCAGGGGCGCCGTAGGGGGCGCTTCCGGTGTCTGGCTGAAGCCGGACTCTTTCAGCGTCTCGATCGTTTGCCGCGCCAGATCGCATGCAACCGCATTGTCGGTAGTTTGGATCGAAAAGAAGGTCGAGAAGGACCAGAGTTGGATCATGATCGACATGCAGAGCACGCAGATGGCGGAGGCCACCAGAACCTCTATATAGCTCATACCTGCATGCCGCCGAACGGATAATTTTTTTTGCATCGCTATCCCTCCCCTTTCCCTGGGTGCCCTCGAATCAGTTGTTGACGCCGCCGATTTCCATCCAGGGAGGAACGCATGAGTAGTAGGAGACGGATCCCGACGGATAGAAGTAGCCCTGTGTAGAGGCGACATAGCCTACCGTAGGGTTGCCGTTAAAAGTAAACTTGTTACCGATCACCATGCCGTAGATATTGGGCGTACCGCTGAAGATGATCCTTCCAAGGGCGGCAGCGTTGACGTTATAGACCCCGGCGTCGAGTTCGGCATTCCCAGCAAGGGTGACATCGTTATTCGTGGCAATGTAGATCCGGATCGCCTTGCTGGGGTCGGTGGTAAGCTTGATCGCAGCAGATCCGCCGTGCATAGTAAATGTGCCGGAAGCGCCGCTCGGCCCGACCCAGATAGTGATGGGGCCGTTTGTGTTGTCGAAAACGACATTCGAGTTGCCGTTGCAGGTCAGGCTCGTCAGGTAGTAGTGGGCGCCACCGGCTTTACCGACGAAGGTCTGGTTGCCACTGCCTCCTGTCAGCACGATATTGTTGGCAATCGCAGGACTGGCGAGCGCATTGTCGTTATGGGCGGCGACGTAGCTCAAACCCTGCGATCCAAAAGTAGTGACAGCGATCGCCTCTACCGTAGGCCAGTTGATCGGGTTCGGGTTGTGAACCACCAAATACGTGCCGTTGGGCGGACTTTGCCAGTCTGAGGAGGCTCCATTGAATTCCACGTTGCCGTTAATGGTAGGATGGGCATTGAAGGTAAAAATGTAGTTGGTGCCTACGTTACCATTGACAGTCGTCGCGGAACCATTCATGATGCCCTCGGAGACTCCGAAGACGGCGTAGTCGGCGATAGGGACATTACTATAGGGGGACGCCGCGACTTTCACCGTTCGCGTCAGGCCATTGACGCCGCCTGTCGAGTAGATCCAAAGATTTTTACCCGGCGTCCACGTCGGCTCCGTGCCGTCGCTGTTGCGCTGCGTCACGTAGACTTGAACGTTGCCGGCCGCCGTGGTATAGGAGGTGCCCGCCGCTCCGGTCGCATTTTTTTGATCGGCCATTTTCCCATCGGTGCTGATCTTGCGCAGTTCGTAGTTGATCCCCGATTCGGCCACGACCAGCGAGTTCGCATAATCTTTTTCCACTTTGCCGATGGAATAGTCCGAGACCATCAGTTGGGCCATTCCGGCAAGAAGGATGCTTATGATGACCAGGAAGATAAGCACGTTAAGCAGAATGGCCCCGCGCTGCCTCTGAAATTTTAATCGAGCATCTATCATGCGAACCGCTCCCATGGAAAAATTCTGGCTTCAGATTGGAGAGTGCGCGGGCAAAACACCTGCGCCACATAATGTTAAAAGAGAGGTCCGACAGATCCGCGAATTGGACCTGTCGGATCGTTGCGCCTGCTCCGAAGAGCATCAGTGAAGAGCAGAGATCGAGTTTACTGGTGGTCGATGCCCGGCTCGAAGTTGCCGTCGTTGGTGCACTTGACCTTGAACGAGGCATTCGCAACAGCGTTGCTGCCCTGAATGATCGAATAGGTGCCGCCGGTCGGACAGAAGGGAATTGCTGCCAGATCCGGTTCGGTCGTGGTGCTGATCGTGCCAGGGGTGATGAAGGTCGAGAAGTCGGGGAGATTGCCCTTGACGCGAGCTGCTGCGACCGCATTGGCGATGGTCTGCATATTGGCCCGACAGGTCTTCTTCTGGGAGTCGGCGACCGCGCTGAGGTAGAGCGGCAGGGCGACC
>JAYUMV010000181.1:0-2686 GCA_043762265.1 Chthonomonadaceae bacterium | reverse complement strand
TCATTTCGACGGTCTCAATCTCGACTGGCCGGATTCTGGGAAACCGGAGAAGGTCGGCGATATCGATCTGGCGGTTGCGAAGAAGTGGGATGCGGTGGTAGAGGGTGCGGAGAAGAACGACATCTACTTCCAGATGGTGATGCAGCATCACGGTCAGTACTCCAGCGCGAGTGGCTACAAGTATTCTCATGGCGTAAATCCCAACTGGGAACAGAATCCGTACAATGTCAAGAACGGCGGTTTTCTGAAGAACCCGGAAGATTTCTTTACGGACCCGCAGGCGCGACTGTTGACGAAGCGTAAGCTCTATTATATCGCAGCGCGCTGGGGCTATTCTCCGAATATTCTGGCTTATGAGCTGTTCAACGAGGTCGAGTTTACGGACGCGGCGCAGGGCAAACTGTGGGACGACATTGCGTTGTGGCATCGGGAGATGGCCCTGTTTCTGCGGCAGTTCGACGGCAACCATCATCTGCTGACGACGAGTTCTGCGCCTTCAATCGCGGCGGACAGCCCGATCTGGGAGACGGTGGACTATGTGCAGACGCATGCCTATCCGACGGATCTGCTGACCGCGATGCTGACCCCAGAGGCGAGTGCAGGGAAGAAGAAGACGGATAAGCCGGGGTTTGGGGGGGAGTTCGGGCCGAAGGATCTGAAGGACGACGGTTCGGGACTGCATCTGGGGATCTGGGCGGGGCTCATGAGCGGTCATGCCGGAGTGCCGGAGTATTGGGACTGGGATGCGGTGGAGCAACAGAATCTCTACAGCCACTACCTGGCGATGTCGGGCTTTTTGACGGCGTCGGGTTACGCGAACAAGGGGGGATTGGCGACGATCAATCCGACCGTCGAGACGACGCAGCGGGCGGCGCTGCGCTTTGCGCCGGGGGGCGGGTTCGGCAGCGTGACGCAGAACGAGTTTGTGGTGGGGGAGAGCGGCGTGCCTGCCGGGATGGATAAGTTCCCGACGTTTATCCAGGGCACGACGCATGCGGACATGATGCCGAAGCCGCTGATATTGCAGGTGAGTTATGCGCAGGCAGGGAGTTTTGCGGTCTCGGTGGCGCAGGTGTCGAAGTCGGGGGCGCATCTGAAGGTGAGCGTCGATGGCAAAACGGAGGAGCGTGATTTTCCGGCGGCATCCAGCGACTATAACCCGAAGGGGGCGGACGCTACGGTGACGGTGGAGGTGCCTGCGGGAGCGCATACGATTACCGTGCAGAACTCGGGAAAAGACTGGTTTGTGGTGCGGCAGTTCGCGCTATCTAACTACACTTCGGCTTTGGCTGCGCAGGCGCGGGTGGGGAAGGACTATGCGGCGGCGTGGATATATAATCGCGCGACGGTGGATGCTCCTCTGGCGCAGACGAAAGAGACGACAGGGATCAGTGGACGTATGCAACTGATTGGCTTGCAGGCGGGCAAGTATCGCGCGACCTGGTGGGATACCTATGCGGGCAAATCGCTGGATGCGACGGATGTGAGCGTGACGAACGCGAAGGAGGGGGTAGTGTTGGCGACGCCCCCGGTGGTGCGTGATGTCGCGCTCTATGTGGTGCGCGCGGGCACGCCGTCTTCGGGAGGACGGAAGCAGACGGGCAAGGTCGCCAGGGGCGCTGTCTCTACGAGTGCAGCGTCTGTGCCGCCGGGCGCGACCACGCCGACAGCGTCTGCTCCTCCGGGCGCGCCGGTGGGTAGATAGCGGAACTGGGGAGGCTTTCTTGACAGGACGCGGGTAATCTGTTATATTACGAGCAGTTATCCGCGCCTGTAGCTCAGTGGATAGAGTGCTTGCCTCCGGAGCAAGAAGCCGTTGGTTCGAATCCAACCAGGCGTACTACCCTATAAGTAATGACTCCTTAACACTCGTTGATAGGTGTTGCACAAACCCTCCCAACCTGATGAAGAGGAAAAAAGCAAGTGGTCACCGATTATACTCCTCTTTTGGCTTGGTCGCTTTGGCGCTCAATGTCTGCTGCGCGTGGCTCCAGACAGTTTCGATACCGTGAACCTCAAAGCCTGCGGAAACAAGGCTCTGCTGAAGAAGCCCCGCAGTAAAGCCGCACTGGTGAAACTCCCCCTCGTGTCCTTGATTGCCAAAAATCCGCATCATCTCAAAACCCATCGTGGGATATTGCAGCCATTCGGCCATACACCAGGCAAGATCGGGGACCCGCAACGTCAGGTTCCCACCCGGCTTTAAGACCCGATGCCACTCCTCCAAGGTAGGCTGCACCTGACGCAAGGGAACATGCTCTAAAGCGTGCGAACTAAATATTGCGGTGACGCTGCTTGTACCGAAAGGCAGTTCCCACATCTGGGCTTGAATGTCAGCTTCCGCGACATAGGCGTCTACGCCCAGCCAATCCGGTCCGAAATCGGATTTACCGCCGCTTCCGAGGTCCAACTTGATTTCCCGCGCGAGCGCTGGCAAAGCTACGCTGCCAGCTTGCTCTATACGAGGAAGACTGTCGGGAGCGATCAGAGAAGCAAACCGCGTCCGATTCGCCATTAAAAATTGCGGAAATCTCGAATCCAGCGGCACCAGGCTAAAACGAATATTGCGGCCAAAGAGGTCCGCGCCGGTGGCGAGACACTGCTCTATATGGGCAATCGAGTTGAATCTCGGCAGATCAAGTTCCGTGTGGCTTGTCGCTCCGATCTTGTCGCGAATCCGCTCCGC
>JAYUMV010000180.1:0-3078 GCA_043762265.1 Chthonomonadaceae bacterium | reverse complement strand
TCAACGAAACTAATTAAAACGAGAAAGGACAGGAGGAGCCTTCGGCAGAGAGGATACCATTCCTCCCCCGCCTGAAGGCAGGGGTCTCCTGGTATGTTTTTATGACGATATGAGCGCCGTGCGCTTGCTACTATCACGAGGTGCCAACCCCAATGTATTGGATGTGAATGGAAATACGGCGTTGCACTACGCTCTTCTATCACTACACGCCAAAACTCTCCTCTCTGAGTTGATGGCACATGGAGCCGACCCCAACCTGCACGCTAAGGATAAAGAGAGTCCGCTCGATAAGGCACAAAAGTCTGGAAATCGTAAAATCGTTCGCCTGCTAAAGAGAGGTGGAAAGTAACGAATTGGAAAGTGATGTTGCCCCAGCAATCAGGTTTTGAGGAAGTTGCGCAGGATGTCTTTGCCGTTTGGGGTGAGGGCCGATTCGGGATGGAACTGGACGCCTTCGATGGGGAAGTCGCGGTGGCGGACGCCCATGACTTCGCCCTCGGCGGTCTCTGCGGTGATCTCCAGGCACTCCGGCATGGTGTCGCGCGCGATGACGAGCGAATGGTACCGCGTGGCCTGAAAAGGATCGGGAAGTCCGGCGAAGACGCCCTGGTTCGCGTGGTGGATGAGCGACGTTTTGCCGTGCATGATACGGTCGTTGCGGACCACATCGCCGCCGAAGGCCGCGCCGATGCTCTGATGGCCAAGACAGACGCCGAAGAGAGGGATCTGGCCACCGAAGCGGCGGATCAAGGGCACGCAGACCCCTGCCTCGCTGGGAGTGCAGGGGCCGGGGGAAAGTAGAATCCGCTCCGGGTGCAGATCCTCGATTTCGTCGAGCGTAATCTTGTCGTTGCGTTTCACAACGACCTCTGCTCCCAACTCTCCGAGATACTGGACGAGGTTGTAGGTGAAACTATCGTAGTTGTCAATGACGAGTATCATCGGGGTCTTTCTTTAGAACCTTTCAAAGCGTTCGACATCCATGACGAAGCAGACCGCGCCGCCGACCTGGACTTTGACGGGGCTGGGCATAAAGGTGCCTGCCGGTGCGGCATCGGGCGGCAGAACGTTGACGAACTGTTCGCGCGTCTTACAACTGTCGCTGATGACCTGGACCAGGCGCTCGACCTCTTTGCCCTCGACACCGATCAGCAGGGTCACATTGCCTTCGCGCAGGAAGCCTCCGGTACTGCCGATCTTGGTGAACTTGAAACCGTTGCGCAGCAGAGCTTCCGTGATCTTGTTCTTGTCGCGATCATGAACGACGGTGATAACCAGTTTCATGTTACAACCCTCTCGATGAAATAATTGCCCGGCCGTCATGGCACGCTGGCGGATACGGTGTGTTCGCGAAGTCGCTTCCAGATCAGTCGATGCAAAACCTCCACGGACTGCGTCGCGTCCAGCACACAAAAGCGCGCCATATCATTCGCCGCCTCGGTCAAGAATCCCTTCCGAACGCGCTCGTGGAAAGCGAGGGTTTCGCTTTCCATACGGTTGCGGTCGCTCTGGCGTTCCAGGCCGACTTTTGGCTCCAAATCGAGGAGAAAGGTCAGGTCCGGAAAAAGTCCGCCCGTAGCGAAGGCGTTCAGCAGATGGACGCCGTCGCGCCCTAATCCACGCCCATAGCCCTGATAGGCGAGACTGGAGTCGGTGAAGCGGTCGCAGAGCACCACCTCGCCTGCATCGAGGTGCGGACGCACTACGCGTTCGACATTCTGCGCACGGGAGGCCAGGAAGAGCAGCAGCTCCGCGCGGGGCGTCATCTCTTCGTGCAGCACCAGTCTGCGCACCGCTTCCGCCAGGGCGTCGCCGCCCGGCTCTCGCGTCACACAGACTGTCCGCCCCTCGCTCTCCAGCGCCTTCTTTAGGAGCGCAATCTGCGTTGTCTTCCCCGCGCCTTCCACGCCCTCAAACGTGATAAAAAGGCCGCTCATCGTTGCTTCCAATCTAAGGTTAAAGTTTGCCTTGAGACAATCACGGAAGAGTTTCTTGCGGCTCTGCCTAATCACTCTCGGCGAGGCGTGAGCGAGTGGCCTACCCCAATACTGTTTAGGGAGCCTTCTGAGGCGTCTTGGAATCTTCAAGGGACGTTGTCCCTCGCTACGCGGATAGCAGGAAGCCCTTCGGGCACCCCAAATTCGATGCTTCCGCGCATCGAATTTCGCCGGATCGTCCTCCGGACGAAGCAAATTCAAACTTGGACTCATTTTGCTTTCAGAAAGCCAGGGAGCCCGCTTCAACGGGCATAAATGAAAGCCCTTCGGGCACCCCAAATCCTTCGCTTACGCGCAAAGGATTTCGGCCGGAGGCCTCTAGCGGAGAGCTTTAGCCCGGCGTGACAGTTCATTTGTGGAGTCTCTAAACGGTATTTCGTCTAGCCTCCCTTCCCGAACGGGAAGGGAGGCTAGGAGAGGTTGAGTCACCCGGTCGAGTACCGTGTGTTAGCTGCCGACTGGCAGGATGCGGACGCGACGTTGGGGATCGACGCCGACGCTTTCGGAGGTGAGTTGGTGTCGTTCGACGATCTGGTGCTGCAAGCGGCGGGTGTAGGAGTTGGCGGGGGCTAACTCGATCGCTTCGCCGTTGCGTTTCACCAGTTCGACTGCGTCCTGCACCTCGTTCAGACCTTCGTCTAGTTCGTCCTCGGTCTCCTCTATGACATCGGGTTTCATGCCGAAGATCTCGCGGACACTGTTGGCGATCTGCGCGTAGGTGTTGCTGCGGACCACAGACACCGGCAGGCGCCGCTGGGCCGCTTCCCGCATCTTGCCGGGTTCGCGCTTGTAGGTCGCCTTCAGGGCGATCACGACATCGGCATCGGCGATGTCGCGGGCGATATAGGCCGGGAGACGGCTCTCGATGATCGCTCGATCCAGACGGCTGCGACTGACGCCGTAGGGGAAGATGCGGACCGTCGCTGGGAGCGGTTTCGTGGCCGGGACTGGTGCGGAAACTTCCGCTGCGTTCGTCGTGCCTGCCTGGGACGCGACAGCGGCCGGTCGCGGGGTGAGACGCGCCGTTGGGGGCGTGCGTTCCGCGGGCTCTTGGCGCATCTCCGGCTGGCGGGTCCGGTTC
>JAYUMV010000179.1:0-11854 GCA_043762265.1 Chthonomonadaceae bacterium | reverse complement strand
GGGGATGACGAAATACATATTTGTAACCGGTGGAGTGGTCAGCAGCATCGGTAAGGGAATCACAACGGCCAGTCTGGGCCGTCTGCTGCGCAACCGGGGCTTCAACGTCACCCTGCAAAAACTCGATCCCTACATCAATGTCGATGCGGGAACCATGAGCCCTTATCAGCATGGCGAGGTGTTCGTGACCGAAGATGGCGCGGAGACCGACCTCGATCTGGGACACTACGAGCGCTTTGTGGACGTGAATCTCACGCGCCGCGCCTCCGTCACCACCGGCAGCGTCTACAGCACCGTGATCGAGAAAGAGCGTCGTGGCGACTATCTGGGAATCACCGTGCAGATGATCCCCCATGTCACCAATGAGATCAAAGACCGCATCAAACTGGCGGCAAAGGGCGTAGACGGCAAGCCGGACGCCGACGTGGTCATCGCCGAAGTCGGCGGCACGGTGGGCGATCTGGAGGGACTGCCCTTCCTGGAGGCGATCCGCCAGTTCAAAAAGGACGTTGGCCCGGAGAACGTGATGTATATTCACGTCACGCTCATTCCGTATGTCGGGCCGTGGGGCGAGGTGAAGACCAAGCCTACTCAGCATAGCGTGATCAAGCTGCGTGAGATCGGCATTCAGCCGGATGCCCTGATCTGTCGCACCCGATTGCCGATCTCCGATGAGATGAAACGCAAGATCTCGCTGTTCTGCGATGTCGAGCCGGAAGCCGTGATCGAGGCGCAGGACGCCGAGACGATCTACGAAGTGCCCCTGTTGTTCGAGGCTGCCGGACTGTCGGACCTGGTCGTGAAACGGCTGGGACTACCGAACAACCCGCCGAACCTGACCGAGTGGCGCAAGATCGTGGATCGCCTGAAACGCCCGACCTATGAGGTCGATGTCGCGATCGTGGGCAAGTACACCGAAAATGGAGACGCCTATATCTCCATTGCGGAGTCTCTGATCCATGGCGGCATCGCCAACGATGCCCGCGTCAATCTGCGCTGGATCGAGAGCGAGGAGTTGGAAAAACAGGACGTCGCGGAAGCTCTCGGCAAGATGGACGCTGTCCTCGTAGCGCCGGGCTTCGGTGCGCGTGGGGTGGAGGGGAAAATCTCCGCCGCCCACTACGCCCGCGAGCATGGCGTGCCCTTCCTCGGCGTCTGCTACGGAATGCAGATGGCGGTGATCGAATTCGCGCGCCACGCGGCGGGCCTGGAAGAGGCGAATACCGAAGAGGTCAATCCGGACACGCCCCATCCGCTGATCCATATCCTGCCGGAGCAGAAAGACATCGTGGAGAAGGGCGCGACCATGCGCCTGGGCTCTTACAAGTGTCAGTTGGTGGCAGGATCGTTGGCGGAGAAACTGTACGGCGCGTCGGTCGTCTATGAGCGCCACCGGCATCGCTTCGAACTGAACAATGTCTACCGGGAGCAGTTGGCGAAACTCGGCCTGATCTGTTCCGGCCTCTCGCCCGATTACCGGTTGGTAGAGATCATCGAGATACCGGCGCATCCTTACTTCATCGCAACGCAGTTCCATCCGGAGTTCCGGTCACGACCCAATCGGGCGCATCCGCTGTTCGAAGGACTGATCGCCGCTGCCGTCCAGCGCTCACAACGCCACCATGCCGCGCCCCCTTCTGATCCGCCCGCCCAGGCCGTCGTAGCCAGGGTGGAGGAGAAAAACGGCGACAGCGGCAAGCCGTATCGGCGCGGCGGGCGCGGGGAGTTGAATGTGAGCGCTGTCGAGTTAGAGGTTTAGAGGCAGACATGATGTTCCCCGGTCTCACTCCCGGACGCCGAAACGTTCCCCAGCACCCGGCGCAGCGTAAACTCCTGCTCTTCTGGTGCTGGCTCTACCTGTCGATGGGGCTCGGTTCCGCGGTGGTCGGCATCCTCGTGCTCACGAGTGCGAGCCTTTTCACCGGCGGGCGCACGGTGCATCCGGATAGTGGCATTATCACAATCGCCGCCATTCTTATCCTTTTCGGGGTGCTGCGTATGGCGAACTCGGTCTACCACATCCGCCGTCTCTCTCGCATGCGTTGATACGCTGAGAGCACACAGGAAAAGCATCAAGGGGAGTTTGCCATGCCTCCGGAGCGATGGCAAGTCGATATGTTCGGCGGCATTCGGGTGCGGTTTCACGGACGAGAGTTGACCCATTTTGAGATGCGGCGTTCCGCGGCGCTCCTCGCCCGGCTCTGCTACTGGCCCAGGCGCACGCATTCTCGCGAAGAGCTGACCGAGATGCTCTGGCCGGAAGAGGATGCGGAGATCACACGCCAACGGTTTCGGCAGGTTCTCTCTACCCTGCGCCGTGCGCTGCAAAGTCTGGATGAATCCAGCGATCAACTGCTGCTCACCGACCGCTTGAGCCTTCGCCTCGACCCCGGACTGCTGACAACGGATGTCGCAGAGTTTGAGCAGGCGGTGCGCGTCTCGACCCAGGCCGCCGGCCCCTCCGAACGCGCCGAAAGTCTCCTGAACGCCGTAAGGCTCTATCGGGGGAACTGCTGCCCGGCTACTACGACGATTGGATACCTGCCGAGCGCGGACGCCTGGCCGATACCTATGTGGAGGCGCTCTGCCGCCTGGCGACGACCCTGGCAGAACTTGGCGACCTGGACGGCGCTCTTGCCCATGCCCGCCGTGCTGTCGCCGCCGATCCCCTGCGCGAAGAGAGCCATTGCGATCTGATGCGTGTCTATGCGGCGGCTAGCCGGCCCTCCGACGCGACGCGGCAGTACCGTGAACTCGAACGCCTCCTCTGGAAAGAGATGCGGTCGCTGCCCTCCGCCGAGGTGCAGGCGCTCGATCTGGCGCTGCGCTCCGTCGCTTCTCCGGTTTCACCGCCGCCCCTGCTCCCTCTCAAAACGAAAACAGCCTCTCCGCTACAGCCTCTCACATCGTCCTCTTCGCTGAGCCTGCCGACCTCCTTGCCGCGACCCCTGACCCGGTTTTTTGGGTGCGAGGAGGAGGTTGCCGCTCTCCGCGCCCTCTTGCAGCCTAAAACGCCTGAGTCGGCCGGTTCTGAAGGTGGCGCAAGTCGGTTGGTGACGCTGATCGGACCCGGGGGTTCCGGGAAGACCCGGCTCGCTGTGGAAGCGGCGCGTGCGCTGGAGGGGCAGTTCGATACCGTGCAGTTTGTCGCGTTCGATGCGATCCGAGAGCCGGGGCGGTTTGCAGGGGCCATCGCCGATACGCTCTCCGGAGACCGCTCACCGGTCGAACAGCCTCTGGAGCAGATCGTCGGCGCACTGCGGGATCGCTCCTGCCTGCTGGTCCTCGATAATTTGGAACATCTGATCACGGAAGGCGGCGTTGTCATTCGCACCTTGCTGCAGTGTGTGCCCGGCCTCTCCTGCCTCGTTACCTCCCGGCAATGCCTCCATATCGAGGGGGAACAGGAGCAGAGCGTTTCGCCGCTGCCGGTTCCTGCGGAAGAGGCTGCGATGGAGACGTGGGAGAGCGTGCCCAGCTTGCAGTTGTTTCTGGATCGCATGCGACAGGTGCGCGCCGGTTTCACGTTGTCGCCCGAAAATATCGTGACTGTCGGGGCCGTCTGCCGCAAACTGGAGGGCCTGCCGTTGGCGATCGAACTAACGGCAGCCTGGGCTTCCATCCTCTCGCCCGATCAGATGCTGCAGCGCCTGGAGCGACGCTTCGATCTGCTCGTCAGTCGTCGCCAGGACGGCGTCGCGCGGCATCGGAGTCTGCATGAGACGATCTCTTGGAGCTACCGCCAACTGACGCCTGCCTTGCAGACCTTCTTCCGCCGCCTGAGTGTCTTTCGTGGCGGCTGGAGTCTCGAATCCGCAGAAGCGCTCTCGACGCAGCCCACAAAGCTCCTTGCAGACCTGGATGCGCTGCGCGAACGCTCGCTGATCCAGGCCTACGATACGGGTACGGAGATGCGTTTCTCCATTCTGGAGACGCTGCGGGAGTTTGCCGATGCGCAACTGTCCGAAGAGGAGCGAACCGCCGCGCAGAGCGCTCACACCGACCTCTATTTGAACCTGGCCGAGCGTGCGGAGCCGCATCTGGATCGCGCCGATCATCTGTTCTGGTTCAAGCGCCTGCGTCTGGAACAGGACAATCTTTGGGCTGTCCTGCAGGAAGGGCTGCAGGCGGAAACGGAGAAAGCCCTGCGTTTCGCCTGCGCCCTCTATCGGTATTGGGACCTTACGCCGCACTATAGGGAAGCCGAAAACTGGCTGGAGGCAGCGCTCGCCTCCGACAAGGAGTACGAGGTTTCCCTGCGTGCGAAGGGATTGGAAGTGGCAGGCAACCTGGCGTTGACGCGCGGAGCATCGGATCTGGCGGCAGTACGCCTGAAAGCGAGTCGGGCTCTCTATCACTCCATGGGGAATGCCCGCTCGGAAGTGCGGGTGGCCTGCGCGCTCGGCGTGGCGAGGCGGGAATGCGGGGATTTGAGCAGGGCCGCTGTGCTCTTCGAGGCCTGCGAACCCAAGCTTCGAGCACATCGGGACGTTTTTCACCTCGCCCGCGCGCTCGGAGGACTCGCCGTTACCCGCAAGTTGGAGGGCGATACCGCCGCCGCGCTCTCGCTGCTGGAGAACGCCGGAGCGATGTATCGCCTGGCAGGCAGTCGGCGCGGTCTGGCGTGGTGCTACCATGAGCAGGCGCGGCTGGCGCAGGAGGCAGGGCATCTGCCGGAGGCAGTCTCCCTGTTTGAACAGGCAGGGAGACTGTTTCGCCTGTTGGACGACACGCGCTGGCTCGCCTGGGTCTACGGAAATCTGGGCGTGGTCTACACCCAACTCGGCGAGGGTGAAAAGGCGCAGAGCAGCCGGGATGAATGCCGTCGCCTGGCGAAATCCGTCTGGCTGCCACTCAGGGAACTCGGGTTAGAGGACAACTGAGGCACGTTTTCGGCCGCGATTTTTGACAGTTTTTTCACGAGGCAGAGGTACATAAGCCTTTAAAAGGATCGATCCTGGGCATGTTGCTTCACCGACCGATCAAAACGCTTCCGATTTTGCCGGAACTGGAGACCGCTATGACCCCGCAACAAAAACGATTGGTAAGCTCATCCTTCGCCCGAATCGCCCCGAACTCCGGGGAGGTTGCAGCGGGTTTTTATACGCGTCTCTTTGAAAAGGATCCCTCACTGCGCGCCCTTTTCAAGGTCGAAATGAGAGTGCAGGAGCAGAAGTTTATGCAGATGCTGACCACGATCGTCGCCAGTATGGATCCCCTGGAAGGGGTGATTCCCGTCGTCTGGCCGATGGGCAAACGCCACGTCGGTTACGGGGTCCGACCGGAGCATTACGTGACGGTCGGCTCCGCCTTACTGGAGACCCTGGAGGCCGAGTTAGGCGCCGGAGTTTCAAGGCGAGCTCTGCGACGCGTGGAGCGCCGCCTACGCCCTCCTCTCCCTCACCATGCAGCATGCCGCAGACACTCCTTAAAACAAAATCCCCCTTCTCGTTAAGAAGGGAGATTTTGATGTCTATACAGAGGCTTAGTGTTTGACGCGGTAGGCCGTGATTAACTCCTGGGCGGCTTCGGCAGACTCCCAGCCGTCGATGCGCACTTCCTTGTTTTCAAGATCTTTGTAGACGGCGAAGAAGTGCAGGATCTCGCGCAGACGATGCTCATACACCCCATCCAGGCTGGTGACGGTCTCGAAACGCGGATCGTGGACGGAGACGCCGAGGATCTTGTCGTCCTGCCCTTTGTCGTCGCTCATTTTGAGGACGCCGACGGGACGCGCTACCAGGACACAGCCGGTAAAGGTCGGCTGTGCCGTTAGAATCAGGATGTCGAGAGGATCGCCATCCTCGAACATGGTGTCGCAAACGAAACCATATTCGCAGGGATAGTAGAGCGGCGAATAGAGCACGCGATCCAGACGAAATACGTCCAATATGGGGTCGTATTCGACTTTATTGCTTGTGCCGCGCGGAATCTCGACGACGACATTTACCTCTACAGGAGATTTATCTCCAAGTGGTATCTGATTGAAATTCATTTTCTGCACTCCTGAACTGCCAGATCTAAGATTTTTTTGTAGCAATCGTTGACAACTTGTCCTGCCCATGATATACTTGACCGTCTGAGGTGGATCTCAGTCGAACTACCGTAAGGAGGACATTACCGCATGCCATCTGGAAAAGTGAAATGGTTCAATGACGCCAAAGGTTACGGCTTCATCGAGACGAACGAGGGCAAAGATATCTTCGTGCACTACTCTGCCATCGTAAAAGAAGGATTCAAAACCCTTGCCGAAGGCCAGGAAGTGACATTCGAGATCGTTGACGGGGCCAAAGGCCCGCAGGCTTCGAATGTGGCCGGGCAGTAATTTTTTTACCGCCGGTTGAAAATACGTATTCGCAAGCGCTTTTGCCCAGGAATGGCGACCCAAACAGGATCGCCGCCGAGTGTGCATCCTTTTCTGTACTTATTCATCCTCGCCTGATCGCCGCATGGCGTACAGGGAACATTCCTTACCGGTTCGACGTAGTTAGATCGCGTCGTGCCGGTTTTTTATCGGCGCCTGTTTCCACGCAAGTGGGCCAACGAAACGAGGACAGAATCGTGGAACGCTCCTATTGTACCCCACACTGTCCTTTCGCTTCGCAGGCAGGCAAAAACAGAGACCCTGGCCGCTCGTTTTCTCTGTTGCTTCACGCAAAGCAAGCCGGAACTTCCTTTTCGGACGGTTCGTAGCAGAAACGAAGAGGCTTTCCTAAGTCTGTCGACACGGTGGCGTGCCGCCGCCTTATCCTTCTGGAGGTGAGAGAACATGAGCAATGCGATTACGACCAGCCAATTTGAAAAGGAAGTGCTCCAATCTTCCCTGCCGGTGCTGGTAGATTTCTGGGCAGAGTGGTGTGGCCCGTGCAAGATGATCGGTCCGCATGTAGAAGCGATTTCCCATGACTACGAAGGCAAAGCATTGGTCTTCAAGTGCGATGTGGACAGCGAGCAAGAGATCGCGCAGAAGTACAATATTATGTCGATTCCGACCCTGCTCTTCTTCAAGGGCGGCAAGGTGGTAGATCAGGTGGTCGGAGCCGTGCCGAAGAGCACCATCTCCGCCAAACTGGAGTCGCTTCTTTAAAGGACGCTCGACCCGGTTTCGTCTGGGAGGGGCCGGATGCTTATCACATCTGGCCCCTCCTTGTTGATTCCGGCCCGCTTCGATGCGCACATCGGCTTCCATTCGCGGTCTCTATTTGGGTGGCTGGGCTGCGTGCATCGCCTTCAGCAAGAGCGCCGTGCGCGGATTATCGATAAACACGTCTCGCACATAGGCATTGAAATACTGGGCATCGCTCGATTTGTCGTTATAGAGTTTGTTGCGCTTATAGGCATCGATCTCCATCTTGGCGCACTGCGCAACCTGATCGACGCTCAGGATCCCCTTGCAGGTGGCGCTGAGAGAGACGATATCGGCCTCGTAAAGCGCTTTGCGTTTTCCAGCGACCTCCGTCTGGAGGCCCTTGATTCGCTCCACAAAAGCCGCAGGGACCGGCGTGCCAGCCAGGGCTTTCTTACGGGTCTCGTGAATCTCGTCTGCCATTTTCAGCAACGGGACACTGGTGAGAGGGAGCGCCTTTTTATCGTATTCTGTTTTAGCGGCGAGGATGGCTGCCGCCAGTTTGTCCATCTGCTCCGGTGTCAGCTTCAGAGGCAACAGATCCGGCAGAGTGTCGATGTCATCGAGATCGACCAACAGATCCTGAACCTCTTTGGGCTGCTGGCCGACGGTCGCCGGAGCTTGCGTCTGCGCATGCGCCGAATGCGAGGTAACATGCAGAATAACCACTCCTCCGCTCAGCAGCGCGAGGATGGTCAGCAGCGAGGTAAAACGAGAGACAACGGGTGGTATGCGAGTACACATGGCGAACTCCATCGAGTGTAGAAAAGTTGACTAGGTTCTCTGTCCGAGGACGGATGCAGATGTCTATTGTTGAAATCGGGGCGTAATCCCTTCCTCGTTAGGCGTCGAGCAGGGGAAACAGGTTACATTTGAGAACTGAGAGACCGGGTAAGGAAGGAAACGACAGATTGGAACGACTGACAGCGTTTTTGAAAAATAGGGCCGATCACAGTTATCGCTACCTCGTGGCGCAGATCGAGGGGCTGTCCGCAGAGGAAGCCCTGGCGGGAAGCCGCACGGACTGGCCGGATCATCGTTGGGGCGTCGGGCAGAACGGCTCCATCGCAGGAATCGTCTATCATGTCGCCGCCTGGAAACAGATGACCCTCCCTGCGTTTCAGCCGGGAGGGCGTCCGCTATTACGGGAAGAGTTCGACACCGACGCCGCTCCTGCGCTCGACGACTGGCAGGGCATTCAGGCCTGGCTCAAACAGGTCGGAATGGCCTGGAATGCGGAACTGGCGGCCCTTCCTCCTGAAGCTCTGGATCGGCAAATGATATGGGAGTCTCAGGAGTTTCCTATGGCGAAATTCCTGGCGGAGATGTATGAACACGACCTCCAACACGCCGCCCAGATCGAATACCTCCGCCAACTTCCCTGACCCCCGTCCCCTTCCCAGTTCGGGAAGGGGATCAGGCGATGACGATGTTGATGAGTTTGCCGGGGACTGGGATCAGTTTGCGGAGCTGTTTGCCGACGAGTTCGGCCTGGACTTTGTCGCTTGCCATTGCCAAGCGTTCGACCTCTTCCTGGGACGTGCCTACGGCGACCACCAGACGGTCGCGCACTTTGCCGTTGACCTGCACGACGATGGTCATCTCCTCTTCTGCGGCGGCCGTCGGGTCGAAAACCGGCCAGGTCTGGCGCAGGGTGAAGCCACTCTTGCCCAGCAACTCCCAGAACTCGTCCGCCAGATGCGGCATGACCGGGGAGATCATCAGGGTCAGCGTCTCCAGAGTCTCGGAGATCAGCACCGTCTGCTCCGGTGTGATGGCGGCGTGCACCAGGGCGTTGCGGAACGCCGAAAGGTCGTTCGTGAACTCCATCAAGGCGGCGATGGCCGTATTGAAACGGAAGTTTTCGATGTCGTCCCCGACCTTACGAATCGTCTGATGCAGTTTGCGCCGCAACGCCTTGGCCTCCGGCCCGCCCGAACTCGTTCCGGCCGACATCTGTTCGCGCCAGTCGGCCTGGTAGTGCGGGCGTAGTTCGGTCCAGAGCCTCCACAGGCGGTTGACGAAGCGGTGCGCCCCATCGATGCCTTTGTCCGACCACTGTACCGTATCCTCGAACGGCGCGACGAACAAGGAGTAGAGGCGCAGACTGTCCGCACCGTACTGCTCGGCCATCTCGTCGGGGGTGACGACGTTGCCGCTGCTCTTGCTCATCTTGATCCAGCGATAGATCCACTCCGAAGCGGGCACTCCTGCGCGCTCCTCCGGCTTCAGCACCTTCCAGTTTTCAATGGGCTCGTCCGCATCGGCGTCTTCGCCCTGAACGTCTTCGTCGGCTTTCAGTTCGCGGCCCGGCGTATGGGCGAGCAGCATGCCCTGGTTGCGGTAGCGCTGGAAAGGCTCCTGGAACCCGATCAGGCCTGCATCGTACATCACCTTCGTCCAGAACCGGGCGTAGAGCAGGTGCATGACGGCATGCTCCGCGCCTCCGACATACAGATCGACCGGCAACCAGTATTTCGCGGCTTCTGGGCCGAACGCGGCGTCCTCGTTGTGCGGGTCGGCGAAGCGCAGGAAGTACCACGAGGAGCAGGCGAACCCGCCCATTGTGTCGGTTTCGCGCTTCGCTTCGCTGCCGCACTGCGGACAGGTGGTATTGACGAAGTCGGCGATAGCCGCCAGGGGCGATTCGCCGGTACCGGTCGGCTCGTAGCGCTCCACGTCCGGCAAGAGGACCGGCAACTGATCTGCCGGCACCGGCACGATCCCACAACTCGGGCAGTGGATGATCGGGATCGGCGCCCCCCAATAACGCTGGCGTGAGATCAGCCAGTCGCGCAGTCGGAAGTTGATGAGCCCTTTGCCAAAGCCCTGCTCCTCCATCCACGCGATCACCTTGCGCACGGTCTCTTTGTTGTTGGGCGCGCCCACAAAGGGACCGAGGGCCATGACGCCGCCCTGTGCGGTCGCCTCAGTCATAGCCTCCGCCATCTCGTCCTCGCTCTGTCGGTAGACCAGTCGGATCGGCACATGGTACTTGCGGGCGAACTCGAAGTCGCGTTGATCGTGTGCCGGAACCGCCATGATCGCGCCGGTGCCATAGCCCATCAGGACATAGTCGGCGATATAGATGGGAATCTTTTCGCCGTTGACCGGGTTGATCGCATACGCGCCGGTGAAGACGCCGGTCTTGGTGCGATCGGTGCTCTGGCGGTCGATCTCCGAAAGTCGCTGCGCCCGCTCCCGATACTCCGTAACCTCGGCCTGTTGCTCGGGTGTCGTCAAGGTGACCACCAATGGGTGCTCGGGCGCCACGACCATAAATGTCGCTCCCCACAGCGTGTCGGGGCGGGTGGTGAAGACACGCAACTCATCGGCGCTGTCGGCGACTTTAAACAC
Organism: Chthonomonadaceae bacterium; assembly: GCA_043762265.1. Taxonomy (GTDB): domain Bacteria; phylum Armatimonadota; class Chthonomonadetes; order Chthonomonadales; family Chthonomonadaceae; genus JANXLO01. The sequence continues at coordinate 1,371 of JAYUMV010000179.1, read as the reverse complement.
CACCTCCGCGCCTTCGCTGCGCCCGATCCAGTTGGTCTGAAGCGTCTTGACGCCCTCTGGCCACTGGATCGTATCGAGGTCTTGGATCAGGCGCTCGGCATAGTCCGTGATCTTGAAGAACCACTGGGGCATGGGGCGTTTTTCGACCAGCGTGCCGCAGCGCCAGCACCGGCCGTTGACGACCTCTTCGTTCGCCAGGCCTGTCTTATCTACGGGGCACCAGTTGATGGGCGTGTTGGCGCGATAGGCCAGCCCGCGCTCATGCAGCAGCAGGAAGAACCACTGGGTCCATTTGTAGTAGTTGGGCAGGCTGGAGTTGATCTCCCGCGACCAGTCGTAAGACAGCCCGACCAGTTTCAACTGACGGCGGTAGTTCTCCGCGTATTCCGGCACCATCTCACGAGGATTGCGCCCACGTTTGATGGCCTCGTTCTCCGCAGGCTGCCCGAAGGCGTCCCAGCCCATTGGCTGCAGCACATTGAAGCCCTGCATTCCCTTCAGGCGACAGACGACATCCGGGGGAATATAGTTTTTACAGTGGCCGACGCTGATGCCCGCTCCGCTCGGATAGGGGAACATGACGAGGCCATAGAACTTCGGTTTGTCCGAATGGATATGCACGCGGAAGAGATCGGCCTGTTCCCAGTGCTGCTGCCATTTCTTTTCAATAGTGCGGAAATCATAACGGTTTTCGATGCGTTCATCGGTCATTATCAGAACCCCTTCGTCTGGAGTAAAACGGAAAGAAAAACAAAAAACCGGCTGCCGCCATTGCGGTCGCCAGGTCGGGAAGTTCAGGAAACAGGGTAGGCAACCACGCAGGATCAGAGATGCACGAGGGTAAGGAGAGTGAGGCCAAGGAATGCATGACACGGGGTAGGGTTGTAGGCGCTTTGCAAGGTTGTAGAAGTGTGTTGCATCGAAATACCAGCCTTTTGCAGGAGCCTCCTGAGGGGGGTGTCCTGCACGATGTCAGTGATAGTATTATACGCGTTCACCGCTGATTCGTCAACTACCGAACAGATTCCGCTCCAACACGTTTTGCGCACATAGGGTACTATATCGTAGAATAGAGATAAAGTGAGCCCTCGGAACCGTCCGTTCTAGATAGGTTTCGACAGAGAGGATGACTGGGGTCAACTACCGTCCCGTAAATGAGACGGCTTGTCCCTGATCCGAAGACCGAGACGATACGCTGGTTGGCGACAGCGCGTCGGAAGGTGAAGACCAACCGACAAGGTGTTTATCACGAACGTTCTTCGCGGCGTTGATGTCTGGATTGGCTTTGTGACCACACTTGCGACAGATAAACCGCGACTGAGAAGGTCGGTTGCCTCGGTAGATGTGACCACAGACATTGCACCTCTGGGA
>JAYUMV010000178.1:0-12805 GCA_043762265.1 Chthonomonadaceae bacterium | reverse complement strand
TATCTGATCCGTTACGACCGGGAGGCGGCGGCGCTGCTGGCGCTGCGCCTCTTGCAGGAAAACTACCATGTGGCCGCAGTGATGAAGCCGGTTCGCGCGGAGAACCGGGAGTGGCCGCGCGGCACGTTCGTCGTGCGCGTCAGCCGCAATCCGGCGTCTCTGCATGCCCGCCTCGATGCGCTGGCGCGGGACCTCGGGGTGGAAGTAGTCGCCGTGAGCACCGGCTTCGGCGATCCCGGGTCCGGCGGACTGGGCTCTGCCTCTATCGAGGATATGAAACACCCCAGCATCGCGGTAGCGGGCGGAGACGGCGTCGATCAGACGGCATTCGGCGCAGTCTGGCATCTCTTGGAGAAGCAGGTGGGGCTGAAGTTCACCTCCATCAGTCTGCGGGCGCTTCCCAACGCGGATCTCTCCCGCTTCAATGTCATTATTCTGCCGGACGGTCGCTACGGCTCCCTCGGCAAGCGTGGCGCGGACGTGCTCAAGGAGTGGGCAACTCGGGGCGGAGCGCTCATCGGGCTGGGCAGCGCCGGAACCTGGTTTGCCGAGAAGGAGATCGGCCTCACCACAGCGTCCCGCGTCGAGGGCGATCCCAAAAAAGAGGAGAAGAAGGACGACAAGCCGGGACCGAAGCCGGAGGTGCCGCCCGTCAAACCGCAACAGCCTCTGTCTCTGCCAGGCGCGATATTTCGGGCTACCCTCGACACCACGCACTTCCTCGGCTTTGGCTACGGAACCGGAGACACGGTGGAGATCGCGGCCCCGCTCGCTGGCGATACCTTCCTGAAGCCCAGCGAGAAAGGCAGCAACGTCGTCACATTCGGCAAAGAGAACCTGCGCCTCTCCGGCTTCACCTGGCCCGACAACACCGAAAAATTCCTTGCCAGCACGGCCTATGTCGTCGATGAACCGACCGGACGCGGCCACGTCATTCTCTTTCTCACCGACCCGACCTCCCGCGCGACCTGGATCGGCCTCCGCCGCATGTTCCTCAACGCCATCGCCTTCGGCCCCGGCCGCGTCGCCCTCGCTCCTGTGGGCACCGCAGAGTAAAACATGAAAGAAAACGCAATGCAACGGCCCAACGGGTTTTCTAGGAACGGGCAGAGGGATCACTTCCGCCTTTTTCGACTAACGTCGAACAGAGAAGGTCAAGCGCATGAACCTTACTACTTTTCCATGGATCTAATACATTGAATTCGTCCGTTGGGGCTAAGGGCGATATGCCGTCATCGAAACGGGGCAAATCGGAAGGGAAAATCAAAATGAAGAAGAGAAGCACTTTCTATATCGGATCGGCAGCGCTGCTTTTTGTTACCATAACACCGGGCATCTGCCTCGCGCAGAGCAGTCCGCCCCCTCAGAATAAGCCGAGCGTCAGTAACGCAGCGAACGGCATCACCGTGATACTACCGGGTTCAGCCGCAAACTACCTCTTCCCAAAAGGTACGCAGTTCTGGACGCCCACGCGCGCGGAGATTGCGACCATGGAGAGCGCCTTGCCGATGCTGGCGGCAAAGACGCCGGTGCCGCACCAGCCTGCCGGCTCCTCTCCGTTGAGCATTGCAAACTACTATCGCCAGTACATCGGCATTATCCAGGACGGCAAAAAACGAGTCTATGTGAACGCTTTTCGTGCCACTTTCCTATCGGAATTCCCATATTGGCGCCAACGACCCATCTTCGTTGACGATGGAGGAACCGGCTTCTATCATGTCACTTACGATGTAAAAACCCATCGTTTCGGAGCCGTACAATTCAACGGATACGCCTGATAGGCCAGCCTCTCCCACCTCACAGTGCCCCCTATCAACGTGTCGGATAGGGGGTGTTGACGCCTTTGAGAGTGTGCCAGATCACTTCGTTGAGGATTTGGGGATCGGGGCGGTCGAGGCCGCTCCAGTCGAGCGCGATGGATTTTTCGGTCCAGAAGCGTTCGAGGCCGGCCTGTTTGGCGGGAGGCGGGTTCATCTGGTCGAGGGTAATGCGGTTGGGAACGCTGGTAAAGGCGCTCAAGTCGGGCGTGTCGGTGAAGCAGCCCGTGAGCGGCGGCGTCAGAGCGTCGAAGCGGTTCATGGGGTCGAGGCCGAGCATCTTCTCGATGGAGCGCAGCATGGAGAGCGTCGTGTAGAGGTTGTGATCCACATAGCCGCGCCTGGTGTAGGGGCTGTAGGCGGCGTAGACGGTGCGGTGACCATCGACATGGTCGGGGCCAGACTGGGCGTCGTCCTCGATCACGAAGATGCAGGTCTCTTTCCACTCTTTGCTTTTCGAGACCGCTTCCACGATGCGCCCGAGCGCCAGATCGTTGTCGGCGACCATGCACTGCGGCTTGGGATAGTTGGGGTTGCGGCCTTCCGTATGGTCGGAGGGCAGGCTCATAATCATCAGGTTCGGGACGCGATTCTCCCGGCTCATGCGGGCATATTCGCCAGTGAAGAGATCGGCTCGCTCTTGATCGCTCTGGAGCAGCGGCCAGTAGACGTAGTTAGGATGGATATAGGGGCGCAGCTCCGCGATCCGGGTATTGACGCTCTTCCCGATCCGCCGTTTGCCGCTGACACGGTCGTCCCAGACCTCTTTCCAACTGGTAACCGCTGGCGTGAAGACCGCGAGTTCGTCGTCGCAGAACTCGCCGTAGATCCGCAGCGATTTGCCCTTCTTCAGCGCCACATCCCAGAGCCCGCCTGCGGGCGAGATCGCCATCGCGCAGTCGCCATCGTCAGGGTAGGTACGGTAGCCGGTGTAGAAGTGTTCGAGATAGTCGTCCGCGAGAGCCTGGGTGCTCCAGGCGTGACCGTCGGCGCTGTTGGTGCCGGTCACATAGCCGTTGTCGAAGAGGGTGAACTGGCGGGCCAGCGCATGCGCGTTCGGGGTGATGGTCTCTCCGAGATCGCACAGTTTCGGGTCGCCGTTGCCCTCTTTCATGTCCCCGAACACCTCGTCGTAGGTGCGGTTCTCTTTGATGATATAGAGGACATGTTTGATCGCGCCTTTGTAGACGGCCAGGGGCGGATCGAGGTCGGCGCGGCTACGGTTCCAGTCGTTGTCGGCAGCAACGCGGGCCGTCGCCGCCTTCAAGTCGGCCTTCAGGTCGATCACCGAGACCGTGCCCTGGAAGTCGTGTGCGTTTCCGGGCTTGCCGAGCGCCGTGTTGCGCACCGAGCCGTTGCCCTTGGTATTGACCACATAGGCCGTGCCGCCATCCGCCGAAAGCGCCACCGCCATCGGGAAGTAGCCCGCAGGCCGATAGCCGCGCACCGTACCGGTCGGGAGATCGAACTCGCAGAGGGCGTTGTCGCCGCCGTTGCAGATATAGAGGGTATGGCCGGAGAGAGCGAGGGCGCAGGGCATGGAGCCGAACAGATTGAGGCTGCCCCACTTCAGCGGAATCGTGCGGAGGAGCGTTGCCTTCGAAATATCGACGATGGAGAGGCTGTCTCCCGCCGCATTCGCGATATAGGCGGTGTCACCCGAGACGGCGATTCCGGTCGGATGCAGCCCTACCTCGACGCGTTTCGTCTCGCCGGTCGCACGCAGGATCAGGCTGACGGTGCCGGAAGAGGCTGCGCCGTGGGAGTCGATAGCGAGCATCGTGTTGCCGCTCGCTGCCATGTCGTCGCCATCCTTGACCAGATGCCCGCCCCAGTCGGTGGCGATCAGCGTTCGTTCGTCCGTGCTGAGTTTCACCTCGAATGGCAGGTTCTGCACCGGATACTCACGCACCCACTTGCCTTCGGGCATGGCGAGTTCCACGACCGCATTGCGATCGCAGGCGCAGACGAACAGATGCAGGCCATCCCGAGTAAAGATCATGCCACCGGGCCGGGGATTCTCTTTCTCTCCCTCCGTCGTGATGACGAGTTTTTTGCCAGCCACCAGTTTGCGGTCGGCCAGTACGAACTCCTGCACGATCCCGGTCTCCACGCTGACGTAGAGGCGCGCACCGTCCGGGGACCAGATAGCGCCCCGATAGCCCGCCCCCGCGCCAAGCGGAGCCGTCGAATCGGAGATTACGCCGTCCTTCGTCGCCAGGAAGACATTGCTCTGATTCAGAACCGCGAAGAACTCCCCGCTCGGATGCAGCGCAATATCGACAGGGCGCCCGTTGAACGCGATCGTACCTGGCCCGATACGGCGACCGGTCGAGACCACAAAGCCACCATCGGCCTGCTTGCCCATCTGAAGCGCCGGAAACCGGGCAGCGGTGACACCGAACGCGCCCAGCAAGGGAACGATACCTAGAGCCAACAAGATCTTACGTCGCATGAAACCTCCGCGTGACATGACCCCGCCTCTCGCGCCCCGTCCCAACTTTTGCGCTGCTCTGAATCGCAACTACCAGCGCAGCTTATCGAGTGCACGATCCTCATCGCTCAGATCGCTGTCGAGCAGGATGCCCCACTCTTTGCCGCCTTTGTAGTAGAGAATCGTGCCGCAACCACCGCACTTTGCCCGGCTGGCAAACCCTTTGCCGACCGGCGGCGTGCGCGGCTGCCCCGTATTCGGGTCGTGCGGGCGCAGGGGCTTGTCGCAAACCGGACAGCGCCCAAAATCGTTGCCCGCATCTCCAGGAGTGTGGTCTACATCCGAATCCGTCGGTGGCTCCGCCGTCTCCGGCAGTTCGATCACCCCGATATCCGGCGCATCTAAAGTCTTGGTACTCATATCCATTTCCCCTTTCACAGGATCTTCTCACTGCGTTATTATACGTGTCCGATCCTGGTCCGTTCACAAAGTTGTTATTGGGCGGTTGTTATTGGGCGCTGGGCAGATTCATGGCGGTAAGCCACTCTTTCATCTTGACGACGCGGGCATTGTCTTCGGTCGGGATCTGGAGCGGGCGCCCGCGTGTATCGATGATGACCCCGGCGACGCCGCCCTGAACCGTCTTCTGGATCTCTTTGCCCTTGCCCTCACCCAGATCGAAGTTGCGGGCAGGGGTCACGGTGATGGCTGTCTCTTCCGGCTCGCCCTCATCGCCGTTTTTGAAGCCGAGCGGATAGACGCGGATCGTGCCGAACGGAATCGCCTCCGTCTTGCCGCCGATGGTCACGGTGACGCACGGTTCGCCCTCTTTCGCCACGCCGACCGGCGCGATACAGGTGCCGAGGTAGATCAAGCAGTCCCGCTCGAAGACCTGCGTCGCCGCTTCCGGATGCACGGTAGAGAGAATGCCGAGTTGCGGCATCATGAAGATGGAGTCGACAGTCAGGAGCGTGAAGCCTTCCGGCTGATAGGCGTCCATCATCATCAGGGCGGACTGTTCGCGGCGGGGAGCGTGGGAGAGCACGCCCCCGGAGCCGACGACCATGTCCAGCTTCATCAGGTTGACGAGCGTCTGGCCAGTGCCCTTCTGATCGAAGATGTTGCCGACGTTCTTCTCCATCGTCACACCGGTCAGGCCGCGTGCGAGAGACTTGTGGTGCTCGAACGCCAGGCGCAGCGCCTCCCGTGCGACCGCCTGCTCGATCTGCAAATCCATGAGTCGCTGCGGGATCGTGGTCGGGCGGATCATCTTGTTGCGGAGCTGGTTGCGCAGATCGGCCTCGGAAACCGCAAAGGGCAGCCAGCGCTTGATGTTCTCGACTTTTGCCTCTGTCAGCACGTTACAGATCGAGTAGGACATGCCAAGGTTCGCGGAGACGGTGCGGTTGAAGATATTGCTGAAGACCGAGAAGACGTCGGTGGTCGCGCCGCCGATATCGACGCCCAGGACGTTGATATGCCGCTGCTCCGCGATGGTCTGCATGATCTTGCCGACGGCATTCGGAGTGGACATGATGCCGGTGCTGGTCCAGCCGGAGAGCTTACCGTAGCCCGGAGCCTGCTGCATGACGTGCTCCAGGAACAGATCGTGGATAGCTTCGCGGGCGGGCAGCAGATTTTCCCGCTCCAGGGTCGGGCGCAGGTTCTCGACCTGCCGCAGCGAGACCTTGTCGCCGATAATCTCTTCCACTTGCTTGAACGCCTCTTTGTTGCCGGCGTAGATCACCGGGAGATTGAGGCCGATACCGAGGCGGGGCTTGGGGTCGGCGGAGAGCAGCATCTCCGCCATCTCGACGAGATGGTTGACCGTGCCGCCGTCGGTGCCGCCGGACATCAGGATCATGTCGGGGCGCAGTTGGCGCAGGCGCTCCACGCGCTGATACTCTTTGCGTCCGTCGTCCACGGCAATGACGTCGATGATGATCGCGCCCGCGCCGAGGGCCGCGCGCTGCGCCGATTCCGCGCTCATCGCCTTCACGACGCCCGCGACCGACATCTGCAAACCGCCGCCCGCGCTGGAGGTGGAGAGATAGAGATCCACGCCCGTTTTGGCGTCTGTCGAGGGGGTCATCGGCTTGCCGTCCGTGCCGAGAATGGTGCGACCGCTCAGCTCCTCCAATTCCCGTACGGCATTGACGACGCCGACCGTGACATCGTCGAAGGGAGCTTCGACCGTCGTCGGCGCTTCGCCGCGCGTGGTCAGTCGATACTGCCCGTCCGGCATCAGTTCGATCAGAATGGCTTTGGTCGTCGTGCTTCCACAGTCGGTCGCGAGAATGGAGCGGGCGCGGGTCGCGTCCTTGAGGTCATGCTGTTCGCTCATGGCGTTGAGGTGTCTCTCCGGGTCAGAATAGGGCATCCCGCGTCTTGCACGGAACTCCCTATTTTAGCACATGGCGTACACAGAATCTACGGGGGTTTGGTGTATACTGTCTAGTACCTGCCGGACGCCCTTCGCGCGGTTCCGGGTAGTAAGGACGGCGACAGTCCGAACAAGGAGCTTAAGCAATCATGAACATCGTCATTCTGGGGTGTGGTCGCGTCGGCACAACCTTCGCACGGCTGATGTACAAAGACGGCCATACGGTCACCGTCATCGACGAGCAGAGCGAGGCGTTCCGCCGATTGGGAACGCGCTTTAAAGGAAATCGCATCGTCGGCAACGGGATCGATGAGGATGTACTGCGGCGCGCAGGGATCGAAAGCGCAGACGTTTTTGTCGCCGCGACGCAGGGCGACAACCGCAACATCATGGCGGCGCAGATCGCGCAACACACTTTCAACGTGCCGCGCGTCATCGCCCGCATCTACGACCCCATCCGCGCCGACCGCTACCGGCAGCTCGGGATCATCACGCTCTGCACCACGACCATCGCGTCCGGACTGCTGCGTGACTTTGTGACCACCAACGAGTGGGGCCTGGCGAAAGACTACTCCGCAGAGTATCTCGCGCAGAACGTCTAAGAGTCAAGAGGACAGGAATGTACATTATCATCGTCGGCGGGGGGAACATCGGTTACTTCCTCGCCAAACAGCTCTGCGCGGCCAAACACGAAGTGCTGCTGCTGGAAAAAGACCGCGCGCGCTATCGGATCCTGGCCGAAGAGTTGGGTGAAGTCATCATGCAGGGCGACGGCTGCCAGGCCGACCAGCAGTTGGAAGCTGGCTTCGGACGCGCCGACGCCGTCGTCGCCACCACCGGCAGCGATGACGACAACCTCGTGGTCTGTCAAATGGCGAAGATGGAGTTCAGCGTGCCGCGCACCATCTCCCGCGTCAACGACCCGCGCAGTGAAAAACTGTTTCATCAACTCGGCATCGACGCCACCGTGAGTTCGACCAAAATCATCTACAATCTGATCGAGCAGGAGGTCGGGGGGGGCGAGATGATCCCGCTCGCGGCGCTGAATCGGGGCAATATCGAGATCGTCGAAATCGAGATCGGCACGAAATCGCCTGTCCTCAACAGACAGGTGAAGGATCTGAACCTGCCGCCGGAAGCGTTGATCATTTCGATCATTCGCGACGAGCACGCCGTTCTGCCCTCCGGAGAGACCACCCTGCAACTGCACGACAGCGTAATCGCCCTCGTCAATGCCGACCGAGAACCGGAACTGCGCAACGTCTTCGCATAGATCACGCCTGATATCGATAGGAAGCCAGGAAACCCTTCTATGTCCGAACCAGAGCCTTTAAATTTACGGCAGTATGCGGTACAGGCCATTCAACCGCGCCTGGAAAGGATGCTGTCGCATCTGGAAGGCGCAAAGGAAGGCGAGAAGACGGAGCCGATCAAGCAGATGCGGGTCTGGTCGCGGCGCACCCGCGCCGCGCTGGAAGTGTTTCACGACTGTTTTCCGGAAAAACAGTTTCGAGGCTTCGAGCGTGAGATCAAGACCGTGACCGGCGCGCTCGGACAGGCGCGAGACCTCGACGTGATGATCGACACGCTGACCAAACGTGAGGCCAGCCTGCCGCCGGAACAGCGGGGTGGTCTCGCCTCGTTCATCACGCAGATGAAGGACCAACGGGACGAGGCACAGAAGGCTGTGCGCGAGACTATCGCCCACCTGGAAGATCAGGAGCTGCTGGCACGCTTCCACGCGATTGCCGTGGCTCCGCCCCCCAAAGAAGTCGTTCCGGAGGCGAAACCGAAGTCGGAAGCGACAGCTGCTCCCGAAACCAAAACGCACCGAGGCAGGCATAGGAAGGGGCGACATGGCAAGAGCTGAACCGATACACGGCCTGGATCCGGAGGCGCCGCTCGCTGTCAACGCGGCCCTGATCCTCGGCACCCGCCTCGACGAGATGCTGGCGTTCGTCCCGTACCTGACCGATGCAGAATCCGTCTACGAACTCCATCAGATGCGGATCGCGGCCAAGCGCCTGCGTTATACGATGGAGCTGTTTCAGGAGATCTACGCCCCAACGCCCGATTTTGCCGCCCGTTTCACCGCCGGACTGAACACCGTCAAAGCGCTGCAGGATCATCTGGGCTTTCTGCACGACGCCGATGTGCTGGTGCCGCAGTTGACCGCGCACCTGGCACACCTTTTGAAGGACAGTTTCGGCACGGATCATCGGGACGAGCCGGTGGTCGGCGTACACTATGTGGATTTCGATGCCGGGATCGGCCTGCTGACGCTCTGTCGCGAGACACGCTTCGAGCGCGATGCCCGCTATGCGAAGTTTCTGACCGACTGGACGCAGTGGCAAGAGCAGGAGCTTTTCCCCCACCTGATCGCTCTTTTGGAAGAGGCCGCGCAGGCGGCGCTGGATCCGAAGCCGCCCGTCACGCTGCCACTGCCCGTCGCGCCGTTGCCCGACACTCCCGCGCCGATGATCGAGGATAAGACCGCCCATGCCGAAGACCCCGTCGAATCCGACCCACCCGTCCCCCGCCCTGCCCCGCGGCGACGCTCGCCCACACATCGCCGCCCCCCGTCGTCTGGCTGACATTCCCGGATTGGGACCGATACGCCTGCGCGCGATCCAGAAGGCGGGCCTCGACAACCTGGCCGCCCTACGCAACGCCTCCCTGGAGACGCTGCTGGCCGTGCCCGGCCTGACCGAGATCAAGGCGCGCCATATTCAGACATTTCTTGCGCCCTTCAAAGACCTGCCCACGACAGAGCCCGCTCCTGCCGGGAAATACGCCGCCTCGCATCTGGTGCAGTGGGAGACGTCTCCCACTGTCGTGCCTGCCCTTTCGCCGTTGACGGAGGAGGCCGTGCGAGCGCTCGGCCAGACCGCCCGCTTTCTGCTCGGCGCTCACGCCCCACAGTTTCGCAACCGCTTGCTGCGGGAGCTAGCCCGTTTTGTGGAACGCGCGGAGATCCTGCCCCTGGAACCAGGGGATCTGCACGCGGACGTGCAGGAGCAGCGGATGCGGCAGTTGCGGCGTGCAGGGGAAGAGTTTATTGCTGCGGATGCCCAGCCGGAACTGGACCGCAAAGCGCAGTCCAAACTTGCCGACACGCTCGCGGAGATCAACATTGCGCTTGGCGCGCCAGCGGAACCGGAGTCCGGAAAAGAGAAGGAGAAGTCCAAGTAGCATGTCTGATCCGGAAGTCATGGAGTATCGTAGTTCGCTGCCCCTGCCGCCCGATGCCGCGCTCTATGCCGGAATCGATGTCGGCAGCAATACTGTCAAGATGGTCATTGCCGACCTTGGCGGCGGTCGCGCCAACCGTGTCTACGAGGCCTCGCTGCAGTCCCGTCTCGGCGAGGGCATGATGGCGCAGGCGCGGCGTCTGCGCGAGGTGCCGATCCGGCGTACCCTCGACGCCTTCGACCATTTCCTTGCGGCGATCGCCTCGTACCCGGTACAGGCGACGGTGGCGATCGGCACGGCCGCCCTGCGCGACGCCGAAAATCGGGCTGAATTTCTGCATCGTGTCGAGGAGCGTAGCGGCCTGAAGATCGAAGTCATTCCCGGTGAGGAGGAGGCGCGGCTCTCCTATCTCGCGGTGCGCCGCGATCCGCAGTGGCGCGAGGTGCCACGCCTCCTGGCGATCGACATCGGCGGCGGCAGCACCGAAGTGATCCAGGGTGAAGCGCACAGCGACCGGATCGCCGACCGCATCAGCGTCAACTGGGGCGCGGTCAAACTTTCCGAAAACTTCCTGAAATCCGATCCGCCTGCCGTTTCGCAGTTGGCAGCGGCGCATCTGGCGGCCTCCGAAGCGTTTGCCGCCGTTCCGCTCTCCGACAACTTCACCCAGGCCGAAACCCGTGTCGTCGGCATCGGCGGCACTGTCTCCAATCTCGCCGCCATCCAGCGCGGCGGCAAAATCGCGGGCGAAACCATGCACGGCTATAAGCTGCATGCTGACGACCTGGAAGACGTTCTCTCCCAACTGGCCTCTAGCACCATAGAGGAGCGCAAGACCTTTCCCGGCCTCGACCCACGCCGTGCCGACATCATCCTCGGCGGCGCGATCCTGCTCTCCCAGGCGCTCGCTCACCTCGGCAGCCTCACCGTCGAAGTCAGCACACGCGGCCTGCGTTGGGGCCTCCTCTACGACCGCTTCCTCGACTCCAAAGCGTCTGCCTGACGCCTGCGCCTACCGGCTTTAAAGGCGGTTCCCCTGCGTTATTGCTTGCCGGGCCGCGCGCCGCGGGCGATCAGAAGGCGGCGCATCAGCGCTGGCTCTGTGCTCTTACCCCCCTCTTCGACCGCGTCCAGCGGCGTCTGCCCGCGCTCGTCGGACGCATTCACGTCCCCACCGTACTCGATCAGCGCCTCAACCACCTGAACAAACCCGGCTTTTGCCGCGCAGTGCAGCGCCGTTCGGCCTTTGTACCAGGCGGACAAATCGGCGCCGCAACGGAGCATCGCCCGTGCCAGCGCCACATTCTCTTTGTGTCCGCTATTTCCCGTACAGCACATCCCGATCCAGGCCCCTGGCTCCTCCTGAAGGTTCGCACCCCGCGCGAGCAGCTTGTCTGCAATGGCAGGATACTGCACCCAGGCGCCCGCGCCGATCGTGGTCGGGTCTGCGCTGTGTTCGAGGAGCAGATCGGTCAGCCCTTCCTGGCCGGAGTTCGCGGCGGCACGGATCAGGCGAACGCTATTCACGCCGACGGTCGCGCCCCTCTGCAACAAGAGCTGGGCGACTTCGAGTTGTCCGGCAAGAACCGCGTGCATCAGCGGTGTGACCTGGGCGAGGTCGCACGCAGGATCACGCACGTCCGCGAGTTCTGGGGCCAGGTCCAGCAGTTCCCGCACGGAATTCAGATCGCCGACAAACGCGGCGGTAAAGATGTCGTACTGCGCTCCCTGCGCCACCAGGAGTTTCACGACCGCTTCCCGATCTTTGGCCAGCGCGGCGCAGAGCGGGGTGATCCGCAGCATGGGGAGGCTACTGGCGCTCGCCTCGTTCCCCGGCAGCATGGCAACCTCGTTCGCCTCTACCCCCTGGCGCAAAAGCTCTTCAACGGCCAGGGCCTTGCCGCGAACGGCGGCGATCAACAGGAACCTCGGCCCATACTCCGGAATCATCTGCGGGTGTGCGGCAGCAGCCAGTGCAATGCCTGCCACATCATCGCGCTGGATGCAGCGGAGAATTTGAGGATCGACGCCGGTGCAACTCCTGCGAAGCCGCTCTCCGACGACAGGCTCGTCCGACCGGTTGACCAGCGCCATCGCGAGGCGAGAGATGAGGGGCTTGATCTGGCCGACGAGATCCGGGTCTCTGGAGACTTCAGTGCAGGAGTCGAGGAAGTGCCCGACCCATCGGCCCGCCATTCCCCGACTGATGGAGACAGGGCCATGCGCGGCTTGGAGACCGGGGGGCCACCCCGCGTCGAAGTAAGTAGAGGCGCCTCCGAACCATGTTTCGAAGAAGAGCTTCACCTTCTCGCGCTCCAGTGTCAGGTCACGACTGAACGCCGGACGAAGCACAGGATCGGTTTCGAAACGGTCATAGAGTCTCTCCACGAGTTCGGCGACGGCCTCTCGCCCGCCGAGCGCCTCGAATGTGCCCGGTGGCGGAAACAGAGAGGCGACATTCGGGCCGAGCCCGCCCCGGTGATCGAGGAGAGGCTGCACCTGGAGCGGCAGGGACTCACTTTTTAGCTTTCTTGCTTCTTTCATCGCGTAAAGCCTCCGGAAGTTCGTTGGTTCCCCACTCTGTGAGCGAGCGGCAAAACGGAAAATAGCCTCCCGTACGATTGAGAAGCCCTCTGCGCTGCTTCTGACACAGGAACCACGCGGACCGCCCTACTCTGGCCCCGCTCGCCTGACGCCTTGTCCCCTGCTAGAATGTTACCCTGCAAGCCGGTTGTTCCTCTGCTTGGAGATTGTAAAATTCTCTCGTTCGTGGGAGATTCGCGCGTGAGGTTCTGCCGATGCTTGACAGGGGGAGGGGTAGGCGTGTATAATGCCGGTCAGTGCAGAATTACGGCGTTCCCTTCGTGGAAGGTGAACGCTGGATCAGAGAGTTGAGGCTTTGAGAAGGTGGAGTAAGCGGGCAGCGCGGTCACAGCGAGTCGGGTTGGTGTGAGCCGATACAAGCGAACCTGCCGAAAT
>JAYUMV010000177.1:0-2480 GCA_043762265.1 Chthonomonadaceae bacterium | reverse complement strand
GCCTTCAAGTAGGGCGCGAGTGTAGGGTCCTGGATCGGAAGACTCGGTATCGTCGCCTCGTCCACGCTCTCTGCGGTTACCAGCGCTTCGATTTCGTAGGGCGGAGCCGGGTGCTGTGTCCGTCGTGTCTCTTGCTGCCGGGCGTCCGAAAGAATCAGCTTCTCGGTCGGGATCCCATCGATCAACACCTTCAGCGTCTTCGCCGTACGTGGGTCGGTGATCGGTTTTGCAGTGCTGATCGCGGTCGCCACTGCAAAATCGGAAGGCGGCGTATAACTCTTCCCTGTCTTGGAGGGGGCGACGGCCAGGGCAGGCGACAGCGCATGGCTGTCCATAGCGTGCGCCTTCGGCTCTGCCACCATGACCATACTCATCGCCCCCAGGTTGATCTCCGATTTGATCGAATGCCCCTCCGCATCGACCCAGGAGGTCATCTGGCCCAGCGACATCGCGGTCTTGATCCGAAATGCCGAAACCTGTTTGCCGCTGTCGTCGCGCACGGTGTCTTTGCCGACCACCTCGACCGTCGCTTCCTGCAGTTCGACCGTCAGCGGCTCCAGGTAGGAGGCGACGAACTTCTGACCGATCGCCGGTTTCTGCCCTCCGACCAGGTTGTTGCTGTCGCCTTCCAGCTTCGCGCCCGCCGGAATGTCGATGTCTTTGGTAGTGGCGGCAGCATCCTGCCCGATGGTGCAGTGGATCTTATGCTGGATATAATCAAAAACCGCCACCACTTGAATCACGCTCCCATTGGAGACCACATGAAACGTCTGCTCCAGTGGGCGATCCTGGATATCAGTGATCGTCTCGGTATCTTCGTCTTGCTCGACCGAAGTCCCCAGCATCTTCAGTTTGGTGATCCCATGCGAATTCGCTTTGAGGGCAGGCGTGTCGTGATACCTGACGGAGGTGTAGTGCGTACCGGAGTAGCCGACCTTCTGCTTGCCCATATAGATGCCGGTCCATTCGTCATGAGGAACGGATTTGCCCGAGGCGGACTGTGAATGCGCCAGAAGACTCCAGGTCGGAAAGAGCGCGACGGCTAGCAGGGGCAGAGCGACGCGCCCTAAACGGCGTGGGCGAAGATCGGGGACCGACATGGGAAGCTACTCCTCACTGAGAATCTGGTGCATTCGGGCAGAGTTCGGGCCTATGCGACCGCGCCGATAACCTGAGTGGCGACAGCGGTGGAATAGAAGACAAAGCGCAGTCTCTATTATACCCCTTCCCCCTCCGTTCCGCTAGAGGAAAACGCGCGGCAGGCGCGCGGTAAAAGCGGTGGTGACCTCGTGCTCTGTAGTCTCCAGGAGCACAGCGATCTCTTCCACCGAAATGCGCTCCGCGCCTTGCGCTCCCAGGCAGACAGCGATCTCACCGGGCACGATATCCGCCAGTTCCGTCACATCGACCACCATCTGATCCATACAGACCCTGCCCAAAATCGGCGCGCGGCGGCCCTGCAACAGCACCGCTCCGCAGTTGGAGAGGCGACGCGGATAGCCGTCTCCGTAACCGAGAAGCACGGTCGCCACCCGACTGGGACGTGTCAGACGGTGTGTCACACCATAGCTGATCGGATGGCCTTGTGGCAAAGAACGCACGGTTGCTACACGCGCCTTGACCGTCATCGCGGGCAGCAACGCAAGCGGCGTGACCCCACCGAGAGACGCCTGAATTCCATAGAGCAGCAGGCCGGTGCGAAACATCGTGCTCTCCGCAGTGCCGAGGCGCAGGACGCCTGCGCTGTTGCTCAAGTGTACCAGTTCGAACTGCGCTCCTGCCTGATTCAAAACGGTCCGAACCGTCCGGAAGGCGCTCTGTTGCGCCTGCGTAAACTCCTCGTCTCCATCGGCATCGGAGAAGTGAGACATCAATCCGGTCACGCGCAGACCCGCTGAGACGGTCTCTCGCCAGAACGTCAGCGCTTCGTCCGGGAGCGCTCCCGCCCGCCCTATCCCGGTATCGATCTCCAGATGGACGGCAGGCGGGTCCGTCAAACCCAGATGTTCTGCAGCTTGCGCCAATGCGTCGCGGGTCACGGCATCGCCGACAGAGGCGGTCAGGCCGAACTGAAGCAGTCGAACCGCCTCGCCTGGCGCGGGCGCGCAGATCAACAGTATAGGTCCTTTCAATCCCGCTTGCCGTAAGGCAACGCCCTCTTCCACGGTGGCGACGCCCAGCCAGTCCACGCCGCTTTCCAGAGCCGTCTGCGCGACGGGAACCAGGCCGTGCCCATACGCGTCGGCCTTGACGACCGCCATCATAGTACAACGCTTTAGCCTCGGCAACGCGCGCAGAAGGGCGATATTCGCGCGGATCGCATGCAGGTCTACCTCGACCCAGGCACGCGCCTCCGGCCTCGATTCCTGGCCTGCCGGGAGGGAGTGGATCGAATATATTTTCATGTCTCTATTTTCTTGTAACCTTTTGGAAGGAAGCACTGTCTTAATCACCAGCAGCTCGATTAGGGGAAACCCTTT
>JAYUMV010000176.1:0-10396 GCA_043762265.1 Chthonomonadaceae bacterium | reverse complement strand
CTCAAGTCCTATGAGCACCGTCAGGCGCAGGGGCCAGTGCGCACAATCCTAGCCGATTGTCACCTTGCATAGGGAGAATCAATTCATGTCGGCAGCCAGAGACGCAGGATACTTAGCCTTGCAAAGCGGCGATGTGAGTGGGGCCATCACCCAACTGGAACAGGCCAATGCCGCCGATCCGAACGATTTCCAGACCTGTCTCTACCTCGGCGCCGCATATGGCCAGGCGGAGCGGCAAATGGACGCCGTACACATTCTCACCAAAGCCGTGCAGATTCAGCCCGCCAATGCCCAGGCCCGTTATAATCTGGCAGTCGCATTGGAGAGCGCAGGCTACCAGGAACAGGCTACCATGGCGGCGCAGCAAGCGGTCCAGTTGCAGCCGGACTATACGAAAGCCCAGGAGATGGTCGCCCGGCTCTCCGGCGTACCGCTGCCTCCTGCCTCTCCGCTGTCCGCCGACCCCTCGTACAGTCAGCCCCAGCAATCGTCCTATGGGCAGCCGAACGCGTACGGACAACCGACCCAGCCGCAGCCGTCCTACGCGCAACCCCAACCGCCGTATGGACAGCCGCAACCATCGCCGTATGGACAACAACCGCAGGCGCCCTACGGACAGCCACAACAGCCCTATGGCGTGATGCCTCCTGCCATGCCTTATCATCCTCAGGGAGCGGCAGCTTATGGTGGGCCGCCCAACAGCGCCCAGCCCCAACTCTATGGAGCGGGGCCGATGTTTCAGACGGAGGCTCCGGCCGCGAATACCGCCCTTATTCTCTCGATCATCGGTCTTCTCGCCTGTATGTGTTTCCCTGCTATGGTGCTTGCCCCGCTCGCCATCGGCTTTGCAATCAAAGCAAAAAAACAGATCGCGGAGAATCCCAATTTGAAGGGCATAGAGAAGGCGAACGCGGCTCTGGTGATGGGCATCATCGGGAGCGTGCTTTTGGCGCTCTTCACAATCGCTTTCATTGTGTCGCTCGCAATGGCGCCAACCAGCAGCCATTAAATCTTCCCGGGCGCGTCGTGCGAACATCGCTTCGAAATCTAAAACGTATATCTGTGTATCGGGCATCATCAGAGAGGAGAGAGACAACTCATGGCAGCAGAGACAGACGCAGGACTTGCCGCATTGCAGAGCGGCGATATCAATGGGGCGATCATACAACTGGAAAAGGCCGTTGCCATCGATCCCAACGACTATCAGGCGCAACAATATCTTGGCGCGGCCTATGGACAGGCGGGACGGCAAATGGATGCGGTCAACGCTCTCACACAGGCCGTAACCTTGCAGCCTTCGAACGCGCAGGCCCGCTATAACCTGGCCGTCGCCTACGAGAGTGCGGGGTACAAAGAGCAGGCATTGGTCGCGGCGCAACAGGCCCTGCAACTCCAGCCCGACTATCCGAAAGCGCAGGAAGCGGTAGCACGTCTCTCGGGCACCCCCATGGCGCCCCCCGCCTACACTCCGCCTGCCGCACCGCAATACGGGCAGCCCCAACAGCCGTATGAGCAACCCCCCGCTTACGGACAACCGGCTCCGCCGCAGCAACCCTATGGTCAGCCCCAGCAACCGCCCTACGGACAACAGCCACCGCAACAGCCTTATGGCCAGCCGCAGCAGCCCTATCAGCAGCAGGGAGCCGCCGCCTATGGGGGCGCGCCGCGCAACGCCTATACCCCTCCGAACGCAATGCCGATGATGCCCAAGGCCAGCAAAGAGGCGAATGACGCGCTGATCCTATCGATCGTCAGTATCTTCTGCTGCGCAATTGTTCTGGCTCCTCTCGCCATCACGAAAGCGAACGCCGCCAAACGGATGATCGCAGAAAATCCGGGGATGGAGGGAGAAGGCAAAGCGAAAGCCGCGATCATCATCTCAGTCATCTCGCTCATCCTCTTTGTGATCGGCGCGTTCTACCGCGTTTCGATGATCAGTTCCGCGTTTTCGGGCAATGCACCGCATTCGTTCTAAGCGCCTACCGGGGATTCCCTCCCCTTCGCGTCGTACCGAAGCATAAGTGGTTTCGGAGAGAGAGGTAGCCTTCCTATGTCGGCAGAGAGAGATGCGGGCCTTACCGCGTTGCAAAACGGCAACGCGGCAGAGGCGATCCCCTACCTGGAGCGGGCCGTTGATAACGCGCCCAACGACCTCCAGGCGCTGCTCCCTTTGGGAACAGCGTACGGGCAGACAGGAAGGCACGCGGATGCCGTCCGCGTCGTGATGCAGGCGGTCACACTGCAGCCCTCGAACCCGGCGGTACGTTATAATCTGGCGGTGGCCTACGCCAACGCCGGACATAAGGAATATGCCCTGACGGCGGCCCAACAGGCGCTGCAACTGCAACCGGACTACCCGCAGGCCCGCGAGATGGTCGCACGCCTGTCCAGAACGTCAGGGACTGCGACAGACCTCTCTCCGAGTTCGCCGCCAAGCGGGCAGGCCGCTGCTCCCGCCTCTTACGGACAACCGACGCAAACGCTGCCACGACAGCCTGCAGAGCCGACGGTCTACGGACAGTCGGCTTCCCCGGCTCCTTACGGCAGTTCCAGTCCAACCGTGCCTCCCATGACCGGGGGTTTTCCTCCCGGACAGACAACGTTGCCCTACGGAGCGCCCGGCGGCGCTCCCTCGGCACAGCAGCCTGGTGCGGGCAGCTACCAAGGACATGGGGCGGCCGCTTATGGCGGCTCGCCGCCGTCCACCTACTATAATCCGCCACCGCGCCCCGGATTCGCGCAGCCGCCGGATACGTTCGACATGAAGCAGGCGGTCACCGACTGGGTGCGCGTGATCCGTGAACCGAACGCCTTCTTTCGCGAGCAGGCGGAGCGGACCGGTTACAATATGCCTCTCGCCTTCCTGGTGACTTTCGGGCTGGGCGTCGGCCTCTGCTCGATCGTTTCGAGTCTGATTCAACTGGCGCTCCACCCTTCCAGTTTCGCTGCCATCCTCATGCAGATCGTTCTTGGCGCGGCTGGCGGAGTCATCGGCGCCATCACGGGTGCGTTCGTCTGGGGAGCTTTTCTGCATGTGGTGGGGCGGATGTTCGGCAATCGTCAGCTCTATCCGAAGTCGTTTCGGGTGGCCGCCTACAGTCGTGCGCCGCTGCTGCTGTTTACAGCGGTAAGTGCGCTCATCGTGCCTTTCTTCCTGCCGGATCCGGGCCTCGCTTCCACGGGAAACACTCCGTCGCCGTTCGGACAGATGACCCCGGTACAGTACACCGAATCCTCTCCTGCCGGTGGCCGAACGACGCTGCCCCCCTCGGGCCGCGCAATACCGCCGAATCCTTTCTCGACCCCCGGTTTTCAAAAGGTGATCCAGGCCATGGAAATCTCCATGGGCATCTCCATTTTGGGCTATATCTGGGTCTGGTGTCTTCAGGCGATCGGCCTCCAGTACGCGCAGGATATCTCGCTAGGCGGCGCGGCAGGTACCGTCATCGTCGCGCTGTTGATCCCCTTTCTGCTCCTGGGGCTAATTATCGGGTTGTTATGGGTCTTGATTGCCGGACTCATTGGGGCCTCGCACGCCTCGGGTTTTCAAAATATACTCTCTCTGGTTCCTTCCAGTCTGGCGGTGTGGCGTGGAGTCTGAAACATCCTTGAAAGCAGAGCCGTCCGTGCCGCGTCTGCTGCGCTCCGAGCGGGCCATTTATGCCGCCATCGAGATCTATACGCGCTGGCAAGAGGAACGGGATCGTACGCCGCTGGATCGCGTCGTTGGGGCGGAGTTCCGCTCCCGCCGCTATCTCAACGCGTCGGAACGTCGGTGGGTTGCCGAAGCGCTCTACGGCAGCGTCCGCTACCTGCGCCGTCAGCGTCGTCTGCTGGAGATTCTGGAGCGGCCCGATAGTCCAGAGACACGCATACGACTGTGGGCCGAAGCCGATGCCGGAGACGAGACGGTGATGGCCGCCTTTGATCGCCTGCCGACACCGCAGACGCCGCGCGACTATCTGCGGATCACGCTCTCTTTTTCGGACGAGATGGCGACCTCTCTGGAGACTCTGCTGGGAACGCAGGCCATTGCCGCTGGAAAGGCCTTCAATACACAGGCCCCCACGACACTGCGCCTGAACCCGCTGCGCGCCGACCGTCAACGTGTGCGCACGGCACTGCCCGAACTGACGCCGACAGAGTTCTCGCCCTGGGGCCTGGAACTGCCGCACCGCGTCAATATTTTCGACCAGCCCGGATACCGGGCAGGCTGGTACGAGGTCCAGGAGGAGGCGAGCCAACTGGCGGCGCTCCTGACAAACGTGCATCCGGGCCAGACCGTCGTGGATGTCGGCGCAGGCGCGGGGGGCAAGACACTGCCGCTCGCCGCGCTGATGGAGAATCGGGGCCGACTGGTCGCGCTCGACATCGCCCTGCCGCGCCTGGAGGAGCTGCAGGATCGTGCCCACCGCGCTGGGGTCTCGAAGATGGAGATCATCGAGCTGGAAGCCAATGCCGAAGGCATCTGGCGACGCGATGGCGAAGCCCGCAAAGTCCTGCTGGGCCTCAATGGCAGCGCCGACCATGTGCTGCTCGACGCCCCCTGCACCGGCAGCGGTGTACTGCGACGCAGTCCAGACACGAAATGGCGTCTGATGGACCGCCCGGTGCTCGCGCGTCTGCAGAGTACGTTGCTGGCGCAGTCTTCTCTGCTGGTGGCTCCGGGCGGCTACCTGCACTATGTCACCTGTTCGTTTGAACCCGAACAGAATGAGCAGATCGTCGAGGCGTTTCTGGCTTCTGCGGAGGGTAAAGAATTCAGCATCGTGCCCGTGGCCGGGCGACTGCTGGCCGCGTGGGGGCGCGCCGAGCAGATGGCGAAACAGCCCCCGCGCGCGCGGCGCAACGCGGAGGAAACGACGTCGAAGCCGCCCGCGCCTTCGGCGGAGCTAAAGCAGCGTTTTGCCCCGCTCACCGAGGGCTCTTATCTGCGCACCTGGCCGCACCGCGATGGACTGGACGCCTTCTTCGGAGCGACCCTGCAGCGCAAGCCATAAGGCTCCAGGACCAGGCAGAACAAAGTGGGACTCTTGGAAGTACGATAAGCTTATGGGCCGTGCCGCCCATATTCCGAAAGGCCAGTTAGAAAGGTTGTTATGTCCGTACCACCCGCGCGTATCTATACTCTGCCGCTGTTCCCGCTCAATCACGTCCTGTTTCCCCAGTTTCTGCTCCAACTTCAGGTTTTTGAGGAGCGTTACCTGGCGATGATCGGAAACTGTATCGACCGCAACGAACCGTTCGGCGTGGTGCTGATTCAGGAGGGGGAAGAGATCGGCGAGGCTGCCGTGCCGCATTCGGTCGGCTGCGTTGTGCAGATCCAGCAGGTCGAGCATCTGGACGACGGACGCATGCGCCTGATCGCTGCCGCCAACGGTCGGTTTCGCATTCTGGAGTATATGGAGGCGGAACTGCCCTATCTGGTCGGACGAGTCGAGGATGTCGAGGATCTGCCCGAAACCCGAGAAGGGCTGGAAGCGAATGTGGAAGAGCTGACAGAGCTGTTTCGACGCTACCTCACCCTGCTGGCAGATCGCGCGCGCATGGTGCAACCCGATCTTGAACTGCCTGCCGACCCTTCGCTGCTTTCGTTCTGCGTCGCCTACATCATTCAGGTGCCCCTCATCGCGCATCAGCACCTGCTCGAAACCACCGATGCCCGTCAGCGCATCTTAGACGAACTGGACTACCTCCGCGACCATGTCGCCACGCTGGAAACCGAACGCGAAGCGTTGGAAGAGGAAATCCGCCGTTCCACCACCTTCGTCCCCCTCGAACCCGCCGCCGACCGCTGGCAAACTTACGGCGCCGAATCCCGCAACTGAATCAACTCCTCCAAGCGAAGGCGTATCATCGGGTTCGGTCATGGAACTTTTTGGGACGTATTCAGTTATAAAGAGTGAGAGCATTCTCGCAGAATTCAAACCCATTCAAGGAGTAACGGCCCATGACGGCTACAACCACCCGCTCGATAGAGAAGACAGACAGCAAGCGTTCCAGTGACAACGACAACATCAAGAGCTACCCTGCGCCGCGCCAACTGGCGACTCCCACCGATCTGGAAGGTATCAAAGACATTGTGAAGGCCTTGAACCCGCTCGTGGCGGACGCTTTTGCGCTGTATATCAAGACCAAGAATTTCCACTGGCATCTTGCAAGCAGCCATTTCCGCGACTACCATCTGCTGTTCGATGAACATGCCGATCAGATTTTCGCGACCATTGATCCCATCGCCGAACGCGTCCGCAAAATCGGCGGTACGACCATTCGCAGCATCGGTCACATCGCCCAACTGCAAAGCGTTCAGGACGACAACCAGGATTTTGTCGCCCCGCTCGACATGGTACGCGAACTGATGCAGGACAATCAGAATATGGCGGCCAACATGCGTAAAGCGCATGAGGTCTGCGATGAGCATAAGGATGTGGCGACGGCCAGCCTGCTGGAAGTGTACATCGACGAAACCGAACGGCGTATCTGGTTCCTCAACGCGACTGCGCAGGGGGACACCAACACACGGTAGGCAATAGACGGCTACCCACAATATCCAAGGAGCGCGAGCAGGCATTCGATTGCCCGTTCGCGCTGCTTTTGTTGAAGAAGCGTCTTTCCTGAGCGTGTAAGTGTCGTTTTGCGTGAGCGACCAGATGCCTGCCTCCTGAGCATGCCTGGCTCTTCAACCCTTAGCAAATGAAACGCGAAACAGGGAAGGCAATAACGATACGTGCCCCGCCCGTTTCCCGGTTCTCATAGGAAGTCTCGCCGCGTAAATCGAAGCGAGCGATGTTCTCAATCAATTCTAACCCGGTATTCGCAGCGATTTCCGGGTCAAAATCCGCCGCAAAGCCTGGGCCGTCGTCACACACTTCCAAGGTGATTCGATCGTCTTTAACGTGCAGCATAAGCTCTATATCGCCCTTGCCATGCTTCACAGCATTCGCGATAAGTTCGTTTGCCACGATGGCAAGGGAGGTAACCTGCTTGCCAGGTAAGGAGACTTCTTCAATTTCGGTGACGAGCCGACGTGCTCCAAGCGTCCCTTGCAGGATGGGCAGGAATGTTTCCAAAACGCGCTTCCCCGACAGGAAAGCCGCGTCGCCGTCCTCCTTGGATTCCTTCGTGAGAATATCGTGAATGACGCCCAGCGCCTGAATGTTCTGCTTTAGACGCAGAAGGTCGGAGAAAGAGATGCTGTCTCTGTCGTCTTGGCGCTGCAATTCGATAAGCGCCGACATCAGTTGCAGATTGTTTTTGACCCGGTGATGCGTTTCGGTCATCGAACGCTTGAGCCGAACGTTGAGCGAAGCGATCTCCTCGGAGCGTTCCCTGAGCGCGGTGTCTGCCCGCGCTCGCTCGATAATGGCCCAGGAGCGCTCGGCAACCATCTCCACGAGTTTTATCTCTTCCGCGCTCCATGTCCTTGGTTTACTCTGGTGGACCGCCATCATCGCGGTAAGTTTGCCGTCCTTAAGGAGCGCCGTGCAGATAATCGCTTGAATCTCGATGGCTTCGAAGGCAGCAAGGTTATCTTCGAAGGTGCCTTCCCTATCGCGGTCATTAAGAATGTAAGTATGGCCCGCGCGGAGTTTTTCCACGGCGCGTGGTCCAAAATCCGTGAGCGCGTAGCGTCCCGCGCTGCTTGGGCAGCCGTCGGTGTAGTCTTCATAGACCGTGAAATGATTTTCATCGTCTTCGACGGGAGCATAGGCGCAGCGTGAAGCCTCTAAATGCTCGCCCAGTAATCGGGCCACGACTCCCATAATGGTTTTGGGTTCATAAAGCGCACGGGTCGCGTCGTTGATTGCGATGAGAAGTTTAAGCGCCCTCTCCTGAGTCTTTTTTTCGGTAATGTCTATTGTGATCCCGTCGAAGCGCGTTGGCTCACCCGTTTCGGCATAGTAGCCCCTGCCGATCGCATTTATCCAGCGCATCCGCCCATCAGGAGCCACGACACGGTACTCCACGTTATACTGAACATGCTCGCTCATTGCCCGGTCAATTGCTTGACGTGTCAACTCTCGGTCGTCTGGATGGAGGAGGGAATAGAAAAGATTGAAATCTACCTCCGCATCATGCGGCAAAAAGAAATGCTCCTTGCAAGTATTGTTCCAGAGGATTTTCTCGAAAGGCACCGTACAATAAAAAGTGCCAAGGTGAGCGCCGTCGATGGCAAGGTGAAGACTTCCTTCACTTTCCTGAAGCGCTTCTTCAGTCTGCTTACGTTCGGTCAGATCCACGCCATGCACGAAGATTCCCGATACCGACCCATCTGCTTCGATGAGAGGCTGGAAGACAAAGTCGAGATAGCGCTCACGCGGTGGCGCATCCGCCTCCGCTCGAAGGAAAATACGCATCGCCTCCCCGACAAAAGGCTTCTTGGTTCGATACACTTCATCCAAAATCTCGAAAAAACCCTGGCTTTCGACTTCGGGAAACGCCTCTCGTACCGATTTGCCGATCAGATCTCGATGTCCCACGAGCTGGAAGTAGCATGGGTTTGCTCTCTCGAAGACATGCTCTCTTCCTCGCAAAACGGCAATGAAAGCAGGCGATTGCATGAAGATGTCGGTAAGGCGATTGCGCTCGACCTTAAGCTCCTCTAAGAGACGTTCTCGTTCTGCTGTGGCCTCTTTTCTGATGCGTGCCATCTTGAGGTGGGAAGCTACCCGCGCCAGAAGCTCCTTGGCACTAAAGGGCTTGGTAAGGTAGTCATCGGCCTGGGCCTCCAGTCCTTCGACACGCGCCTCTTCTCCCGCGCGTGCGGAAAGAAAAATGACGGGGAGCGTTCGCGTACGCTCATCGGCCCGAAGTTCGCGAAGGAGTTCAAATCCGTCAAGCCCAGGCATCATGACGTCGCTCAATACCAGGTCTGGCAGACGCTCTTTGATCCGATTCAGGGCAACTCTGCCATTCGAAACGGCAATCACGTCATAGAAGGGATCGAGAAGCCCAGAGACATAGGAGCGCATGTCGGCATTGTCATCTGCCACGATGATGCGACCTTTGGACTTTTTCGGCGGGGCAAGATCTTCTACGCTTTCCTCCAAAGGTTCGCGATCCTTAAATGCCTCAGCCGAAATGAGAGTATGCCCCTGATCGGGTAGCCACCTCAGAGCCTCCGCAATATAGGGATTTGCTCCGGGTACCGTAGAGGAGAGCATTTGTTTTTGCTGAAGGTGTTCTTTTGCTAGATGTGCCGTGCCCTTTGGAAGAGAGAGAGTAAAGGTTGTCCCCTCGCCGACCCTACTCGCTACCGTGACCTGGCCGCCATGCAGTTTTACAAGTTCCGACACGAGTGCAAGGCCAATCCCTGTTCCTTCGTGCGTTCGAGCGCGCCTACCTTCCACGCGGTGAAAGCGCTCAAAGATGTGGGGAAGTTGCTCGTCCGAGATGCCGGTTCCGGTATCACGGACGGTGAGAACGGCACTGTGCAGCGTCTCCCGCAACGCGACTTCAATGCTGCCCTGCTCGGTGAACTTAAAGGCATTGGATAGTAAGTTCAGCACGATCTTCTCCCACATCTCTCGGTCTACATAGACAGGTTGAGAAAGAGAAGGGCAATCGACAAGAAGCTGCATTCCGGCCTTTTCAACCGAGGAGCGGAAGAGGCTGACAAGCTCCGCAGTATATCCGCCTAAATCCGTAGGCTCATAGGCTGCCTGCATCCGACCTGCCTCTATACGAGAGAAGTCCAACAGCGTATTGACCAGCTTGAGGAGGCGCAGGCTATTTCGATGTACTGTCTCCAGGCTCTCACCTTCCAGCGCCTTATGCCCCTTGTTAAGCGCCTCTTCCATCGGTCCCAGGATGAGGGTAAGCGGGGTTCTAAACTCGTGGCTGACGTTGCTGAAAAACGCGGTTTTTGCCCGATCCAGTTCGGCCAGCGCTTCGGTGCGTTTGCGTTCCTCTTCATAGGCGCGCGCTTCGGCGATGGAGTTAGAGACCTGCCCCGCCACCAGATCGAGAAAGCTCAAATAGGCATTATCAAGGGCTTTCATGGGGCTAACCCCAGCCAGAAGAAGCGCTCTTGGTTTTTGGTTTCCCGGAAGAGTTATCGGCAGAATAAGCGCTATCTCAGGCGGGATTTCCCAAGCGCCAACAGGCAAAGCGCCGAACCGAGCGGAAACTTCCTTAATTTCTACGATCTGCCCGCTCTCTGCCGCCTGCTTGAAGGACAGAAGAGGCGAATGAGGGTCGAGAGTGTCCCATTTGAAGGAGGGAGGGCTTATAGTCGTACCGGCCTCTATACCAGCATTTCCCGCCAGATGCGCTTCGGTGCATGCATCATCCAGCAGGTAGAGACAGGCAAAAGGAATATCGTAAGGATTCTGCGCCAACGTTTCCGCAGTAATGGAGCAAACCTCTTCTACTGCTTTGGCCTGAATGCTCTGCG
>JAYUMV010000175.1:0-11186 GCA_043762265.1 Chthonomonadaceae bacterium | reverse complement strand
AAAATTCTCCGTAAGACGACGCGTGCCTTAAAACGGCTTTGTCAGGTTAAGTGAGTCCCCCGCAGAGAGGAACAGCGGGATGGCGCCGGCACAGAGGTGATTATATCATGTCCGGCAGAGAAAAGTCAAAAGGGGATATGTGCTTCTCCTTGCGAAGAATGCATCAGATCGCTTAGGTGCGATTACGTGTATTTGCTTGGGTGTGCAACTGGAGTTCCTGTCTGTGCATGCACTATTCACGTTGTGTATTGCGTTGGTGCGAGATAAAATTTATGTTCCCGCTATTGCGGAACAAATTGAGTTGTGATATAATCATAGTGTTTAGTGGTGCGCCTCTTGACGATGTTCGTCAAAATCTATCCTAGCCCCGCTTTCATTCCTTGGAGGAATCCTTTTATGCAAAAGAAAAAAGGTTTTACCCTGATCGAGTTGCTCGTCGTCATCGCCATTATTGCGATCCTCGCTGCCATTCTCTTCCCCGTGTTTGCACGCGCCCGAGAACAAGCCCGTAA
The DNA here is from genome assembly GCA_043762265.1 of Chthonomonadaceae bacterium. Classification (GTDB taxonomy): domain Bacteria; phylum Armatimonadota; class Chthonomonadetes; order Chthonomonadales; family Chthonomonadaceae; genus JANXLO01. The sequence continues at coordinate 10,674 of JAYUMV010000175.1, read as the reverse complement.
GACCAGCTGCGCAAGTAACCTTCGCCAACTCGGTCTAGGCTTCTCTATGTACACGCAAGACTACGACGAACGCTTCTGCCAAATCTGGAGCGGTGAGTGGAACCTGAATGCCGCGACGCCGCGACAGACGAACTGGGGTCCGTCGATCTTCCCCTACATCAAAAACAAGGCGGTCTATCTGTGCCCGAGTGACGCCAGCAGTCACGGCAGCAGCTACCTGGGCAACAACTACATCGGCAATGCCAAAATTGCCATCGTTCCCCGCCCGTCCGAGCAGGTGATCTTAATGGATGGCGCGATCGACGACGACTGCACTCGTGACCCGAACCCGAACCGTCCGGGTGGCACCTGTAACCCCGCAGATCCGACCGTTAAGACCGGAAATAACGGCTTCAACGGCCTGAACGCGGACTACACGATCTGGAACTCCACCGAGCGTGTGAACGGCATTCGCAAAGGCACCACGTGGTCCGTTCCCCGCCACGGCGATACCAGCAACATGGTGTTTGCAGATGGCCATGTGAAGTCCACGGCTGGCATCTCCATTCACTACACGCAGGGCGCCAACAATACGGCTGCGGTCTCCGCGCTGGAAGGCGTTGTTCCCTTCCTGAAGTACATCAACCAGGATCAGACCTACAGCGGCGATGGCGGCTGGGGCACCACCTACTGAGCACGTCCTTCCTGGTTCTCTCCAGGACGAGCGTTACATTCAAAATCAGCCGTCCGGTCTTCTTTCGAGAGGACTGGGCGGCTGTTTCGTCACGCGGAACCAGAGGAGTTGCATTAAGAGGCAAGGGCAGCGAGCAGCGTCATCTGCGCGTTACACCGGTCGCCCGGATCGGCCGGATGACGACGTATATAGCGGCCATCCGACTGCAGATCCCACGACTGGCAGTTGTCCTTCAGCAGGAGTTCCAAAACATCTGCGCGGAGCGACTGGCAGAGCGCAGGCTCGCGAATAGGCACGATAACTTCGATGCGTCGGTCGAGGTTGCGGGACATCCAGTCGGCGCTGCCGATGTAGACCTCTTCCGCACCCCCGTTTTGAAAATAGAAAATGCGGCTGTGTTCCAGGAAGCGGCCTACGATGCTCATGACCCGGATATTCTCTGAGAGATCCTCGATACCGGGGCGCAGGCAACACATCCCCCGGATGATAAGGTCGATCTGTACCCCTTTCTGAGAAGCGGTATAGAGCGCACGAATGATTTCAAGATCGACCAAAGAGTTCATTTTGGCGATGATGCGGCCCGGTTGATCGGGCGTGTGTTTCGAGGCTTCCCGGTCGATCATGGCGAGCATCTGCTTGCGCATCGTAATGGGCGCGAGCAGGAACTGCCGGAAAACGTCCTGACGCGAGTAACCGGTGAGCAGGTTGAACAGGTCCGTCGCATCCGCTCCGAACTCAGGACTGCATGTCAGCAACCCCACATCGGTGTAGATCGTGGCGGTCTTCGGGTTGTAGTTGCCGGTTCCGACATGGACATAGCGCCGAATCTGTCCCTCTTCGCGGCGAACCACAAGCGTCACTTTGCAATGTGTTTTCAGCCCCATCAGGCCGTAGACGACATGCACCCCGGAGTTTTCCAGTTGTTTCGCCCAGGTAATGTTGTTGGCCTCGTCGAAACGGGCCTTCAACTCGACCACGCAGGCCACCTGTTTGCCGTTGTCCGCCGCTTCGATCAGGGCTGCCAGAATAGGAGAGTCGCCGGACGTGCGGTAGAGCGTGTGCTTGATGGCCAGCACCTGCGGGTCGGAGGCGGCACGGCGCAGGAACTCCACGACACTGCCGAACGACTGGTAGGGATGGTGCAGCAGAATGTCGCCGTGTCGAATCGCCGTGAAGATATCGCCGGTGCCACGCAGGGCCGGGGCGATGCCCGGCACAAAGGGCGGGAACCGCAGCTTGGGAATATCGATCCCTGTGATGGAGAAGAAGTCCGACATGTTCAGCGGCCCATCGACGACATAGACCTCCTCTTCCTGCGCATCCAGCTCCTCCATGATGACCCGTCGGATCTCGAACGGCATCGCCTGCGTGATCTCCAGGCGCACCAACTCTCCGAATTTACGCCGTGAGAGTTTCTCCTCGATCAACTCCATCAGGTCGCCGGTCTCTTCCTCTTGCAGTTCGAGGTCGGCGTTGCGGGTGACACGGAACGGATAGCAGGCTTTTACTTCCATTCCGGAAAAGAGCCGTCCAATATGAGCGGCGATCACCTCTTCCAACAGCACGTAGTTCCAGCCCGATCCCAGAGAGACCAGGCGAGGCAGGACACTGCCGATCGGGACTTTGACGCGCGCAAAGCGGTCCTGACCGGTCACGGGATCTTGGACGATCAGGGCAAGGCTCAGACTGAGGTTAGAGATGTAGGGAAACGGATGGCCGGGGTCTACGGCGAGCGGGGTAAGAACGGGAAAGACGGCGCGCTCGAAATAGTCCTCGACAAAAGCCTTCTGCGCATGGGTCAGATCGGCATAGCGATGGATGTGGATGCTGTGCCGTGCGAGCAGTGGCAGCAGCTCTTGAAAGCATTGAAAATGGGCCGCCAGCAGGGGAATGATCTTCTCTTTAATGCCCTGAAGCGTCGTTGCCAGCGCCCGTTCCAGCGGATGGCCGTCGGTCTCGTCCTGAACGCGCTGGTGCATGCCGGGGACATGCACCATGAAGAACTCATCGAGGTTGTTGCTGAAGATCGCCAGGAACTTGAGCCGTTCGAGAAGAGGATGATCGTGGTTTTGGGCCTCTTCCAGCACTCGCGCATTGAAGTCCAGCCAGCTCAACTCCCGATTGAAGAACAGTTCCTGGGGGGAACGCGGGGGGCGAACCCGCCCATTGGCAGCAGAGCGCCGGGGGGATGGCCCTGCCGGCGACTTGGGTGTGGTGACCATAAAACCGTGGACTCCTGGGATGCGGGCGGACTAGTTGGGAACGCTCTCTTCCATCATCCAGCCGGACGAGGCGGAGCGGCTGGCCTGGGCCGAGCGAATCAGGCCGAGCGCTTCGGCCAGATCGCGGGGCGTATTGCCGACGACACGCAGATCAAGACCGGACTGAAGTCGTGCCTCTTCGAGGGTGACGTCGTCCAGGAAAAGCGTGCCGTCCCGCAGGCAGATGGCGGGCAGATAGATCGTGGCGTGGCGTGAGGCGAACTGCTCTACCTGCGCCAGAATATCCTGCGCGGTCAAGAGGCCAGCGATATGGATGTCGCCTCCGAAGAAGTCGTTCTTCACCACGCAAACGTTGATGTGAACGCCCTCGATCCGGTTAAGCCGGTCTGCGAACTCCTGCACAATGGCAGCAGGCATCTCAGCAGTGACCAGCGTCGCTTCGATGGGCACTGGAATGCGCGCGGGCAGCTTGCGCTCCAACTGCTTCGCGTTCTCCAGAAACAGGCGGATAGTCCCTATGCCGTCTTCCAGTTGGGGGAAATCTTCGTAATGGGTTTTGCCGGGAACCGGCATCTCGGCGATGATGTACCACTCGTCGGCCAGCCAGACGAAGCGTGTGCCGAGCGTTGCCATAAACTCCTTTTCGATCTTCGTGACCTGGGCGATCATCTGTCGCGCATAGTCACGCTCGACATGCGTGAGGCCAGGCAACCGCTCCCGAAAACGGGTCATTCCGACCGGCACCACCGCCACCGAGGGGACGCCTGCCCGCTTGCCGGTCACGCTGCGGTGCTCGGCGGCAAGTTCGTGCAGGGTTCTCTCCAAGTTCTCACCGTCGTTCAGGCCAGGGCAGAGCACGACCTGGGCATGCACATCGATTCGATTGTCCGCTAGTACGCGGATCTGCGGCAGGATCGAGGTCGGTTCGCGACGGCCCAGAAGGACGGCGCGGAGGTCGGGATCGGTGGCATGAACCGAGACATAGAGAGGCGAGAGGCGCTGCTCCAGAATCCGATTCCACTCCTCGTCCGTCAGGTTGGTCAGGGTGACATAGTTACCGTGCATGAAGGAGAGGCGGAAATCGTCGTCCATCAGATAGAGCGATTTGCGCATCTTTTTGGGCTGCTGGTGAATGAAGCAGAAGACGCATTTGTTCTTGCAGGTGTGGACTTTGTCGCCCAGATCGAACTCGAAGTTCAGACCGGCGTCCTGATCCAGGCCTTTGCGGAGCGCAAGGGTAATCGCCTGGCCATCCCGCTCGATGTCAAGTTGGAGGCGGGTCGCGCCGGAGTGAAAGCGATAGTCTAAGATGTCGATCACGCGCCGCTCATTGACCTGCCTTAGCAGATCGCCGACCCGCACCCCTGCCTTGGCCGCCGGGCTGCCCGCCTCGACCTCGGATACGATTAACGCATTGACGTTTTTAAGAAAAATTTCGGACATAGTCTCTTATTGTACACTACAGCAGGTTACGATTGCAAACCGCCGTCATCCCCTTCGAGGGCCTGCTCGATGTCGTCGGTCATGTCTTCGCCCATAGCGGCGGTCATATCGCGCATCATTCGGCGTATCGTTTGAGGATCTTCCGAATCGCCGTGCATCTCCATTTCGTCGGAGAGGGAGTTGAGGGTGTCGTCTTCGCTGCGCACTCGCGCGAAGCGTGAGAGTTGACGGTTCAAGGTCGTGGATTGGCAACGGGGGCACGTGGGAGGCGTACTCTGGGCGATGACGCCGACCAACTTTCGAAATTTGCGCCCGCACTCACCGCAGATAAATTCATAGATCGGCATGGGATTCCTTGAAAGGTGTAGTGACTAGGGCGTTTTGGGGTTGGCGATAGGTTCGACACGGTCGATGTAGATCCGCCCGCTCGGGCCGAGGCGATAGAGAATATGGGCGGGCGCGTTTACATGGAGTTCCGCAAAGCCGAAAACCTTTTCCGTGGGATAGAGTTTGCCTTGAAATCGGATCAGCACGGAGGCGGGAATCGGCCGGTCGTAGTCGTCCAGTTTGGCGAGGTGGAGATCGACCACGGTCGCCGTGCCCTGGTTGGGAATGCCCGCTCCACGGTCTCGCTTGGTCATCGAACGAAGCAGAGGGTCTAAACCGAGAAAGGCCAGAAGTACGACAGTGCCGATGGCAAAGATCGCGATACGCACCCAACGCTGATTTTTAGCTGCGGGTCTGTGGAGGTTGCTCGTCATCATTCCCTCGTCAAAGTGGCGGTGGCGTGCCTCCGGACGGTGCCGAAGGGGGTGGAACGACGGTGGACCCGCCTGTTGTCGGCGGCACGATAGGATCCGGCGGCGTCGGCTTAGGCTCAGGCTTTACGGTCGTCTGCTTGGACGCGGTCAGGCCTGCGCTGTCTGTGGTGGTCAGCGTGAATACCGTTGGTCCGTCCACGGGAAAATCGAGAGCGCCGGAAAGCGCGACGTCCTTGTTGTAGCTTCCATTATCGGTCGAGAGATGGACGCTCTTGGCGTAGCGCGATTTCCATTTGAGATGAGCCGATTCCCCGATAAAGATCTTATTCGATTTGAGCGCGAAGTACTCGATTTCGGCGATGCACTGGTCTTTAGGAACCACCGTTACCGTGGCGCTCTTCGTGAACTGTTTCTGATCTGCACCGAAGACGCGCAGGTTGTAGGTGATTGTCTGGTCCGGCGTCATATTCATGGTACGCTGAAACGCGCTAAGGACGTTGTTGCCGGGATCGATTATGGCTGTAGTGTAGTTGGTCGCATCCCACGAGAGGCGGACGACATCACCGGCATGAATCCGGGTCGGGTCGGCGTCAAAACTCTTCAGCTTTGCCGGCAGAGGAATGGGCGGGGCGGCGACATCGACCCGAACCTCTTTGGTCTTGATCTGGCCGTCGCCCCCACGCACCTCGATCTGGTAGACCGTGGAGGGATACTCCGGTTTGACCTGAACGGTGCCGACCTTCGCGGTCTCCTCACCGGGATCATTGACCTCTTCTCCCTCTTCTTTGCCTTTCAGGAGGTGGTGTTTTATAACGATCCTTTGTCCATTGTCCACATCCCACGAAAGGGTGATCGGCTGACCATATGCGGCCTTGGTCGGCACGGCATTGAAGGAATGAATCACCGCCAGGGGCGAGGGATGCGGCCGGAAAAACGCATAGCCGCCGACGCCGAAGCCGAGCAGGAGCAGGAAAATGCCCATAAGAGGCGAGATGAGGGAGTGCTTCTCGATCTGCCCATGCACACTGGCGGAGACATATGCGTCGTTGACGGAGCGGGCGGTGATCGTAAAGCCGTAGAGCCGCACTCCCCCGAGCATGGAAGAGGATTTCGGGCGCAGCGCCAGCGGAACCGCCGTTGTCTGGCCGGGTTTCAGGGTGATACGGTCGGTATCGAATTCGTAGGCGCAGCCGTCGTCGGGATCGAACGCGCCGAGATCGAGTGTCTCCTCGGCATTGCCCTGATTGGAGACCGCAACATCGAAATCGTTTAGGGGGCGAAAGAAAGTAGCGACCGCGCGCTTGGGATCGAGTTCGACCTCCAAAAAGCTGAACGGTTTCACCGCGAGCGCGGCCTGCGCAACGCCGACTTCACCTGTCTCCTGGGCCTGCACACGCACGAGAAACGGATAGGATCCGGCGCGATTCGCGCTATTGCGAGCGACTTTGAAAAGGATACGCTCCGTGACGGTCGCCCCCGGTGCGACGTTGACGGCTGGGACCGGAATAGCGTACCACTCCACATCGATGCCTTCGACTTCGATGGAGAGGCGATCCGGTTCGTCCTGGCGGTTGGTCATGCTGACGATCAGTTGCGCCGTGCTGCCCGGCTCGATCACGATATCCGCCGAGGAGAGGGAGACAAGTATCTTTTGCATATCAGAGGGAGTGGAGGCCATAACGTATCTCAAGACCTTCTTCACCACGCGGTGTGATGGCTATATTGGCAAACAGAACGCCCAGGGAAGGCAAGCGACACGGGAACTCGCTCTAGTTCACTTCGCATGACGAAAAATCGGATCGGTCGGTTCCGTTTTCTCGCGAGGAAGGAACTCCTATCACAAGCGAGGACGGAAACCCTGCGGAAGCGCGTGGCACAGTGGCCCAACACTCATCCTTATAGCGTCATTATATTCGTCGGAGCCGGTTTTGTCAATCCGTGGAGGCCAAATGGCGGCGCATCAAGTTGACTTCCCAGGTGATAAAACCCAGTTTTTGATACACCGCTTCCCCTGCGCCGCCGCCTTCCGTATAGAGGTAAGTCAGGGCATTTCCTCTCGCCAGCGAGTCCGCTACCGCGTGCGCAACCAGGGCCGAAGCGACGCCACGTCGCCGAAACTCAGGGCGCACGACCAGACTGTCGATCCTGCCGCAGCCCTCGGCCACGAAGAGGTCGCAGGCTCCTACCGGTCGGCCATCCAGATAAGCGAGATAAAGTTTGCAAGGCGGATAGGCGGCTTCCCGCTCCGCGATCTCCCGCCACATCGGCAGGCTGTCAGGATCGTCCTCGTCACTCAAGACCACATCGATCCAGGCTTGTGCCTCTCCCAGACCGGACTCGTTTGCAAGGGGAAGGATCGTGATGCTTCGCTCGGGCAGGGTAGGCGGCAGGGCGTGCGCGTAGCGCATCAGCAGCCATCGACCCATCACGGGCATCAGACCCATCTGGCGCAGAGCGCGACCGATGCCCTGGGCTTCCGCCACGGCATCGACATCGATGACGACACGCATCCCACGGGCCAGCAGGGTAGCCACGACCTTTTGTGCTGTCGCCTCAGGGCCAGCTCCGTTATCCCGCAGGCGCAGCGCCCGATTGGCGTCTCCCCAGTCGGCGCTGTTAGGCGCGAAGAGATACCACGCGGTGTCGGTCTTGAGGGTGGTCGCCAACATGCCGAGGTAGAGAGTCTCCTGTTCGATCAGCCTGTCCAGAGGAAGTTCCATTCTATCGCTCCTGCGGTCAAGATGCTGCTGGTATTATACTCTGTGGAGGCGAGAGGATACACGGGCGCTACGAGGATGCCGATCAGGTTGACGGCGTTCCCTTATGTCTGTTATACTGAGACAGGGGTCGTGTCGCCGTTCACGAACGTCTGTGATAAGCAGGCGCGGTCGTATACGCTCCAACCGCAGGCATTGGAGAGAACCTTCTGGGAGAAACTAATGGCGCATTTTCAGGACATTGACGTATGTCCTTACTCACCTTTTCCGCTTCGATCTACCCGTCCACTGAAACTGACTCTGCTCTTTGCCGTACTCGCGTTGCTCTCAGGGATCCGGACTGCGCAGGCGCAAGATGGCCGCGCGATCCTTCTGAAGACCCTGAAGATGTATCAGTCGTTGACGAGCTATTCCGGTGAGGCGAATGTAGACACGTTGATGGTGGATGACAAAGGACAGACCGTCAAACACATCGGCTCGTCCTCTGTCATGAAATTTCAGCGTCCGAACAAAATCTACATCTTCTTTCAAACGCCGATTGGCAGCCGTCGTATCTACAGTGATGGGGCCAATTTCAGCGTTTACGACCCGACACCGAATCAGTATCTGACGCAACCAACGGCGCCCGATACCGATGGTCTGCTGAAGATGCTCCTGGCAAAAGCGGATGTCGCCGCAGGCCTCGACCCCCTGTTCTTCCTCACCGAAAAGGCGCTGCCAAAAGAGTTGGTCGATGTCAAAGTGAAAGCGTCTACGACCTATAACGGACATCCGGTCTATATCATTACAGGCACCACCAATGTCGTGCCGATCGTGACCAAGACCGGGAATACGGTGACGACGATCCCCACCTCCCACTGGTCGTGGTGGATCGATCGCACGTCAGCGCTGTTGTATAAAATCGAGACGGTGACGCCTAATATCGTCAAACCTGTCTCTTTCGGCACGGGACCAGCTCGGGTTGTGAAGTACATCAAAGGCACGTTGATTTTGCGACACACAGTTTCCGAACTCAAACCTGACGCCAATGTTCAGCCGAAAGAGTTCGTGTTTGACCGGCCCAAAACGGCGATCCTGAAGAGAACGGCTGCGGACGTGCTGCTAAAGGGCAAGTAGTTTCGACAAGGGGGATGAGGTATGACCGGAATCCTGGCGGCGGCTCTGATTGCGGCGTTTTTAACGGCATGGGTCACGCCGATCGTGCTGCGCTATGCGGAGAAGAGCAGCGCAGTCGATCAGCCTGGCGAACGCCGCATCAACACTCGTCCCATGCCACGCCTGGGCGGCGTTGCGATCTTCATCGGTTTTCTGATCGCCGTCCTTCTAACGGTGACTCTACGGCAGTATTCACGCGCCGGGCAGCATACCTGGACGCTCCAGATTTTGGGAGTGCTGGTCGCGACGGTTTTTATGGCGCTGGTCGGGCTGATCGACGACTTTAGAGATCTGGCCGCGAAGTGGCAGGCGCTCGCGCTGGTCACCGCAGGGCTCATTCTGTTCGCATTCGGCGTGCGTATCGAAGGCGTCACCAATATTTTCGGCAGCGCTGGCACGCCCTCGTACAACGCCTTGCAGAACTGGCATCCCCTCGGGATCGTCGCCTCCCTGCTGATGACCATCATCTGGGTGTTCGTCGTGACGAAAACGGTGGATGCGATCGACGGCGTGGATGGGTTGGCCTCGGGCGTCTGCGCGATTTCCGCCGCGACGCTGGCGCTGATGGCCGTGCAGTTACGTGACCCTCAGTTCGCGACGCTCGCTCTGATCGCCGCCGCACTGGCAGGGGCATGCCTCGGATTCCTACGTCACAACTACCATCCGGCGAAGATCATCATGGGCACGGTAGGCGCGTGGGTGCTCGGCATCGTCCTCTCTGCCGTCTCGATTCTCGGCGCGTTCAAGGTAGCGGCGGCGGTCTCGGTGCTGGTGCCGGTACTGGTACTCGGCTTTCCGATCTTCGACTATATCCATGTGCTGACGCGCCGCCTGTTAGAACATGCTCCGCTTACCAAGGCCGACAAGCGGCACCTGCATCATCGTCTGATGGAGAGGGGCTGGAACCAGCGCCAGGTGGTGTGGTTCATCTACAGTGTCGCCATCGTTTTCTGCATCTTCGCGCTCGCGATTTTCAAAGTGCGCCATCCTGGCCCCTAATACCCTGTTCGTTGGTGGAGTGGTATGTCTCAAACCCGACCGATTCGTGTGTTGTGCGTTTTCGGAACGCGTCCGGACGCCGTCAAGATGGCGCCCGTTGTGCTGGAACTACAGCGTGCCCCGCAGGATTTCGAGGTGCGAGTGGTCGTGACCGGTCAGCATCGGGAGCAGTTGGATCAGGTTTTGCGTGTCTTCGACCTGACTCCCGATCACGACCTGGCGATCATGACGCATGGGCAGACGCTGGCGCAGATCACGACGCGCGCTCTGGGAGGGCTCGATGCGGACCTGCTGGCCCATCCCGCCGATATCTGCCTGGCGCAAGGCGACACGACGACCACTTTTGTGGCAGGCCTGGCGGCGTTCTATCATAAAGTGCCGTTCGGGCATGTGGAAGCGGGCTTGCGGACACGGAATCTGTACGATCCGTTCCCCGAAGAGATGAACCGTCGCCTCGCCAGCGAACTCGCCACCTGGCACTTCGCTCCGACCGAACCGGCCCGTCAAAATCTGCTTGCCGAAGGCATTCCTGCCGATAGCATCCATGTCACTGGCAACACGAGCATCGACGCTCTGCGCTCCGTGGCCTCGCGGGAGTTCGCCTTCCCCGACCCTACCCTGAACGCCATCGTGAACGGCAACCAGAGGCTGATTCTCGTAACGGCGCACCGCCGCGAGAACTGGGGGAAGCCGATGGCGGATAT
>JAYUMV010000174.1:0-51253 GCA_043762265.1 Chthonomonadaceae bacterium | reverse complement strand
AGCACCAATCTCTACTACCATGCGACGGCGGGCTACGACAACGCGACGGGTTGGGGAAGCATCAAGGGTCTCTCCCTCTTCAACGATTTCGTCAACGGCACATCGGGCTCTACCGGCGGAGGAGGGCCTACTCAACTGTTGGGAAATCCCGGCTTTGAGAACGGCTCGAATGCCGCTCCCTGGGCTACCACCGCTGGCGTCATCGACAGTTCAACCTCCCAGCCTTCCCACAGCGGCTCCTGGAAAGCCTGGCTGGACGGCTACGGCACGGCACACACCGATACCATCGCCCAGACGGTAGCGATTCCCGCGACAATCACGTCCGCGACGCTCACCTTCTGGCTGCACATCGACACTGCTGAGACGACCACTACGCTGGTCTACGACACACTGAAAGTGCAGATCCGCAACTCCGCCGGAACCGTTCTGGCGACACTTGCGACCTACTCCAATCTGAACAAAGCCTCTGGTTACAGCCAGAAGAGCTTCAACCTCGCTGCATACAAAGGTCAGACGATCCAGCTCTACCTGATCGGCGTCGAAAATGGCTCCCGCCAGACGTCCTTTGTCGTAGACGACTTCGCCCTCACGGTTCAGTAGAACCTCGGGTTTTCTACATCCCAAAAGAGGCAGGAGCAGAGGGCAATTCCCTCTGTCCCTGCCTCTTTGTCATGCGATCAAAATACCTCTGTTGTATTCAGACTTTCGCGGGGACGCCCTGAAAATGCGGGTCGGCGATGCCAGCAAGTTCACCTGTGCTGTCGCCGAACTGAACGGTTGGGACACCCATGCGGTTCAGCATACCGTGGTAGAGGTTGCAGAGCGGCGTCTTGTCTTCATAGACGAGGTGGCGTCCGGTGGCCAGGGTGCCGCCGCCCTTGCCTGCCAGCAGGATCGGCAGATCGTAGGGACTGTGGGCATTGCCGTCGCGCATGCCGCTGGCGAGCATTACCATGGAGTTATCGAGCAGTGTGCCATCGCCCTCTTTGATGCCGCCCATCTTCTCCAGCATATAGGCGTACTGTTGCGTGTGCCAGATGTTGATACGCTGGTACTGTTCCAGTTTAGCAGCTTCGTTCGAGTGATGCGAGATTTCATGGTGGCTGCCGCCGACTCCCGGCAGGAAAGAGAAGTTCTTGCCGCTGACCTCGTTGCCGAACATAAAGGTGGCGACGCGTGTCGAATCGGTCCAGAAGGCCAGCACCATGATGTCGAGCATCAGGCGGGTCTGCTCGGTATGATCAATGCCCCGCTCGTTTAGGTGCGCCGGGTCTTTGTAATAGTCCTTAATGCGCCCGCCCAGCCGTTCGATCTCTTTGCGGGCCAGTGGATCTCCAGCATACTCCCCGGCACGCCGAGCGGCGTCGAAGGCGATGCGGGTCTCGATGGAGCGAACCGCATCGAAATACTCGTTGAGTTTGTGTTTGTCCGCCGTGCCGATCTTAGACTGAAGGCTCTTCGCATCGTCGAGCACAGCATCCAGAACACTGGCGTCGCGCGGCGAAACCGCGTGTCCGCTACCCCCCTGTTGTCGGAACAGGCGATCAAAAGCCAATTGCGGATTGATCTCGCGGGTGACCGGTGTCGTAGGCGTGTTCCAGGAGATATGCGAGCCATAAATCGCCGTGTAGCCGACATTGGCATCGACATAGCCGGTGACAGGTTCGATGCTCAATTCCAGCGATGGGAGAGGAGTCAGGTTGCCGAGTCTCTGCGCCACGATCTGATCCAGAGAGACGCCTCCACAGCGCAGGTCTGCGCCGGTCGTCTTCGTGATGTGCGTCCCCGTCAGAAACGGCGCAACCTTGACATAGTGCCCATCGCCCTCGATGCTCTGCTTGTTCATCAACTGCGTCAGCACCAGCAGATTGGATTTGACGTTGCTGAGCGGCGCGAGAATCGGAGAGAGTTCGAAGTTGCTGCCCCGCTGCGCGGGCGTCCAGGCCTTCGGATGCACTCCGTTGGGCATATAGAGCACGGCCATGCGTACGGGCGGCTTGACCTTCTTGTCCTTCGCGGTATCGGCCCGTGCGACCAGCGGCTGCATCGCTTCCAGCAACGGCAGACACATCGAGACCCCAAGCCCTTTCAAGACCGTCCGGCGCGATATAAGCGGCATGTTTTTACTCAACTCAGACTCTCCTTGCGAATAGATCAAATCCTACATATTTTTGCGATACTGGAACGGTCAAGGGGTTAGCACCCCTCGCTACGCGCCTTCGGCGGATCGCCCTTCGGACGAAACGCGTGACTGCTGACCACTATAGATTTTTGCGGTACTGGAACGGATAACTGCGGGCGATCTCCAGGATAAGGGTACTGCTGTGATAGTTGTCTTTTTTGACGGCAGCGGTGATCTTGTGGACGGTTGGCAGGTCGTAGGGTTCCAGGCCGCGTCCTAGAGCGTAAGCGAGCATCTTCTCCGTCAGGTTCGTGAGGAACTCATCCTTGCGTTGCAGCATCAGCTTTTTGAGTTCTCCCGGCCCGTTGAACTTCTCTCCGGTGGTCAGCACTCCAGATGCATCTACGGGCGAACCTGCCGCTACGGTCCGCCACCGCCCGACCGCATCGAAATTCTCCAGGCCGAAGCCGATGGGATCCATGCGATTGTGGCAGGAGGCGCAGGTCGGGTTCTTGCGATGCTCTTCCAGTCGGTGCCGGAACGTCTGGCCCTGTCGTGGCGCATCGTCGGCGGGCAGCGTGCCGACATTGGGCGGCGGCGGTGGGGTCGGGGAGCCGAGGATCTGCTCCAGCACCCATTTGCCGCGCAGGACAGGGCTGGTACGCAGAGGATAAGAGGTCTGCACCAGCACGCTGCCGAGCGTCATGACTCCGCCCCTGCTGTCATCTGCAAGTTTGACGCGGCGCATCTCGGAACCCGTGACGCCGGGGATGCCGTAGTGTTTCGCCAGCTCTTCGTTCAGATAGGTGTAGTCGGCATCGAGCAGGTGCAGCAGGCTGGCGTCTTCACGCACGATCGAGTCGAAGAAGTCGATGGTCTCGGTATACATCGCATCCCGCAAAGTGGGCGTATAGTCTTTGAACTGGTTGCCGTCGGGATGGGCCGTGGAGTAGAGATCCCGTGCCCTCAGCCACTGCCCCGCGAAACTATCGGAGAAGGCGCGGGACTTCGGGCTCTGGAGCATCCGCTTCACCTCGGTGTCCAGCACCTCCGGCTTGTGCAGACGGCCTGCGGCAGCAAGCGCAAACAGTGTGTCGTCCGGCATGGAGGCCCAGAGGAAATAAGAGAGGCGCGAGGCAAGTTCGTAGTCACTCACCGGATAGGCTTCGGGGGTGGGCCGATCACGCTCGATCCGGAATAGAAAATTCGGCGAGACGAGCACGCCTTTCAAGGCGAACTTTGTGGCCGCTTCGTAGTCGTCCCCGGCAGCTTTCGCCTTGTCGAAGAGATGCAGGAGGCGTTCGGTCTCGGCGGGCTCGACGGGACGGCGGAAGGCCAGCGTGGCGTAGCGTGTCAGGATCTTCTTGGCGGCGGCGCGCTCCGGCAGCGTCTTCCCTGGCTTCACAAAGAAGAAGCGGACTTGCGACGCTTCGTCCAGCACATCCCCGGCGGTCGTGAGGTAGCGTTCCATCAGAATGGAGGGCACGAACAGCGTATCGGCGTTGTTGTCAAAGCCGCCGCCGCCGCCGCCATCCGCCGGGAACTTATCGGCAGGGTTGGAGGTGACGCCGAACAGATCGCGCACCGTGTTGTTGTACTCTTGTCGGCTCAAACGATGGATCAACACACGTCCCGGATTCTTCGGCAGCAGGCTGGGATCGGCGCTGTCCAGGGTTTTCGTCAGCCAGTCCGACAATAGATTGCGCTGCTCCTGCGAAGGTTGCGGAGACCCGGGCGGCGGCATGGTGCGCTCCCGAATCCGCGTGATGACTTTCCGCCAGGTCGTCTGATCCTTCTGCACGGCGACGACATCGTGGAACGTGCCGAGACTGATGCCGGAAGCCCCCCCCTTTTCGCCATGACACTTCCCGCAGTACTGGGCCAGCGCTGGCTGTATCGTCTTTTCGTATTCCGCCTGTGCGGGAGTAACAGGCGGCTCGCCTGCCCGCCCTGCCATCCCCGCGCCGAGCAAAAGCGCAGGCAAAAGCAACAGAGACGCCCGCTTGAAAACGACGCCGTTCTGCAAAGTTTGTAGGGAGCCAACCTGGAACATGGTGTAAATTTCACGCCTCGAAACAGTTTATAGGAAGAACGTCTTCCCACTTCTTTAGAATACCCTACGGCAAGGAAGTTGCACTTATTGTCCGCGTTTCTGGGTCCTGGACATGAAACCATCCGGCTTCTCGCCCGTCAAACTCAGGGATACCGGCTCTTGCCTCCTCACTCTCCCCGAGAGTATGTGCCTAGCGCTAGTATTGACAAAGAACGTGCAAGATTGGTAGACTAATGAACAGGATCCAGCAGCGAAAAGGAGATTGAATTAAAGATGCCCGCGCCAAATCGCAATCGCTATTCCGACGACTATGGAGGGGGATCGTCCGCTATCCGCACCCTGGGCGCCTTCCTACTCTGCGCCGTTCTGAGTTTTGCGCTGGGCTTCTTTGTGCTGGCCCGTTTCTGGAGCAGCAAGCCCAAAGGAGAGGCGGACAGTCTGGAGAAGAGCGCGGTCGCCATGATCGGTGACCACAGTCTGGCTGCGCGTGGCGAAGACAAGCCTGCTCCTCTGCGCACAGCGCTGCCTGCCGCGCAGCCTACCCCCCGTGTCGTCGCTCCGCGTATCGATCCGGTCGAGGAAGTGCAGAAACCCGCCAGCTTGGACGCGACCAAGGATACAAAAGTTGTACCCGATTCCGGACAGGATAACCTGACCGATCCTTCCACCGAGCCTACGAAAGCTGCCGATCCTGCCCCCACGGATCCGCCTGCCCCGACCGACGAGCCCAAGCCGAAACGACACAAAAAAGGCGCCGCCTCTGCCGAGATACAGGCTTCAAAAACACCGGACGAGGAGGCTGCTCCTCCCGACAGCACCGATGACGTCAACGATGTCCGCGCCGCGCGCCACAAACGGCCTGCGGCTGGCGTGGAAACCAGTGGAGGCCTGTTCCGGGTCCAGATAGGTGTCTATTCGACCCACGAAAAGGCGGAGGAGATGGCCAAAAGCGCCTCAGATAAGGGTTTCGAGACCACGGTTCATACGGTGACCACGGGGGATCGCACAGTCTATCGTGTCCAGCACAGCGCCCATCGCACTCGAGCTGGCGCGGAAACCGAGAAACAGCGTCTGGTCGATGCGGGTTTCGATGCCTATATCGCCAACCCGTAACCTTTTATTTTGCTTTAAGAGGAGGCGAGAGGCCCGCGAGTTTCGGAAAAATGCCGTTTTTGCGCTCTTTTTTGAGAGAGGGGCTTGCATGAATGGTCGGAACTGTGTATAATAGCGCGAAAGCCCCCGTTCGTGCGTTCCGGTTCCCCCTCCGATGAACGCGCTCGGAGCGGAGACGCTCCCGCAGTTTCACCGGCATCCCAATGTCCGTTACCCCGCATCCTGGTCTTATCGTGCGTCATGGAACGTGCGGATGCTGGGACTATCCCGTGTCTTAAACGACACATACTGGAAGGCAGGAAGTTTTCATGAGGAACAGGGTGTTCTGGAACTCTCCCCAAACGCGATTATTTTCGTGTCTTACGTTGGTTGGTCTAATGACTCTGGCGCTCCCCGGATGCGGCGGTGGCGGCGGAAACAGCGGCCCTGGCCCCGGCCCGGGACCTGGCCCTAACAATGTGGCCATCACCGGTACGGTCAAAGACAATTCCACCAGCAACGCTCCCGTTGTCAACGCGCTGATCTCCATCGTCGGTACGAGTTTCTCCACACATACCGACTCCAGCGGCCACTTCAGCTTCACGAGCGTCCCCAATAACGTTGCTGCGCTCAAGATCAGTAATCCCAACCCTGGCAGCTACTTCAGCTATGCCTACTACGGCGGCAAACTCTACGATGTCATCAACTGTACGTTCCCGTTGCCTACCGTGCATTCCGGAACCAATGCGATCCCCGAGGTAGACCTGGTCATAGGCGGCTCCAGCCCCCCTCCGCCCCCCCCGACAGGCTGCCCGTAAGCCGAATCCGCGTGGAGGAAACGGCAATGTTGACCGTCTCCTCCGCGTGTTTTTTGCGGAAGAAGATCTATGCGCCTTCCTGACCATCAGCGCCGCCCTATACGGGTTCTGAGTGGATGGGCAGCGGCTGTCAGCTTCGTGGTTGGGACGCTATTGGTCTATCGGTGGGCTGAGCCAAGTTCCCCTTCCGCCGCGCCCCAGCAGAACGCTTCCACCGGCCCCAATGTGACCATGCGTCTGGAAAACGCTCCCTTTGTCGGACACTCCAACGGCTTTAAAACCTGGTCTTTGCTGGCAGGACGAGTCGAACTGGAAAACACGCAAGGCTCCTCCTTCGCCAGCATCGAAAGCGTGGCCCTGACCGACATCAAAAACGGACTGCTTTTTCCGGCGCCTCCGCCGCCTGCCATCGCACCCACAACAGCGCCTATGCTCCCTAACGTCCCTCTTACAACGCCTCCTGTCGTTGGTTCCTCAGGACAGACCGTCGTGAGCAAACTCCCCCCAGAAGCAGAAATGACTTATGGTCCCTGGACCGCAAAATTCCAGGCGGGGCGTGGACACTATCGTTCCGGCCTCATGTCCCTCCCTCCCCCCGAGTTAGCGCTGCTCTACCGGCTGCAGTCGGAGTTCGACCTCACGCACGGCGTCGATTTCCGTACGCGCGAAGGCGATCACTTTGAAGCCGAATCCCTGACCGTGCTCGATCTGACTGACAAGAAAAACGGGCATTCGGAAAGGCGTATCCTCTGCGACAACGGTATGAAAGTGACGCGTAAAGACACACAGATCTCTGCAAACCAGGCTCGCTACGATGTCACCGGACGCACGGTTGAATGCTTAGGCGGAGCGCGCGCCGCTTTTCCGGATGGCACACTTCAGGCCGAAAGAATGTACTGGTCGCTGGATGCAGGCATTGTTCGCTGCCCGGAAACCACGACCGGTACCTATCGAGGGATTCCCTTTGTAGCGCAGGATCTGGTGGTAGATATCAAAAATCGCACCACGCATTCGAACCATATGGATTTTAAGTTGCGTAATGAATCGCTAGGGAAGCTTCAGCTTTTAGAGAAGAAAGGGAAGGGAACGCCATGAACCGCCTACTGATTAGCCGATCCATTTACAGATTTGCAGGCTTCGGTGTCCTGCTTGCAGCCAGCGGAACTATCTCGTTAGTGGCCTGGGCGCGGCAGTCTCCGCCTTCACCTTCCCAGGCCAAAAAGGCGGTTCCTTCGGCATCTCCCTCCACAGCAGGCAAGCTCGTTCCACTGCCCGGTTTCGCCAAATCTGCCCATGCTGGGAGTACTTCCGGAGGCGCTCCTATCGCTTCTACAGATTCTTCGGCCGACTTAGTCATGGATGTGAGCGATCTCAGCGCAAAAACCGGCATCGCCAAGGGTAAAAACGTCGTCTACACGGAAGGGAACATGAAGTTTACCGCACTGACAGCCGTATACAACGACAATACCAGGCAGCTTGATGCTCAGGGCAACCTGGAACTCGATGATCCCAAGCATCACGTGACCGGTGATAAGTCGCATGTTGATCGCAAAAAACAACAGGCGATCATCACGGGTGGCGTCATCATTACCCTGAAGCCGACCCCACAGGATCCCAATGTCCCCGCCAATCCAGATACCGCGAAACAACGCCAGTATCCCGTCATTATTACCTGTGATCGCGTGGAAGACTCCTACAAGAAGGATTTCATCGTCCTGACAGGCCACCTCATCTTCAAACAGAACATTCTGAAAGATAACGGCAAAATGGTCGAGCGTACCCTGACGTCTGAACATGCCGAGTATGACGGTAAGTCCAACCAACTCCATCTTTTTCAGCCAGTAAAGGCCCACGATTCGGAAGGGCAGACGATCGATTTCGAAAATGATGCTTTTGTAGGAACCAAGGAAGGGGACGAGACGCTCACCACTCCTGGGAAATCGACGGTCCACTTCAATTTGGACGATGCTACCAAAGAGGATCCCGTCGCGGAGAAGACCCTAGAAGACAAAAAAACAGGTGAAAAAAAAGATATTCCCCCCTCGCCTGCTCCGAAGACATCGAACTGAGACTTTGCAGAACATGCGAAAGGGAGAGCCTTTGGGGCTCTCCCTCTTCTCTGCAAACGGTAAACCGATTTCAGGCCGAGGCTTCGGCTTCTGCCTTGCGCCAGGCGCGGAGACGCTCCAGTTCGAAAGCGAGAACGGCGGCAGGGATTTCGGAAGCGTTGGCGATTCGGTCGAGGATTCGCGCCAGACTACGCTCGGTCGGCTCGTCCGCGCCGTCTGCATAGAGCGTGTCCATCGCATCCACCAGGATATAGAGCGCCTCATTGGCGTAGCGGGCCTTGCCCTGGGGCAGCGCACGGAAGGGAGCCTCTGCGTAGAGGCGTGACAACTGCTCTGTCACAGCGTCCCAGCCCGGGCCACCGAGCGCCGTAGGACGCGGAGCGGTGGGAGCGGCCACCTTCATCGCCGCCACCGACGCATCGTGCGCCTTGGCTGCTTCCCAATCTGCCAGTTCCAAACCTTCGATGATGCGCACTTTCAGGGGTTGCCCGAACAGTTGACGTACCACCTCATGGACGATGTGCAGCATGGAGACCTGGTTGATGACACTGGCGCGGTTATACTCTTCCTGATCGAGGCCCAGAACCAGGGTTCCATTTTCGATCGTGACCGCGCGTGTATGCTCCAGAGCTTCCCAGAAGGAGCGATTATTGACACGATCTTTCAATTGATTCACACAGTTGGCCCAGAGAATGGGCAAAGAGGCCGCGCTCATAGGTCGATCGCTCCTGATAAGGAATAGATTGCAGGCACAAAATCGGCGGTACGCTCAAAAAACGAAGAGGCTTTTTCGGCTCCTTACGCACGATTATACGCTCTGTATCGGGAGAAGTCAAGGGCCAGCGACCGACAAACTCGGTTTGATCGAACGGTCGCAGGAGCCGTGCGCTAACAGCAGGCAAGGTGGTTCCGGTTTTGGTCTCCTGCACTATCGTTTTCCGCCTGTTTGTCCCGGAAAACAAGGAGGAATCGCCTAAGGAGAGAGCGAATAAGAGAACTCTGGAGTAGCAATGAAGCCAGCGCCTCCTTCAATGGGAACGAGTATCCGGCTCCCGCGTACGGCGAGTTCCCTTCCGCTTTGGCGGCAGGGACAGGGAACCGGGCGCGGCGAACAAAAGCGGCTGAAGAGCGCGTCAATATTTTTGTAGGATGCTGGTGGAGGGCACGCAAGATGACAACCAACGTCTGGAAAATGGCAGAGTCAATCATGGCTCCCGGCAAGACCGGGGAGGCGGAAGACGCCCTACAGCGCCGTGAAGAGCGGGCCTGGCTGGATCGGTGCGCGTTGGGAGACGAGCGGGCAATACGCTGGGTGCTGAACCGGTACCGCGACCGCGTCGTCCGCCTGGCAGCGCACGTCCTGCACAACTCCCGCGAGGCCGAAGATGTGGCGCAAGAGGCGTTTGTCAAAGCCTTTCGCCAGATCGGTCAGTTTCGAGGCGATTCCGGATTTTATGCCTGGCTCTACCGTATCGTCATCAACCTCTGCCTGGACCGTATGCGCCGCAAGAGCATGACCTCGGAGATGCCGCTGGAAGAGAATATCGCGCACTTCGTGGCGGTCTCGCCCGATGTCGAAAACCGTCTCTCTGTCGCCCAGGTGCTCGACTCCCTCACGCCGCCGATGCGCGCGGCCCTGGTGCTGCGCGAAGTGGAAGGATTGGAATACGCGGAGATCGCGGACGTGCTCAATATTCCGGTCGGCACCGTGCGTTCCCGCCTCAACACGGCCCGCGAGCAGTTTCGACGTCGCTGGACCGCTCTGGAGGAGGAGGTAAATCATGTCTGACCGCTGTCTGGGTTGGCGAATGCTGCTCTCACGCCGTACTGATGGAGACCTGTCCCGTTACGAGTGGGAAGCGCTGGACGACCATATGGCCGGCTGCCGCGACTGCCGGGAAGCGGCGCAGTCGGATCGGATGCTGCACCTCGCCCTCACCCGCGAAGATTTTGCGATTGATCAAGACCGTAGTCGCCGCCTGGACGATCATATTCTGCTCGCGCTCGGCCTGCCCGAACGCCTGACTTTGGGGCAACGGTTTGTGCGTGGAATGCGCGAACTTTGGGCGCGCTGGGAGGCCATTCCCAATCTCTACCTGACACAGATCGCGGCTGGGACGCTCGCAGCAGCTTCTCTGACAGCGGTGTTTTTGCTGACCGCTCTCCATCCTATCGAGGATACCACCCGCTCGGCCAGGGAGATCCATCGCATCAGCGCCGCCCGGTCGAACGAACCCCCTGTTCCCCTGGAGTCGCTGCTGAACCGTCCCGCTCCTCGTGCCGCTTTCCTCTGGACGATCCCGGCGCGTCCACGCGAGAACGTCATAACGTCTCCGCTCTCCCCGCCTCCCGCTGAATCGCAACCGTCCACCACGCCGCCGGCACGGCAACACGGTTCCCTCTCCGACACCGTGATCCGGGGTTAGGATAACGCCATGAGCGCCCTCGTGGAGCAGAGTCCTGTCCCCTTGAAACCGGCGCGACACTCTCCCTTTCGCTCTGGTTGGCTGATCGGGATCGTTCTGGGTGTCACCATCGGGCTTGTTGCCCTGCCTACGGTGCGCTTAACCCTGCTCGGCCAACTCCAGTTTGCTCTCTCGGAACAGAGCTGGCCGTTCATGGGAATCGCAGACGCCCACGAGACCGAACGCGAAGTGAACCGCCTGGACACTACCGCAGTCGCTGCACCGAACGACTATCTCCTCCAGGTCGGACGGGCGACCGCTCTCGCTGTCCCCAATGACAACATCGAATCTTCCGGGGACGAAAACGACCACGTACTCTTCCGCTTGGCCCAACTTGCCCGCGAGTTTCCGACGCAATCGGGCGGCTATGCGCATCTGGCGCGCTACATGATGCTCGACCGTGTCCGCGTTCAGCGCCCGGAAATCATAGAGACCGCCTCCAAGAACGTTCGCAAGCGTTCGCATCCGATCGCGCCTCCCACCCCGGGTGTCTGGCGGCGCGATGTGCGCCTGATCGAATGGGCCCTGACCTCCGGCGAAGCCCGTGATTCCGACAACGCGTTCTGGCCTGCCATGCTTGCCGCCGCCTACTTCGCCGCGCACCGCGACGAAGAGGCGCTCAATGCGCTCACGCGCGCTGCGCACAAGCCGCGATGGGACGCCTATCTCTATGAAGAGGTACTCGGCCAGTGGCGACTCTACTCCGCTACCTATGGAGACCATGGGGCGATGCAGAAGATCGGCCCCCTCTCCATGATCGACTTTCCGCACCTCTACGAGATCCGTCACGCTGTCGAGATGGCCCGCTGGCACGCCGAACGGGCCGTCGAAGCCGGGCACGATGAGGAGGCGATGCGTATCCGCCGCAATCTGGCGTTGCTGGGCATCATCATGCGCGAAACCGCTTCCTGGTCTTATGAAGCCCTCATCGGCACCGATATTATCCTGCTCGCCACCACCGATGGCACGGACCGCCGTCCTACCGGAGCCATTCAGTCTCCGGTACAGTGGGAACGACGCGCCCCGCACTACTTGGATCTGCTGATCCGCCATCAGCGGGACACCGCCTGGGTACGCAGGGAGGTGGCGGAATGCTGCGAACTGCGCAAACGCGTCGATGTCGCCCGCTATGATGCCTCCTATCCCGGCATTCCGCCCGGCATCCCGCTCGTGCCCCTGTTCGGCAGTTGGATGACCGGTATATGCCTGCTACAGCAGATGCTCACGCTGACGGTCACGGCTCTGTTTGCCGCCCTTTGGAGCCGCTACAGGACGCATCTGCCCACCTCGCCCCTGGCATATCGTATCACGAACATGCTGCTGTTCTGCCTGACCGTCGGCAGTGGATGGGTGCTTTTTTGCGAGATCGCGACTCCTCGCACCGCGTTGCTCTTTTTGAGTGGGCTGACCCTGTTAACGCTGCCCCTGAACCGTTGCTTTCGTCGCTCCCGTCCCAGTCAACCCGATTCTCTGGAAGAGACCGACGCCTGCTGGAAATCGGGGACAACGCTCCGCACAGCAGCTCTCCTGTTGGTACCGTTTCTGCTGAGCCTTTATGAGTGTCGTTACTATCTGAGCAGCCTGCATCCTGTGGCCCTCCTGCTCACGAGCATGATGGGTATTCCCCCTGCTGCCGCCCCGGAGGATGCGCTCCAGACAGCCTTACTGGGCTCCGGACTGACGATGGCGCTCGTCCTTGTCGTGGGTTTGTGGAGTCTCTATCGGCGTCTCGACCCTCTTTCTGCGGTGCTGATGGGACTGCGCCGCCTGACCCTCCCTCTCCTCGTCTGTCTCTCCCTGGCTTATATCGGAGTGCTCAACCAGACCCTGCACCTCGATACCGCGACCAGTCGCGCCTTGAACGAAGTTGCCCAGAACGACCTTCAATGGGTCCTCACCCACAGCAGTTCCTCTCCCTAACACCTCCCCCCGGCCCCCGCCTTCTCAAGGCTTATCTTGTCCCTTAGATCGCCGAGAGGAATCCTCTACGCGCCTTGGGGCAATCAAGGGATAACATCCCTTGATTCCACGGTAGCACCGTGATTCCGACAGATTGACCAACCTTAAGGGACAAGATAAGTTCGCAAGGAGGGGGAGTAGGCATTTAGCCCCTCCTTGTAAAGGGCTAGAGTACGCATTTAGTCCCTCTCTATGAAGAAGGAATGGGGGAAGTCACACCGCAGATGGTTCGGCGGTGCTGACTCCGGCGGATTCGAAGGAGGCCATTTCGCGCAGCAGGCGTACGCTCGCTTCGATGAGCGGAAAGGCAAGGGCGGCTCCGCTGCCTTCGCCTAGGCGCATCCCAAGGTCGAGCAACGGCTCTGCTTCCAGGGCACTCAGGGCAAACCTATGTCCCTGTTCGGCGGAGCGATGCGCAAAGATCATATAGTCGCGTGCGTTCGGGGCGATGCCGACCGCAGCGAGGGCAGCCACGGTGCAGATGAAACCGTCTACCAGGATCGGAACGTGCTGCGAAGCTGCCGCCAGCATCGCCCCGACCAGCGCAGCGATCTCCAGCCCTCCCACTGCCGCTAACATCGCGAATGGCGTCGTCGCCTCAGCGGTATGAAACGCTACCGCCCGCGCGATCACCTCTCGTTTGTGCTGGAGTTGCGCGTCGTCCAGGCCGGTGCCGCGTCCAACTGTCTCCTCCGCATCTCGGCCGGTCAGCAGCGAGAGCAAAGCCGCTGCCGACGCCGTATTCCCTATCCCCATCTCTCCGAGAGCGAGGAGGTCCAGGCCATTGCGAACCGCCGCTTCCACCCGTTCCCGCCCGACGTCCAGCGCGTTCTGCGTCTCGGCCTCCGTCATGGCAGCTTCCTGTAGAAAGCTGCGCGTCCCAACCCGTATCTTGCGGTCGAGGGCCAGACCGAGGGTCGAACCTGCCACCCCCACATCGACGATCTCCAGAGTGGCTCCGAATTGACGGGCCAGCACATTGATCGCTGCACCCCCCGCCGCAAAGTTGGCGACCATCTGCGTCGTGACAACCTGCGGATAGAGGCTGACGCCCTCTGCGACAATGCCATGATCGCCCGCAAAGAGCAGGATGTGCTTCTGCTCCGCGCGTGGTGGCACGCGTTGCTGGATGGCGCAGAGCTGCGCCGCCACGCTCTCCAGCGCCCCGAGACTGCCCAGCGGCTTGGTCTTGTTGTCGAACAGACGCTTCGCGGCATCGCGATGCGCCTCGGAAACCGGAGAGATTTCAGGGATCATCATCTATTTTGGCCCTATCCTAAAGGAAGTTGTGGAATTATGACGCGCTTCCACAACGGCTGTCAACATCGCAAGAACGAACGCCATTGACAACGCCTGGAAGAAGCGATACAATGAACTTAAGTGCGAGTGTATGAAACTCTCGGCAGATAAAACTCGTCTTGTAGAACATACGGCGACGATCGCCACGCAAGGAGGTCACCCTTATGTCCCAACTGGATCCACAGCAAAAAAAATGGATTGATGAGACGATCAAGCGCCTCGGCCTGAATGAGTACGGTGATGCCCCCGACACGATGTATGCGGGCGGCACTCCTTTGTTCAACGAGATGACCGGCAAAACTACAGACCGTTATGACTATATCGTGAGCCGTCACAAAGACTGGCTCCCGCAGTCGAAGTAAGAGGCTTCGAGAAACGAGGTGAAGGCGATGGGCGAAAAAACCGGTTCCCGCAGTTTGCGCTGGATGTCGGCTCTGCTGCTGGCCACAGCCGCGACTCCGACACTCTTGACCTGGCGACAGGAAGCGAAAGAGCAGGCGATCCCCGCCGCTCCGCCCGCTGTCACGTCGGAATGGGTCGATACGAGTGCGCTGGAAATCCAGATGCGTCCTGGCACGACGGCGGAAGATCTCGCAGACCTGGGCAAGAAGGTACACCTGTCGCTGCACTGGAATAGCGAGTTCTCGCAAGGCGAGACCGACGTCGCCGATGCGGATGTGCCATCAGACCTCGATCCCAACGCGGAGCTTGTCGCCCTGCGTGCCGATCCACGCGTGGAAGCCGCCGATACGGTCCACTATTTCCATACCCCGCAGGATGAGATGGTCACCCCCCATCCCGTGGATCTTGCCGCCGCTCCCGCCGAAGATTCCAACCGCTGGAAACCCAACGATCCTCGCTATGGCGAGCAATGGAACTTCCGCATGGTCAAAGCGGAAGAGGCCTGGGAAAGCACCAAGGGCAAAGGCGCGATTGTCGCGGTCATCGATACGGGTGTAGCGTATGCCGACACCAAAAAGGGCAAACGCGCCCGTGACTTCGCCGACACGCAGTTCGTCCCCGGCTATGATTTCGTGAACAAAGACGCCTACCCCAACGACGACAATGGGCATGGCACCCATGTCGCCGGAACCATTGCGGAGAGCACCGACAACGGCGAAGGTGTGGCGGGTCTGGCGTTTCAATGTAAGATCATGCCGCTCAAAGTCTTGAGCGGTTCCGGTTCCGGCTCCTCGCGCGACATCGCGGAAGCCATTCGCTGGGCAGCCGATCACGGCGCGAACGTGATCAACATGAGCCTCGGCGGTCCGTTCCCGGATGAATTGACGAAGTCTGCCTGCGCTTATGCTAAGAAGAAGGGCGTTGCGATCGTCTGTGCGGCAGGTAACTCCGGTCGCGAAGGCGTCGGGTACCCGGCGGCTTTCCCGGACTGTATCGCGATCTCCTCCGTAGGACCGGACGGCAAACTCAGCTACTACTCTACCTTTGGCAAACAGGTCGCCCTGGCGGCGCCAGGCGGAGACAAACAGAAGGGTGGAGATGCAGGAGCAATCCTGCAGAACACTGTCCTGTCCGATGACAACGGAACCATGCAGGACGACTACTACGCCTTCCAGGGTACCTCGATGGCCTCGCCGCATGCGGCGGCCGTTGCCGCTCTGATCGTCTCGCAGGGCGTCAAAGATCCTTCCGAGATCAAGAGCATCCTACAGAAGTCGGCGCAGCGCACCGATGGCCCGAAAACGCAGTACGGTGCGGGCATCCTGAACGCCGCCGCTGCCGCGCAGATGGCGGGACACGAGGCCGGAGACGCCTCCGCGCGTCTGTGGCTGGTGGTCGCACTCTATGCAGGCTGCTACTTCCTCGGCAAAGCCCGACAGAAGTCCGGCACGCGCAACGCCTATCCTTTCTGGGGAACCACCGCGCTCGTGATCGGTCTGCTCCTTCCCGGCTGGCTGACGCATGTCGTCGGTACGGCATCCCATTGGAATCTGCTCGCGCATAGCATCCTGGTTCCCGCCGTCCTGCTCCTTCTGGGAGCGGACAAGACCGAGAAGCGGATCCTCGGCTGGCTGGCATTCGGCATGACCGTCACGATCGGCATGGAGTTCCTGCATGGCACCACCCCGTTCGGCGCGGAGATCGGCACCTGGCAGCTCTTGCCCTGGATCGCCGTCAACGGCCTCGTCGGACTGGGCATGCTCTTCGCTGGCCTCTCCGCCAACCGTGACTGACATCAACGTTCGTGAGAACACGCACAAAAGCCGGATACAGTCTTGTATCCGGCTTGTTCGTACCTAACCCCAAGAGAGGAAAAAAGGGTTGAATCCAAGATTTAGTCATCTACGAGGACTGATGACGGCGATATTGACGCCGTTCGATCTCAAGGGCGATTTGGCGTTGGAGCATTTTCCAGCGCTGATCGAGTTTCAGAGGCAGGCCGGGATCGATGGGTTGGTGGTGTGTGGGACCAATGGAGAAGGCACGGCCCTGTCGGTAGCAGAGCGCAAGCAGACGCTGGAGACGGCAATGGCGCACCGGAGCGATCTTAGGATCGTGGCGGGAACGGGCGCGAACAGCGTGACGGATGCCGTAGAGTTGACACGGCATGCGGCGCAGGTGGGAGCCGATGCGGCGCTGGTGCTGCCGCCGTTCTTCTCGAAGAGTCCCTCGGCGCAGGGGCTGGCGAACTATTTTCTGCGGGTGCTCGATGCGACCGATCTGCCGGTGCTGCTCTACAATATCCCGCAGTTTTCGGCGGTGGCGATCACCGATGAGTTGCTGGGACTCCTGAAGGGGCATCCGAATCTGGCGGGGATCAAGGACAGTGCGGGAGAGTGGGCACGGACGCAGGAGTTTATTACGCGCTATCCCGACCTTAGAATTTTTGTGGGGAGTGATCGGCTGGATGCGCCGTGTTATGCGGCGGGCGGAGCGGGCTGCATTTCGGGCGGAGCGAACGCCTTTCCGGAGTTCCTTGTCGCGGTGCGGGAGGCCTACTACCGTAGCCCGGAGGAGGCGGAAAGGGCGCAAGCGCAACTGAACAGTCTGCTCAACATCACGGCGCAGTATCCGTTTCTGTCCAGCAGCAAGAGCATTATCACGCAATGGGGTCTGCCTCGCCTTGGGGTGCGTCCGCCGCTCACCGTACTCTCTGCGGAGATGGAAGCGCGCCTGTTCGTGGAGCTGCGGGAAGCGGGCTTTCTGGCGACCGGGTAGAACTTAGCGGCTGCTTCGGTTTACACGCGAGTCGCGAATATGTTATAATGCGGCTTGAGAAAGAATGGTCTAGACACGACCGTGCGAAGGAGCCGTTTCAATGAGTTTAATAATTGATGAAGTGGTGGCACGCGAAATCATGGATTCGCGCGGCAACCCGACAGTAGAAGTGGATGTCTATCTCGAAGACGGGACGCGAGGCCGCGCCGCTGTCCCGTCCGGCGCGTCTACAGGGGCGCACGAGGCGGTAGAACTGCGCGATGGCGACAGCACCCGCTACGGGGGCAAGGGCGTCCTGACAGCCGTAGACAACATCAACGATAAGATCGGACCGGAGATCGTCGATATGATCGCCACCAATCAGCGGGGCATCGACATGCGCCTGCTCGATCTGGACGGCACCGACAACAAGGCAAATCTGGGCGCGAATGCCATCCTGGGCGTCTCGTTGGCGGTCGCTCGCGCCGCTGCAGAGAGCCTGCATCTGCCCTTATACCAGTATATCGGCGGCGTCAACGCCTATACCTTACCCGTCCCGATGATGAACATCCTGAACGGCGGCGCGCATGCCGACAGCAATGTGGATCTGCAGGAGTTCATGGTCATGCCCATCGGCGCGGAGAGCTTTTCCGAAGCGCTGCGCATGGGTTCCGAAGTCTTTCATGCCCTGCGCAAAGTGCTCAAGGGCCGTGGTCTCTCCACCGGATACGGCGATGAGGGCGGCTTCGCCCCCAACCTGGGCTCGAACGAAGAGGCCGTGCAGATCATTATCGAGGCGATCGAGCAGGCTGGCTACAAGCCCGGCGGCGACATCGCTCTTGCCCTCGACTGCGCCGCGACCGAACTCTATGAGGATGGCAAGTACAACCTCAAAGGCGAAGGCCGCATCCTGACTGGTGCGGAAATGGTGGACTTCTACGCCCGCTGGGTCGATAAGTATCCGATCATCTCCATCGAAGATGCCTGTTCCGAAGACGATTGGGATACGTGGAAACTGCTCACCGACCGCATCGGCGGCCATGTGCAGCTCGTCGGCGACGACCTGTTCGTCACCAACACCACCCGCCTGGCGAAGGGAATCGCGAGCGGCACGGCGAACTCCATTCTCATCAAGGTCAATCAGATCGGCACCCTGACCGAGACCCTGGACGCCATCGAGATGGCTAAGCGCGCGGGCTATACCGCCGTCGTCTCCCACCGCTCCGGCGAGACCGAAGACTCGACGATCGCCGACATCGTGGTCGCCACGAATGCCGGACAGATCAAAACCGGCGCTCCGAACCGCACGGACCGGGTCGCCAAGTACAACCAACTCCTCCGCATCGAGGAGGAACTGGACGATGTCGCTTACTACGGTGGGCGCGAAGCGTTCTACAACCTGAAGTAAGCCAGCCGGATTTTCCGCCCTGGCAATCGCGCAGGGCGGAAAATCCTCCCTGCTTCTCCCCTTTCGGGGGAGGAGGCTCTCATGGACGAAACGCAAAATCAGGAATTTCGGTGGTACCTTCTGGGAAGTCGTTACTCTGGCCATGCACCAGGACTCGACCCTGAACCGTGGGCGAGAGATCCCTAAAAAGTTTGTTTTGAGATCGATCCAGTGCCGGACCAAGGAAAGAGGAAAGACTTGCGACGCACCAAGATCGTCTGTACTATCGGGCCATCGAGCCGCAAACGCAGCGTCATCGAGAAACTGTTGCGCGCCGGAATGGATGTCGCCCGGCTTAATTTTTCACACGGTACCCATGATGAGCATGCGCAGGCCATCGCCGATCTGCGCGCTATCGCGGCAAAACTGGGCCGACCGCTGGCGCTCCTGCAAGATCTCAGCGGTCCTAAGGTCAGGCTCGGGCTGTTTCCGGTCCCGAGTGTCATGCTACGACGCGGGCAGGAAGTCGGATTCGCGGAGCAGGTCGCGGGTGAAGCGGACCTGACGGCGGCTTCCGCATTGGAAGCCTGGCAGAAACGTACGGGCGACCATACGATCCTACCCCTGCCCCTGCCGCCGCTGATCGCCGCCTTGAAGCCGAACTGCCAACTGCTGCTCGACGATGGGAAGATCGCGCTGCGCGTCGTGCGCTGCGTCGGGGATCCCGGTGACCCGAATCGTATTATCTGGGCGAAGTGTACCGTCGGCGGAGAGATCAAACCGCGCAAAGGCGTCACTGCCCCCGGCGTGAAGTTCGATGTGCCAGCTATCACCGCGAAGGACCTGGACGATCTGCGTTTCGGAATGGCGCAGGGTGTGGACTGGGTCGCCGCCTCCTATGTGCGCTCTGCAGAGGATTTGGACCCGCTTTTCGCTCTGATGGCGGAGGTCGGTCACCGAGTGCCGCTCATCGCCAAGATCGAGAAGGCCGAAGCGGTACACAATTTGGCCTCCCTGCTCAAGGTCGTAGACGGAATTATGGTAGCGCGCGGCGATCTGGGGGTGGAGATGCCTTTCGATGAGGTGCCCATCGTCCAGAAGCGGATCATTCTGGCCTGCAACCGCGCAGGCAAGCCCGTTATTACCGCTACGCAGATGTTGGAGAGCATGATCCAGAACCCACGCCCGACGCGTGCCGAGGCGACCGATGTCGCCAACGCCATTCTGGACGGCACCGATGCGGTGATGCTGTCCGGTGAGACGGCAGCGGGCCAGTTTCCGGTCGAAGCGGTGCAGACGATGGCGCGTATCGCCCTCCGCGCCGAAGCCGCACTGTTCGAAGATCTCGATTTCGACCGGCGTCTGCCCGCTCCGACAGGAACCACCGGGGCTGTGGCCCGCGCCTCCGCGAATATAGCCACGGAGCTGCATGCAAAGGCGATCCTCTGCGCCACCACCAGTGGCGCGACCGCACGACAAGTGGCGCAACATCGCCCCCGCGTCCCGATCATCGGGGTGACGACGGAAGAGTCGACCTATCGTCGGCTCGCCCTGACCTGGGGCGTGCAGCCACTGCTGGTCGAACGTGTCAACGATACCGACGCGATGCTACAGGTCACCGTGGACGCCGCCTACAAGGCGCGGCTCGTGAAACAAGGCGATAAAGTGGTGTTGACAGCAGGTGTGCCGGTCAACAATCCCGGCACGACCAACCTGATCCAGGTGCATACGATCGGGCAGGAGTTCAATCCACCGCAACCTGCCAAAATCTGAGGTGAAAGACACTATTCTTCTTTTGAGGTGATTACTATCGCAACTCCTCCTGCCAATGCTAAAATCATTCGCCTGCGCAGACGTTCGCCGCACAGGCTGATCACTATGATCGGGATCCCAGTGATCTGCCTCGCCTTCACCTGGGTCGGAATGCGGGCATCCGGCGCCTATTTCGCCGCCCGTGAGATGCGCAAGGTCAACGATAAGACCGAGCGTCGTTACTTAGCGATGCGCCAGCAAAACGAACGGGTCGAGCGCGAGGTAAAAGCCATGCAGACCCAGAAAGGCATCGTCCGTGCCGCACGTCGGCTCGGTTGGGTCTCTCCAGGTGAGGTACGCCTGCGCGTTGTTCCTTAACTTCATTCCAGCAATCTCAAACCTCTCGCTCCGCCGCGAGAGGTTTTTCCTTTTGCCGTGATCCTTTTGCTCCGTAAAAGGATCGAAAGGAGTATTCTAGTGATGATGAGACGATTCAACGCAGGAGAGGCAACGATGAAAAACGACACACGATGGGGATTAGCAGTGGTTTTGCTCGGGGTAGTTGTCAGCACAGCGGGATGCGGTGGCCCGGAGTACAACAAGACGATGGGCCAGCGCACGGAAGCCAACGCTGATTCTCAAGTAGCGAGCGCATCCGCGCCCGTTAATGGACCTGCCGCTGCCAAGATGCATGCCGCATCGAACGGGAAAACAGAGGATTCTCCGAAACTGACGCTGGCGAAATATCAGCAGAGCGAGCCGGATCGCTACCTCATCAAAAACGCTACCTTGACGATAGAGACCGCCGATGTGCGAGGCAGCGCCAAGCGCTTGGCGGATCTGGCCAAATCTTTACAAGGCTACGTGTCGGACTCCCATGAGGCGGTGGATGGAATCGGTTCGCGGTCCGTGACGATGACCGCACGGGTGCCTTACCAGCAGTTCGAGAGCGCCACGCTCAGCATCGAGGCGCTGGGCAAAGTGCAGGACAAACAGGTCAGCGCCGAAGATGTAACGGAGGAGTTCGTCGATACGACCGCGCGCACCCGCAACCTCAAGAAGTCGGAAGAGCGCCTGATCGACCATCTTTCGCATACCGGCAAGTTGAGCGATACGCTGGCGATCGAGAACGAGTTGACCCGTGTACGGGAAGAGGTCGAGAAGACGGAGGGTCGCCTGCGTTTCCTCGCGCATCGTATCTCCTACTCGACTTTCAATATCACCTTCCGCGAGACCGCCCACGCCCAGACCGTCACTCCCCCCGAATCGTTCAGTTCCGGCAAAGTCGCCACCGACGCAGGCCGTTCGCTGATCGGGTTCCTCCAGAGCGTCTGGTCCACCGCTATCTGGCTGGGGATCTGGGCTATCGTCTGGTTGCCACCCGTCGCTCTCGTCCTCTGGTTTCTGCGCCGTGAAATTCGCCGCAACCGCCGCCCCATCGTCCCCTCCCCTCCCCCGCCCTACGACGTCCGCTCCTAGCGCTGGGTGCGCTTCTTTGCCTTCGCAGGAGGCGGAGTTTTAGGGGCGGCGTGGAGGAAACGGCGGACGACGACGTCGTCGTGGTACCAGACGGTGGCGTAGCTGACGGCTTTGTCCACGGTCTCTGCGGTCTTGCCATCGCCCATGTAGATGGCGCAATGGCCGGGATAGACGAGGACATCGCCGTACTGGAGTTCGTCGTGGATGAGTTGGCCCTGAGCGCAGGTGCGCAGGGATTCGGTCCCACGGGGCAGAGAGACGCCCAACTGCTGATGCACCGACATGACGAAGCCTGAGCAGTCGGTGCCCTTTTTAGTGCTGCCGCCCCAAAGGTACGGCGTGCCCTGCCACTCCGCGATCACGCTCGCAAGCTCCTGGTCTTTCTGCCGGGTCGGCGCGGAGGCCTCGGTCCCCAATCGGAACTTGATAAGCCCGGCATAACCGTGGTTGGCGTCGGGATGAGATAAGGAGAGATGGCGCACATCCCGGTTGGTGGCGAGCCAAATGCCGTCCTTTTCTGGCGCAAACGTTTGAATACGCAGCCCCTTCTCGTTCCAGGGCAGAAAGGCGTCCGAGGTCGCCCTGTCTATATCGGTGTGGTAGAGCACCGCCCCATCGGTCGTCCACATATGTCTCTCTCCGAGGGCGACCTGCGCGTCCTGGACCTTGAAATAGTTACGGAACGGCAGCGGGAGCGGCTGGGACTGCCCCAGGCCAGCGTTGAGCCCAACATGCAGGCCACTCTTATTCTCGATGGAACAGACCCCGGTAGGAGTGACCGCCAGCGGGACGAGTCGCCAGGTATCAGTCGCAGAGGAGAGAAAGACTCCGGCGGAGGTCCAGGCGTTCTCGTGCCAGCGCCACAGCGAGAGGCGCAGACGGGAGATGTCGCTGGAACCTCCTGAAGCAACGTCCAAGCGGGTGTCTTCCCGCACGAGCAGGCCATCCGCGCCCTCTGAAGCGAGGTAAAGCGTGGAGAAACGCGAGGCGCTACCGGTCGATCCTGGCGGCAACTGCGCCTCCAGATTGGTGATCTCCCCGGTGCCGGGATCAAGCAGGCCGCTCGCGTTCCCAGCGAACAGAGCGACCCCAGACTGCCAGGGAGTGACGCGCGTGGTAGAAGCGAAGGCGTTGGCCTCGCCCAGGTAGAAGGCGGTCAGCGTCTTTTCAGTGGGCCGATAGAGAAAGAGTTGGCGCAGAGCAGGCGGAGGTGAATCGCGCAAAGGGCCGGAATTGTCCGCCGCAGGATCGGCGGCGGGAGTTGTGGTCGGGTCGGTCAGCCAGGTGATCGCATCGGCGCTGCTCTGGATCGCGACGACTTTGCCGGTCGGCTGCGGCAGACGCAGCGTCTGGCCATGATGGGTCTTGCAGTCGTAGAGAGTCAGACTGCCGTCGGGCAGGCCGATGCAGAGCCGGTCACCGACCAGGTTCAGCGCGGTAGCATGCGCGTCCAAGGGATGCGCGTTCGGCGTAAGCGCAAGACTGCTCTGCTGCGGATGCAGGATCGCAAGGACATGCCGTTCGGGAGCGACCGCAACGGCGGACGGACTGCCGAAATTGCGTTCGATATACTTCGTGCCTCCCGTAGGAGGCGCAGCAACCGGGCTGTGCGCCTCCACCGGCGCCACCGGTCGGATGTCATTGGCGATCAGCAGCGTGACTTTTTCGAGCGTCTGTTCGGTGTTGTCCGCGGGATTGAACCACCGCAGCAGCAGCGTGTGCTGCCCGTTCCGCACGGTGCGAGTGTCCCAGTTATAGGCCACTGGCGTCTCTTCACTCAGAAACGGGCTGCCATCCAGATAGACCGTCACACGGAGGTGTGCATTTTTGGAAGCGGAGGAAGGCACAAAAGGCTGGAAGCGGGAGGGCGTGTCTGCGCCGATACGCAGGTTGAATCGGCCTGCGATCGGCGTCTTGGAATCGGGAACATCAAGGAAATGGGGGCGGGGCGCCTGCGCCGGAATCGATGAGGTCACACAGCACCCAATTGCTACAAAAAGACAAGGAAGGACGCGCATCTTCTCCTCCTGGAAATCCTATCGGTCTTTCGATCTAGCGAATCAACTTCAGGTTGACGTAGTTGTAGGTGCCGCCCGAATCCCCGGCAATCCCGCGCATTAAGGCTTCTCCGGGATACTTTTCGCCCAGACAGAGGCCCATCGTCGAGATACGGACATTGTTCTTGTTATGGTCGCGGATGAAGGCACGCAGCTCCTCGGCATTTTCAATGCCGTAGTTCGGTTCACCGTCGGACATCAGGTAGATCTGCGAGACGCCTTCGTACCGAAGCGCGATATCCATCGCTCCGGACATATTGGTCCCGTCGTTAAGGCGCATTCGGTCCACATACGTGGCGGACTGCTGAACGATATCGGGATCAGCAGGCAGCATGTCCGGATAGAGCCGGTGTACTTCCCGGCTGAAACAGACGATGCTGAAGGTGTCGCCCGCCTTCAGCCCGAACAGGGCTTCCTTGAGGACCTCTTTCGCCTTACCGATCTTATTGCCGTCCCGCATGCTGCCGGAGATGTCGAGAACATAGACGATATGCACAGCCCCTTTGCTATCCGAGCGGGGTTTATTGCCGAAGACGCCGCCTCGGCCTGGATCTCCGCCGCCGCCCTGACCGGTGCCGCCGCTGCCTCGCCCCTTGCCGCCCAGCAGCCCGGCCACATCACCAAAGGAGGGGCTTCCATTGCCTTCCGTGCCGCTGGCGGCGCCATTGCCGATCCCTGTTCCCTTGCCGCGCCCGTAGCCGGTCGCCGATTCGCCTCCGGTGCCAGGCAGTTCCGAACCGGTGCCGTGACCACCGCCGGGGGGGCGCGTCCCCGAACCGCTTCCACTGGCGTTGCCGTTGCCCTGACCTGCCGCGTTGGAGAAGGAGCCGACCGCCACTTTCCCATTGGGGTTGACGCCGATCCCTTTGCCCTTCGCGAAGCCGACTCCGCCTCCGCTGCCTGCGCCTACATTCCCGCCGAGCCCAGGGCCAGCGCCGGGTTTGTCTTCCGGCACACTCTGCTTGGCCAGCGGATTTTCCACGGAGAGGATCGAGTTCCCGCCTCCTCCACCGGTCGAGGGCGCGACCTTGGGGAGGTCTTTACCGCCCTTGCCACCGCCATTGAAGAGTACCTCTTCCGGGGGGGCTTCCGGAGTTGGAGCGCCGCCTTTCCCTCCCGGAACGATCGAAGGCGAGGGCGTTCCACCCCCAGAATTCGCGTTATTGAGCGCAAGATGCGTGCGCGGTTGTACGGCGGTCTTGGCAGCAGTTGGGAAGCCCAGTGGGGCCGGCTTGTCATCGGGAAAAGGGATACTGCCTGCGGCAGGCGTGCTGGTTTTGTGGGTATGCATCCGCACCGCCTTGGCGATGGTGGGCATCTTGTCGTGCGTCACTGCACGTCTTATGGGAACCTTTGCGACATCAGGAGACGGAGTCTTGATGTCGGCATGGGGGAGAGGCGTGGGAGGAGACACCGGCTTGACATCCGGCTTTGCCGCAGGATCGTGATCGGGCTGCAGCGAGACGACGATCTCCGCTTCACGCAACTTTGGAGTCGGGGTTCCGAAGGCAGGACCTTCCGCGACGATCCCGACATGCACCAGGAGCGATACCACGCAGAAAGCGATCAACCAGTACCAGCGTTCAAAGCGCATTCCGTTTCCTCTCCTGTCCCCTGCACTCCGCAACGGCAGTCCGGTCTCCCGGCGTCACTCCGCTTCGGCCTTGACATCCAATATCAGCGCGACTTCGAATCGCGGCCCCTGGAAATACTGCACCTCGATCGTATGCTTGCCGGGCTTCAGGCTGATACTTCCCTCTTTCATACGAGTTCCATGCGTGCCGTCGTTATCAATCACGAGTTTTGAGTCGATGAAAAGCTTCGATCCGTCGTCCGAAATGAGTCGAAACTTATAGAGGGTGGGAACGCCGACACGAAACTCGCCGTTATAGTCGATGGCGAACCACTCGAAATGATCGGTGACGCCGGGAAATCCCTGCGTAAACTGCCGCGTGGGAATATTCAGGCTCGGCGTGTATATGCTTCCGACGGATTTAAGGCGTTTGAAATCGGTCGGCAGATGTTGCGTGCCGGGATCGAGGTAGTAGATGTCGCCTTTGAGCGCGAACGGGATCTGCTCTTTCGAGCCGAAACTGCCTGCATTGGAAGCGCCTGCCCCCCGCCCGCCGATTCCCCCGTTCCGTCCGCCGCCCCCATTCGGATCTCCTACCAACAGTCCACCGATGTCTCCGAAGGAGGCCGCGCCTCGGCCCGCGAAAGCACTGCCGCCCGTGCCTTCTCCTACGCTTGCGCCGTTACCACTGCCGATGCCAACGCCCTTCCCGCGTCCATAGCCCACACCTTCGCCGCCGGTGCCGGGGAGATCCGAGCCGGTGCCGTGGCCGCCGCCAGGAGCGCGGGTTCCGGCTCCACTCCCCTTGCTGTTGCCGTTGCCGCTGCCCATGGCGTTCGAGAGCGATGCGATCGGCAGACGTCCGTTCGGATTGGTCCCGATGCCCTTGCCGCGCGCAAAACCGACTCCCCCGCCCGCTCCGGCTCCTACGTTGCCGCCCGCCCCCGGCCCTGCTCCCGGCTTCTCTTCCGCGATCACATCCTTTGCCAGGGGATTGTTGACGGAGAGGATCGACGCGCCCCCTCCCCCACCGAGCGCAGGCGCCTCTTTCGGAAGCTGCTTGCCGCCCTTACCCCCGCCGGTGTAGAGCACCTCTTCGGGCGGCGCTTCCGGCCCCGATGCGCCGCCCTTCCCGTCCGGAATAGCGGAAGGCGAGGGCCGACCACCCCCCTCATTCGATTCCCGATGCGCCACGGCGAGGTGGGGAAGAGAAGGAGAAGCGGTTCTGGACGCCGTCGGCGCTCCCAAAGCGACCGGCTTCTCGTTCTCGATCGCTTTCATGCCTCCGCTTGCCGTCTCTTTCGAGGTCGCGTGGATCGGCAACGGCTGTTTCGGCGCCACGACCGGCTCCGTCTTGCGCGCTACCATCACCGGACGCGGGGCCGGCTTCACCACAGCCGCCATCCGTCTGCCCACCACGACTTTAGGCGTTACCTTCGGCGAAAGCTTCGGCGTCAATTTGACCACTGGCTTAGGCGCGGGATTGGGCAAAGGTTTGGGTTCCGGCTTCTTCTCCGGCTCCGGAATCGGCTGCAGAGTCACCTCCATCTCCTGGGGCTTCTCATTCGGCTTAGGCAGAACAAACCCCGGACCGAAGCGTGTCATTCCCATGTGTACGCCCAGGGACACCAGACAGAAGGCGACCAGCCAGTACCAGCGTTCGACGCGCATCGTTCCCTACCTCTTCCTTCTTCCTGAAAACGGCGAATCACGGAGACGCAGTTGCGGTAGCTTCCTTTTTCGGTTCGGTCGGAAGCGTGATGTGGGTCAACCCGGCTTGTCGCGCCATATCCATGACCTCCATCACGCGGGCATACATGACGGCCTTGTCGGCTTTCACCAACACCCGCGCATCTTTGTTCTTCTTGGCGGTCGCCGTCAACAACCCCTGAACCTGAACGCCGGTCTGGACTTTGGCATCCACGTACATCTTGTTATCGACTCCGATGTAGATCGTCAGATCTTTTTCGGTCTCGGGTGCGCCTTCGCGAGTCGCTGTCTCCGGCAGAGTCAGATTGACGCCGGGCTTCTTAATGAACACCGTGGTGACCATCATGATGATGAGCATGGTCAACGCGATGTCGATCAGCGGGATCAGGTTCATTTGCGACATCGGCTCGTCTTCTTCCGCATTGCCTCCGTGCATCTTTAGACCCTCTCTCTTTCGCGCGTAGCAGGGGTGTGCAGCAGCGGCAGCAGTTGCGCGACATGCCCCTGGATCTGGAGGAGATGTTTCTGTAACTCCCCGAGCAGGAAGTTGTAGCCGACGACGGAGGGGATGGCGACCAGCAGGCCCAATGCGGTTGCGCTCAGGGCTTCGGAGATCCCACCCGACATCTTGTCTGCGCCCGCCCCGCTGCTGGAAAGCGTCGCAAACGCCGCCTGAACGCCCAGAACGGTGCCGAACAACCCGATGTAGGGGGCGATATTGCCGATAGTCGCCAGGGTGCTCAGGTAACGACGGAGACGCAGGCGCTGCACGCCGTAGGCGATGTCGGCAGCCTGCTGCAACGACTCCGGGCTGACGCCGCGCAGGGCGTTCAGCGTATTCAGGATATGTGTCACCGGCGCGGACGCCAGGGCAGGGTCGGCGATCCGAGCGGTATCCCCGGTGACCAACGCCGCGTGAAGCGCCTGAAAGGCAGTGTTCTCGGCGGCGCGCAGGCGCGAGTAAGTGTACAGTCGCTCGAAGAATACGCCCAGCGCCAGGATCGAACAGATCCCGAGCGGAATAGCGACCCAGCCCGCTTTATCGAACAGTTCCGCGATCAGCGTATGACCGAATATTTGAGGCAAGTGCATGAAGAGGAACTCCTGACCTTATTGACCGGCGACCGCTTTGAGCGCGGCGAGACGGACTTTCGCTTTTTTGACGAGTTCATGCTGGGGAAACTGCATGACGAGTTTATCGAGCCGCTGGATCGCTTCCGGCTTTTTGCCGGCTTTGTCGTAGGCGACTCCGGCCCAGTAGAGGCCGCTGGGAATATAGGCTCCGGCGGTCTTATCGGCGGCCACCGTATCGAAGTCGGCGGCGGCATCCGCAGGCTTGTCCAGGTTATAGAGCGCGCTGCCGAGGTTGAACCGGGCTTCGATAGCGAAGGCGCTCTTCGGATCGTCGGAGAGCAGCCGTTCGTAGCGCTGGCGCGCCTCGTCGTACTTCTCCGCTTTCAGGCGAGCATTGCCCACCCGAAGCAGAGCTTCCGAAGTATACGGGCTCTTCGCGCCATCGTCCGCGATTTTGGTCCAGAGCGGCAGAGCGTCGTCCGCTTTGCCTTGTTTCTCGGTGATCCAGGCTTGCAGGTAGCGGGCCGTCGCGGCGGTCTCCGGCGACGGGTTGGTGTCGAGCAAGGCCTGATCGCTCGCGAGAGCGGCGTCCCAATGCATCTGATCGATCTGAGCCTGTACGAGCGCGCGCCGCACCGCTTCCTCGACCTCTTTGGTCGGTTTCAAGGCCAGCGCCGCGATTGCCGCTTTCTCCGCAGAGGCAGGCTGCTTGGCATCCAGGAAGAGCAGCGCCAGTCGGGCCTGGGCATCCCCCGCCCAGATCGCATTGGGGCGCAGACGCACCGCTTCACTCAACGAAGTGATCGCGGGCATCGTCTTCGAAACCCCGTCGTAGATCAGGCCGAGCATATACTGCGCCTCCGCCTGAATCTCCTCGTCCGGCTTGGACTTCAGGAGTTCCGACAGGGTATTCGAGGCTTCGGTCGTCTTTTTGGCATCGAAGTAGAGCTGCGCGACCCGCAGCATCCCCTTGGCGCGTTCGGCGGGCGGAGCGTTTTTTAAGGCGGTGATCAACTGCACAGGATCGTTGGTCGAAGAGACGATCCCGGAGAGGCCATTTTTGGCCTCCGTCGCTTCGGGAGAGGTCGGGTAGTTGGTCACGACCGCCCGATAGGCAGCCAGCGCGGCATCGCCCTGTTTCGCCGCCTGATAGGCGTCGGCAGCCTTCAACTCGGCCTTGGGGGCAAGAGGATGTTTCGGGAATCGAGTGACGAACTTTGCCAACAGAGGGGCCGCCTCGATGGGGCGCTTCAGCGCCAGGATCGTCGTGGCGTTCCAGTACATTCCCTGTGCCGCGACTTCCGCCTCGGTCGCTCCGGCCGCGATCTTGTAGGCGTTGGCGGCAGGCTCGTACTGCTGCTGCCGGTAGCGGCAGTTGCCCAGGCTGAGTGCGGCCCGATAGCGCTGCGGATCGGTGGCAGGCAGGCGATTCAGCGCCGACTCCAGACGGCTCGCCGCCGCATTATAGTCCTTCTGCTCCAGCAGCGCCTGGATCAGGCCGTCTTCGGCCTCGGCACGCACGTCAGTCGCACTTTTCGAAGCGTCGTCGTTGAGCAGGCGCTCGAAATCGGATCGGGCGTCGCCGTAGCGTTTGGCTTCGAGATCTATCTGCCCGAGCAGCAGCATGGCCTGCGTACGGTCCGGGGTCTTGCGGTTCTTGTTGATATAGTCCCGGAAGCGATCTCGGGCGACGTCCGGATGCTCCAGACGCAAAGCGGAGAGGCCCGCGCCGTAGTAAGAGGCGTCCGCAAACTCGCTGCGGTTGTAGTCGCGAAAGACCTTCTCATACGCGTCTTCGGCCTGCTGGTATTTTTTCAGGTTGAAGTCGGACTGCGCCAGCCAGAACCAGGCGTATCCCGCCTGATCCGGGCGGAGATTGGTCTTCGTGACAGCCTCCAAAACAGGCGCTGCCTTCTCGTACTGCTTGGCGTAGTAGGCCGCTTCTCCGAGGCCAAGCTGCGCGAGCGGCAGGATCGCCGGATCCTTGCCTGCGATCGCCTTTTCGTAGGCGGGAACGGCCTGCGCGTACTGCTTGAGTTCCGCGCGGCACCGGCCCAGCACGAAGGCGGCGGTCGAAGCCCTGGCGTGTTTCGGATTCTCCGCCAGGAAGGCGTCCAGCTTCTGCGCCGCTTCCGCATATTTCTTGGCATCGAACAGGGCGGAAGCGGCCGCGAGCTGTTCGTCCGGGGGTTCGGCTCGGACGACCGTCGCAGCAAGGCAAACGGTTCCGACCATCGCGAGGATCGCCAATTTGTGCATATCTCAAGGTCTCCTGATTCTCCCATGTAATTCCACCGTTTACGATGGACTGAAGTCCTTCGCTAGGGCACTTTGTGCAGAGTGACCGCCTTCGCGGTCAGCTTGTCTCTTAGACAACCGGATGTGCGGAACTTCATCAAGTCTGCATAAGTTCGTACACGCTGATTTGCGCAAGGTAAATACACCTGTATGCGGCTTAGACACAAAAATGGGGAGTGTGTTGCCAGGAATATCGCTCCCTGGTAACGAACCTGCTCCGACAGGGTCTCCGAAACCAGGAAACAAGGAGGTATCTAGCGTTTGACAGCCCTAACTAGAGAGACGCAGTCAGAGGAAGCGTGTGACGCTTCTCCCCCATCAGAAAAGAGGTGCGACGGTGCAGCGGTTCAATCAGAGATTGACGATAGTACAACTATGCGGTTTCATCTTGACAGCAGTGGCAGTGTTCGGGCAGGCAACGCCCACTGCGGCCCCCAAACCGAAATTTCAGGGCGATTTCTTCGGGGAGATGCCGCGCGCCTTCTGCATTCTTCAGAAAATCGACATGCAACGCAAGATCCTGACGGTCAAGCAGGATGGAAGCGGTGCGATCCGAGAAGTGGCGATTCGGGACGATACGGAGATTCACTTCCGCGACTCCTGGGGCGAACTGAGCGACTACTTCCCCGGTCAGCGCCTCATGCTGTTTCTCTATATCGATGACGACAAACAGTGGACTTATCCGCGAGCTGTGCAGGATGAGATCCACGTCTCCGCGCGCCACGGCTGGTTTGCAAAGGTCGTTAAGATCGATCTGGCCAGACACACAATCCTCACGCAGCGCACGGAGAAGAACGAAAAGGGCGAAGTGACCAGAACCATCGACAAAGAGTTCGCCTACTTCCCGGATGTAAAAGTCTGGAAGGGCGAGCATTCGAAGGGGATCGAGACGCTGCTCCCAGGCGATGAGGTCATTCAACAGTTGGTAGAAAAAAACCGTCTGCTGGCCGCTGCAGAAATCTTCGACCGCAAAGGCGACGATGCGGTGCGTCTCACGCAGGAGGCGCGTCATCGCGCGGATCAGGATCGGTTGGGCCTGCCCGCTTACATCAACGATCTCGAACCGACCACCGGTTCGGTCGTCGTCTCCGTCGCCTGGAGCGGATCCGATCGGGCGAAATCTCTCAAACCCGGCGATAAAATCACCCTTACCCCAACCGATGGTTCCAAACCTTTCGCCGCGCTTGTCGGCGAGTCGCAGGGCATAGACACCCGGCAGCGCATACAACTGATCGCCAATGCCCGCGTCGTCAGTCGCCTTGCCTACGGTCAATCTCTGCGCTTGTTTCTGCCCGGAACCGGTCCCGCCCTTCCGACAGGGCGGGCCGGTATCCCGGATCTCTCCCGATAGGAAATCAGGCGACGATCCGGGCGATGGCTTCCTGGTCGAGCGTGTCGAGGCGGGGACCGAGTTTCGCGACGACCTGAGCGGCGAGATAGCCTGCCAGTTCGCCGGTCTTCTCCAGGGGCATACCCTGAGTGAGTCCGTAGAGCAGTCCGGCAGCGTACATATCGCCAGCGCCGGTGGTATCGACCGGGGTCACTTTGAAGGGAGCTACTTCGACCAGGGTGTCGCCCTGGCGCAGCAGGGAGCCGTCGCCGCCCATCGTGACGGCGGCGAGATCGCACCAGGGCGCCATCGCTCGAATCGCGTCGTGTGGGTTGGTGGTGTCGGTCAGGGCCATCGCCTCTTCATGATTGCCGATGACCAGATCGACATGGTCTCGAACGATCTGCAGGAAATCGGCCTTGTGGCGGCCCACACAGAACGGGTCCGAGAGGCTGAAAGCGATCTTGACACCGGCCGCTTTTGCCGCCTCCATGGCTTTCAGAACCGCCGCTTTCTGCGTGTCGGTATCCCACAGATACCCGGTGACATAGAGGTATTTGCTCTGCCCGATAAGGTCGGCCTGCACATCCTCCGGCCCGAGTTCGCGGCAGATTCCCAGAAAGGTGCAGAGGGTGCGTTCGGCGTCCGGCGAAACCAGCACCAGGCAGATCCCGGTTGTGCCCTCTCCTGCCGCCGTGTTGACTTTTACGCCTCTCTCGGTTAATTTTGCCGCGTAGAGGTCGCCATGTTCGTCCTTGCCGATCTTGCCGGTATAGCAGGCGCTGCCGCCCAGCATGGCGATGCCGATCATCGTATTCGCCCCGGAGCCGCCGGATTCCGTATTGACGATATGCGTGTAGATACGCGCGACCATCTCCTTCTGCTGCGCTTCCTCGATCAGAAACATCCCACCCTTGGCGACGCCCAGTTCCGCCAGCAGCGTATCCGACACTTCCGCCTGTATATCGTAGAGTGGGTTACACATCCCAAAAACGTCGAAACTCATGCCAGCCCCTTTCCAATCCGCCCCATCGTGTTTGGTATCACTTCGGAATATTATAGCCTATAGCCACGATTTTACAGAACCTTAACTTCCCCTTAATGACCCCTTAACAAAACGCTGTCATTCTAATGCTGCGTTTGTCGTGCCGCGTTCAGGGACTGAGGCGTACCCAATAGTTGGTCTTATCGATGCGGATTCCTCAATGGTAGTAATCATTTTCCGCCAAAGCTGGTGTTTGTAAAAGGAGAAAGATTGTGACTGTAGATCGCCGAACCCGATCCGGGTTCACCCTTATCGAACTGCTTGTCGTCATCGCGATCATCGCGATTCTGGCAGCGATCCTCTTCCCGGTTTTTGCTCAGGCCCGCGCCAAAGCGCGCCAGACCTCTTGTTTGTCGAATATGCGCCAGATCGGCACCTCGACCGCGATGTACGTTCAGGACTACGACGAGCAGTTCTACCCCCACCGTTTCAACTGCGACGGCGGATCGGCCTGTAACCCGCTCATGACGTCCAACGGCGGCCCGTTCAGCGGTATAACC
This sequence comes from Chthonomonadaceae bacterium, assembly GCA_043762265.1. Taxonomy (GTDB): domain Bacteria; phylum Armatimonadota; class Chthonomonadetes; order Chthonomonadales; family Chthonomonadaceae; genus JANXLO01. The sequence goes on along the minus strand of JAYUMV010000174.1, from coordinate 18,012 downwards.
GGTGGTGCGCAGACCAAAATCTTCTATATCAGTCTGCTGTATCCCTACACCAAAAACTACCAGATCTTCGTCTGCCCCTCCAACCCGGCCGGTTGGTATGGTCAGAACAAGGACGGCGTCAACTGCGGTGGCGTGGTCAGCGGCGGCAGCGTCGGTTGCTCTGGCGTCGGCTACGGCGGTCAGAACAGCTACGGACACAACGATGCATGGCTCAGCCCGGCAGGCGGCTACAACGGCGCTGGCGGCCAGCCCTCCAGCGTCAGCCTGGCAGGTGTGCCCCGCGTCTCCAGCACCATTGTGATCACCGACGGCACCTACTACGGCGCACTGCCGGATGTCACCAACGAGAGTGGTCTGCGCAACAGCAACAACTGTACCGACAATGCCTGCGCTTCTGAAACCGCCTACCTCAACAAGCAGGGCGGCCAGTATGTCTCTTACTGGAAGAACATCGGCAACGCCAACTGGAGTTGGGGCGGCGGCACGCTCTCCGGCGCGAATGCGGTCCCGCTTGGCAACGCCCGCCACAGCGGCCAGGTTAACTGCCAGTTCGTGGACGGTCACTCGAAGTCCTTGCCCTACAACCAGGTGGTAGGCAATGTCTGCTACTGGACGACGGATGCGGACGGCGCGCACCCGAACTGCAACTAATCCCGCTTCCTGCCGATTTTGCTCCTCCTCAAAGGGGAGTGGGAGTGAAATCGGCAAGCATTCGCCACTCAAAAAAAGAGAGGTCCACGAGGGATCTCTCTTTTTTGCGTCTTTTCTTCGACCTCCGCACCACACCCCTATCGAAAGGGTTTGCCCCGGATTTGATTTCACCACCCGCTTCGCTAGAGACACGGAGGCACAGAGAAATGCAGAGAAATTCAGAAGGTGAGGTGAGGAGAGTTTAGAAGGCTTCTCTCCCTCTCATTTCGCTTTCCTTATCTCTGTATTTCCTCTGTGTAACCTCTGTGCCCTCTGTATCCTCAAGCGTAGCGGGTGGTGAAAATTCCGGATTGAAGGCAACAACCTACTACCGGGCGAGCAGTGGAGTCTCGGGGGGAGCCAGTGTCAACGGCTTTGCAGCAGGTTGCGGAACCGTCTGGGCGTTCTGAACGGGGACGGTGTTGGTCAGGCTGCGGGTCAGCAGGCCGAAGCCGAAGGCGCCGATCGCGCCGCCAAGCAGACCGCCCTGGCGTTTGCCATAGAAGGCAATGGCTCCTCCGGCAGCGCCGACGACTAAACGCGTAGTCGGAGACCAGTGCAGAGGAGCATTGCGTTTGGTCATGATGACGACTTCGCCCATGTTTTCGGGATCGGCGCCTGATATCGACGAGGCCAGCAGTTCGTTGCGCACGCCCACGACACCCCGCGTGTTGGTGACGCACTGCAAAAGGGAGGGGACTTCGGAGACGAGGACTGAACCGCCCAGGGTGACGACCCCATACCGCGCGGAGACTTTGATTTTGGAAGGATGCGCAAGGACATGCCCGATGCGCGCCCGAACACGCTCGACGATGCGCAGATCGGTCGGTGTCTCGATGCTAAAGAAGGACTGGAGTTCTGCGACCAGTCCGGCAGCACGATTGGTGAAATCACGTGAGGCCGTATCCATGGTTTTGCCAAGTAGGGTCGTCGTATGGATCGCCTGATCACGCACCTGGGCGCGGCGGCGATTGCCACGGTCGGGGTCCAAGAAATACATCAAAGTGGCTCCCAAGCCAACGCCTTTGATAAACGTCAATATTCGCATTATCGTCTCCTTTCCGCCTCAAAAGAGAGCGGTCGGCCTCCCCACCTCGCGGTTTACGCCGACTGGCTTCAACTTCTATGCGAACGGACGCCGAACTGTTCTGGAATGTTCCGGAGGCTGCGCAAATTCACGTTCAAAACCGTTGCGTGGAAGCGGAGAATGTGCTATCATAAAGGCGTATTGAAGCGCATTTGATGACCACACCCTGCTGCATTTGTGATGAGTCTGTGGGCGCAGAGCCAACGTACTTACATGGGTGGATGCATCGTTCGGAGTAGTGACAGCCTCGCTTGTCGAGGCATACGCGACACCGGAGAGCTTTTGCCTCTTCTGAACCTCCGGGTTCATGCGCTCCGACACACACGGTTTTGGCGGGGTGGTCTTTCCTTAAAAGGCAGTGGGCGAACAGACATTCTGTTCGCCCACTGCCTTTTGCTATGCAGAAGCGAAGGGGCATCACCCTCCATTTTTTCACATTGTGTGCTTGCACTTAGACAGGAAAGAGGGCGGTAGAGCGGTCGGGATGGAGGGCGTAGACGCCTGCATAGATCGTTTCTGCGGGGCCGGTCATTTCGATGGAAGCACCCGGCTCCCAGCGCACGATGAGTTCGCCGCCGTAGCTGCGGACAAAGATCGGTTCATTGGGAGCGGCGTGTGCGTGCAGAACAGCAGCGACGGCGGCAGCGCAGGCGCCGGTACCGCATCCCCAGGTCTCTCCGGCTCCGCGCTCCCAAATCCGCAGACGCAGACGCGAAGGCGCTTCGACCTCGCACCACATCAAGCTGGTGCGCGTTGGAAAGAGCGGATGCTCTTCGACCTGCGGGCTGAGCACGAAAAACAGGTCGTCCTCCGGCAAGGCTTCGACGAAGGTAACGGCGTGCGTCGAGCCGGTGGAGAGCGCGGTCAGCAGCACGATTTCGCCGTTTTCAAGTTCGAGTGGGTAGTCGAAAACTTGTTCCAGTGGCACCCGCATCGGAATCGAAGGTGGATCGAAACGTGGCAGGCCCATGTTGACGGTGACGGCGGTAATGTCCCCGTCATTATTCCGATGGATCTGCACGGCGCGCACTCCGCCTAGCGTAGAAATACGCAGAGTCTCCGCGCTGACAATGCCCTTCTCGACCGCGTAGCGTGCGATACAGCGCAGCCCGTTGCCGCAGACGTCCGGAGTGCCATCGGGATTGTACATCCGCATCATAAAATCGGCGTTGTGAGTGTCGTCCAGGACGAGCAGGCCATCGGCGCCTACTCCTGTACGGCGGTCACACATCTCGACTGCCAGCACGGACCAGTCTGTATCCCCGGCATGTCGTCCGTCCACCACGACGAAATCGTTGCCGACGCCCTGCATCTTTGTAAAGGGAAGTATGTCCGGCATCATGGCTCCGTTTCTCGAAAGGCGAGAGAAAAGAGAAAGCAGGAGGCAATGGCGTAAACGCCTGCCTTCTGCCTTCTGGGGACGAATTCCCGAAGCGCGCCTAGCCTTTGAGAGCTTCTGCTCCACCCACGATCTCTGAGATTTCGCGGGTAATTCCGGCCTGCCTCGCCCGGTTAAGCTGCAATGTCAGCGTCGTAATCATCTTGCCGGCGTTGTCGGTCGCCGAGCTCATGGCGGTCATGCGCGCACCATGCTCGCTGGCCGTCGCTTCCAGGAGCGCCTGGTAGGTCTGCCCTTCCAGATAGCGGGACATCAGCGCCCCGAGCAGCTCCTCCGCAGAGGGCTCGAAGATATAGTCTTCAGCGTTCTCGGCAACGGTGTCGTCCGTCTCCGGCGGCTCTATCGGCAGAAGCTGCACATCGGTCGGTTTCTGAGAGATCGCCGAGAGGAAGCGGTTGTAGACCATAAACAGTTGGTCTATCTGCCCACTCTCGAAATCTTCGCGCAGGACGCGGGTGATGTCGCGGGCATCGGCGAAGGTGACGCCGGTGTTGGCGAACGCGAACTCCTGCACGACATTGTAGCCGCGCCTGCGTAGAAAGGCGATGCCTTTGCGCCCTGCCACATAGAGTCGCACGCGCTCTTTATCGTAGCCCTTCAGCAACTCCACGACCCGCCGCAACAGTCCAGAGTTGTAGGAGCCAGCCAGACCACGATCCGAAGTTACGATCAGAAAGCCGATATTGCGCGGCGCCCGCTTCTCCATTCCCGGCTGGGCGGCAGAATCTCCTGCCGCCCGCGCCAGGCTCGTCATCATTTCGCGCATAGCACGGGCATAAGGACGCGCCGCCTGCACACGGTCCTGTGCCCGTTTCAAACGTGCCGCCGCGACCATCTTCATCGCTTTAGTGATCTGCTGGATGTTCTTGGCGACCTTAATTCGGGATCGCACCTGTCGAATCGTTGCCATCGGTTCCCCTCTTCCATACCGGAACAACCCGGATCTGTGCTTTCATTCTACCCGAAATCAGGTCTTTTTCCTGCGAACGACCTTTCTGCGGGCAAGCAACAGTCCCGTTCCTGTCGAGGCGAACAGGAAGGTCAGGGTTCCAGGTTCCGGTGTGGCGGAGCGGGTGGAGCTGCCCGGAGTGAGCAGATAGGCGTGCTGCGCTCCATTCACGAAGCCGGTTCCAGCGATCTGCCCCGCATCATTGACCGCCTGCGCGTTGGTCAGGGTCCAGCCGAAGGAGTTGTCTACCAGCAAGTTAGTCAGGTCGAACAACAACGGTCCCTGCACGACGAAGGCGCGCTGGTCCCCCGAAGCGGTAGCGGAGTAGCCGACCGTAATCCCGGAACTGTTGATGCTGTAGGCGTAACTGAAGAGCCCGCCCAACGTGCCGAGATCGTCGTTGAGTGGGCTGATCGCAGTGTTGGCCGAGGTCCGGAAGGCGTGCTGGGAGCCGTCGGCAAGATCCGAGTAGCCGATGACTTGCCCGGCGTTGTTGAGGGCCGTCGCATAGGAGTTACTGCCTCCAAGGGTGCCCAGATCGGTCATGGCCCCGGCGGCGCTGGTGCGGAAAGCGTGTGTGAAGGAGTTCCCATTGAGATCCGGGGTGGTGTTGGAGTAACCGGCTACCTGACCGCTGGTATTGATCCCGAAGGCGTAGGAGTTATCGCCGCCGAGCGTGCCGAGATCGGAGCCTGCGGTGACCCCGCCGCTCGCTGTCGTCCGATAGGCGTGATTGGTCGTGCCGTTGTAGGCATAGCCAACGGTCTGCCCGGAGGTATTGATGCCGTAGGCAAAGCTATCCAGACTGCTGGCGCCGGGAAAGGTGCCTAGATCCGAACCGGCGACGACACTGCCTCCCGCCGTCGTGCGAAAGGCCCGGAAAGTTCCAGCGGAACTGCTGAACGCACTGCCCGCGATACTGCCCCCGGCATTGATGGCGTTCCCAAAGGTATCGCCGCCCAGAGAGCCGATATTGGTCATACTTCCTCCGCTGTAGAGGAAACCATGCGTAGCGCCGCCTGCATCCTGGGAGGTCCCGACAACCTGACCGCTACTGTTGAGACCGAACGCGGAACTGGAGAAATCGCCCGACAAAACGCCGAGATCGAGAATATTATACGTGGTCTGTGCAGTGGCCGTTCGACTGAACGCCAGCAGGCCAAGGAGCGCTGCCGTCACGCCGAATCCGCGATTCATAGGAACCATATTTGCCTCTTGTTTTCACGTGGTGGATTACACGACCGCTCGGAAGGGTTTCCAAGACACCCCTCCGAGCGGTCCCATCAGAGAAGTGCAAACTATTTGCCGATCGCCCAGAGCCTGCCGTTGTTGATCGCAAAGACCGTGCCGTCTGCCCCGATAACGGTGGGAGTGTAGGCTTCTCCGACCCCAGCGGTGATCTGGATCTTGTCTGTCAGTGCGCCTTTCGTCGTGTCCCATCGATAGACCCAGCCGTCCTCACAGTTGGCGATGATGCACTTGGTAAAGGGATCGATTGCTGCCGAGTTGATGCACCATTCGCGTACGGCGTTCGGATGGTTGGCATCCCGATTAGCCGGATCGGGCGTGACTCCGGTGACCAGTAGCGCCTCTTTCATAACCTTGATGGCAGGCAGGATCGGATCGGCTTGGGTAGCTTGGGGATCGAGCACCCCGAGTTTATTGACGCCCAAGCCGCCCGCAAAACCGGCATAGTCGTTGTATTTGCACATGATCAGATAGGGGGACGTGCCATGGTACGAGGGCACCATGGCGGCAGGAACGATGGAGACGGTATCGTCCCAGCCGAACGAACCCGGCGTTTTGACCTGGCTGAGGTTTGCGTTGAAATGCAGGAGCCAGCCGCGATCGTGATGCGAAAGAAAGGGGCTCTCCAGGACGCCGAAGTAGACATCTCCATCCGGGCCGACCGTGGGCGTCGCGCTGCCATCGTCCGGCAACAGGGACTCCTGTCCGGAGTTCGGGTCGATCAGCAACTGCATACCGACTACCGGCAAGATGGAGCCGAGATTGGTCAGGCGACTGTCTAGCGCGAGCATATAGCCGCCGCTGAAGTTGCCGGTATTGATCGCACAATAGAGGGTCTTGCCGTCGTTGCTCAAGGCTGGAGCGCAGTTCATGACCAGTTTGTAGTTGCTGCCGTCGTTTACGAACGGTGTGACGGCGACCCAGGTCGTAACGCCGGTAGAGGAGATCCGAGCGATCCCGCTCTTCAAGCCCGGCAGGTTCGTGGGAGCGCCGGTCACCTGGAAGCCGAAATAGATATTGCCATTGGCATCTGAGGTCAGAGGAGTATTGATAAATACTTTGCTATTATAGTCGGCCTTCGCGGCATTGTAGTTGGGCAGTGAGGCGAAGAAGCAGATCTGCGTGGGCGTGATCGCAACGGTCGAATCGACGCCGTCCCGATAGTAGACGGTGCCGCCTGCGCCAGGGAAATAGAGGCGCTGATTCGGAGTCAGGGTCGATCCGCAGGGCGGTATCCAGCCATGAGCCGGCAGGATATAGTCGGTGGTCTGGGACCAGAGCAGGCTCCCATCGCTGCTGCGGTGCGCCTCCAGTCGAAAATCGTTGTTGGCATTCAGTCGTACCGTCGTGACGACCGTGTTGCGGGCGGTAACCAGGGGCGACGCATAGTGAATGAGGAGTTCGTTGGTATTGGAGTTATCGCCCGGTAACGTCAGGTCGATCGGAATCGACCAGTGTATGTTCTTAAGGGGCTGCGCCGCGACTTTGGAGAGACAGGTGTGCTGAGGATTGCTGCCGTAACCGTACCAACCGTTTTGCAGCGCTTGCGCCCTGCCGAGTTGGGGCATGAGCGCCAGTCCGACAAGCAGAGTCAGCAGATGAGCGCCAGGTCGCAAGAGAACGCCAGGTCGACCAGATAAGTGCATGTTTTACTCCTTTATATTCCTAAACAGGATAGAGAAAGGTCTTCGTCGACCGGGCGCAGAACCGAGGGCCGGGACCAGGGTGAGTTGGCCCCGTCGTATTCCTCTACTTTTTGTCGCGGACGGCAGCGAGCAGCGAGTCCACCAGAGCGTTGTCCGCGCCGACCGGGTCGTTCGGGTAACGGGCCGCGATGTCGCGGGCGAACTGCCGGAACTCTTCGAGCGAGACCGCGCGTTTGCCGTTCTTTTCGGAGAGATAGGAGGCGCCGACGATGGCGGAACAGTCTGCGCCGAACTCCGCCGTCATAACGGAAGGCACGCCAGCGCGCAGGCACTCGACCATGTTCTGGATCTCCCCATAGAAGGAAGAGGGCCAGTGCTGCCAGTTGGAACCGCTGACGCGCAGACGGCGGCTCTCATGGCCGTGCGCGTCCGTCACGACAGCGAAGCGTTTGCCGTCTTCGTCGAGCATCTTGATGGAGCCGGTGCTGCCGATGTAGGCGGTATCGGGCGAATCCTGTTCGCTCCACGAGCCTTCGACATGGGCGGTGCTCCAAGCTCCGCTCTGCGCGTCTTCGAACCGGATGAGGATGTGCGCGTCGTCGTCCACGGTGACCTGTTGCAGGCGTCCGTCGATGATGCGGGTCGGCATGCGGATGCTCATGCCGAACGGCGCGGCAGCTTTGACCTGTGTCGGCGTCTTCTCCAGCCCGGTGACGTACCAGGCCGCGCCGATGGCGTGGATGCCGTTGTCGAGCAGAGAGCCTCCACCGCCAAAATCGGAGTTCCAGAAGCGCGGGTTGCCTTCTGGCCCGCCGTGCGCCTGCGTCAGAAACATCATGACCAGTTCGCCGATCGCGCCGGAATCGACGAGTTTTTTGACGGTGTAGTAGTCCGGCTCGAACAGCCAGTTCTCGTTGTGCTGATAGACCTTGCCGGACCGCTTGACGGCGGCAATGACGCGCTCGGACTCCAGCCAACTGCGGGAGATCGGCTTCTCGCACATGACATTGATGCCAGCGTCCAGCGCCTGGATAGCGAGCGGCGCGTGCAGCACGGGCTGGGTGCAGATGTCCACAAGGTCTGGCTTGACCTCGGAGATGATCTGGCTAATGTCCTCGTAGAATTTAACCTGCTCGCGGTCGCGCTCCAGCCGCTCGATGGTATCCGTATCGCCGCGCTCTTTGCACTGTGCGATCTTGGCGTCGATCAGGCTGTCATAGCGTTTGCGGGTCGCCTTGTGCGCGGCGGGATCGGGATCGCAAAACGCGACGAGTTGGGCGTTGGCGATGTCGGGATAGGCGGGTAGGTGCGCTCCTCGGAAGATGTTGCCGTTTCCGATGGCAGCGACGCGGACACGCGTGGTCGGGTCCATGGGGGAAATTTCTCCTTCATTGGGTTTCAAAATCTGAAAGGCCGCCTTAGACGCCTCCACCGTTTTTTGCGGGGTGACCGCCGCCAGGCGAGCGGGCATCGCCGCAGCAGTCTCAGGTTCTGCGAGGAGCGCTTCGGCTTTTGGCGACACCGGATCTTCGTCCAGTTCCAGGAAACGGGCATTGGCTCCCACGCCGGGCACGGCTTCGGATTCCGCAACGGGGGCGAACCCAAGCCGGGATTCGAGCGCGGAGAGCTGCTGTTCGGCGTTCTCTTCATGGGAGCGCGGCGGCGTGCGCGGGGTCGGGGTATAGAGGGAGCCGGTCGCGGGCTGTCCGGCGCGTACTCCCGAGACCTCGTCCCGCGCCGAGGCTTCGCGCCCCAGATCACGCACCTTCTCCGATGCGCGCTGCCACATCTCTTCGGCGGGACTGAAGCTGTTGAGCTCTTCAGCCGCACGCATCCGGCTTTCGGTCGCCTGCACCAACTGCGTCTGGAGCGCGTTGACTTGCAGCAGCAGGCGCGCCTCTTCTTCCGGCAGGCGCATTTTCGCGCTCTCGGCGTTGGCATCGGCTTCCGTCAGCTTCTGGCGCAGAAAGACCAGCTCGCCTTCGCGCTTCTTGCGCTCCGTACGCAGTTCCGCCGCCAGTTCCAGACGATTGATTCGCTCTGCGAGAGACGCCTTAGTTTCGATGTCGGCGATCTCCTGCTCGCGTATGGAGACCTCGTCCTGCATGCGGTTACGACGCTGCACCGCCAGCACGACGCGTTCATGGAGCGCCTTGCGTGCCTCGCGTATCTCCAGCAGCGCCTCACGTATCGCCGCTTCCGATTCCAGTTCTCTATCCGCCATACGCTCTTCTCACTTCTCCGGAAATTTGAATTCGCGATTACGCCTCTGGATCGAATTCGATCAATGCAGCAATAGTGATTTCAGCCAACTCTTCTTGAGAGATCTCACCACTTCGCCTGATAAAACGTTGTGTGTCAACTCCCCGTAATTGAAGCACATCCACTGCCGATTCTTTTGTCAGCCCATTCGTGGCGTTCGGCAATAGATTGACATGCCATAAATTGTTCGCAAAGGCCGGATTCCAGCCTGTGATAGGTGCGACAAGTTTGACAGGCAGTTTGTCAGCAGCATCCGAACTGACTACCACCGCCGGACGCGTTTTGCGTATTTCAGACCCTACCGTGGGATCAAAATCTACGCGCCAGATCTCACCACGTTTAGGTTGAGGCCGTTCAGTACTCGACCAGATCTCCTTCAAGCCACTCTTTCCAGTCACTGTTTTGTTCGTAGAAAGGCGCAAGCCGTTCTGCTTACGCCGCCAGGATTTTGCGGCGTTCGGCAAGAGTAAGTTTCAGAAAACTACGGCGGTCAAGGTTGCCGCCCTTCTCAGAAGGAGTTGGCGCAAAGGCATGTTCCAGGAAGCGTCCGAGGTAGATTTCCACGGACAAACCACGTTCGGCGGCGCGCGTTTCCAGACTGGTCTCAATCTCCGGAGGCAAGTTCAGTGTAATGGTCATTCGTTTCTCCCGATCAAAACGGCAGTGAGAGATGACAGGCAGCCGAAAGCCCCTGTCTAAAATAGGGAATTCCTCATTCACCAGTTGAAATCCTTCTGTTACCGAGACACTCTGCCAACGCCATGCAAGATTCTATAGAAAACATGACTAGAAAACCGCTCACATACAGGCGCAGTTCTTCACGAAATCCAGAGGATCCTTTCCCCATCCCATGCCACAAAAATCGTGCATCCCTCGGCAGTCAACGAGAGATCCTGCCTTTCTTCCTTCCTCAACTGCCCGTCTATTCTCGCGGCGCAGGAACGGTCCAGAGTGCGTCGTCGTACGCAAAACTCAGGTGTTTTCCGTCCGGGAGCCAGCGAAGATCGCTTACCTGCGGAGGCTTCCGGTTCCTGCCCAGTATGGGCACCTGCCCCACAACGCGCATGCCGGTTCCATCCAGGCGACTGACCCAGAGTTCCTGGTGCGGTTGAACGGAAGTTTGAAGGAAGGGCAGCAGGCGACGTAGTCGTGCCAAAACTGGATCGACATGTGCTGCGTCCACGAGCCAGGCGATGCGGTCTCCTGTCGGCGAGATCTTTGTCTCTTCAATAGTCTTAGCGCGCGGAGGAGCCACCGACCGCTTTTGTGTAAGATGCAAAGTCGTGTCCAGTCCGTATTCGACGATTTCAAAAGGCTGATTTTCAACAAGATTATTGAAAGAAACCACGCCCAGCGTGGTCGAAAAGTCCTTCGGTAAGATCTGCAGCAGACGGTTCGGAGCGACCATGCGGGTGTCCGAGGAGAGATAAAAACTCTGATCGGCCGGCAGGATTTGACGGATGCGATTGCCAGGGACATCGAAGATCCCACATTTCCATCCCCCACCGAAATGATTAGAAAGAATACGGCCCAGAATGTGTCTGCTATCCGGGGTCCAGTGTTCCGGATAGACGGCGGAGAACTTCTGCGTTTGCTTATGAATGGACATTCCGGAGTTGCCTGTCGCCGTGGCTTTGGACCACAAGAGCCATTTGCCGTTCGGCGACACGTGCAAGCCTATTCCCGAGGATCGAATATCGAACTGTGGCAACAGCGGAACATTGGCCCCCTTGGATAGTCGATAACGGCAGAGCGTCCGCTGATCTGGGCTGAAAGTGAGGTATTCGTCGTTGGAAAGCCACTCAAATCCTACTCTTTTTCGGAGATGCAACAGGCATTTCTGCAGCCTGAAGAAGTAGCCCTCCCCTTATCAGCGAAAAAGCTAGGAAACACGCGGTACTGCAAGGATTCCATGCCCTAAACGTCGAATGTTTGGCGGTAGGCGCTCCGAAGAGAGGAGCGTTGCCCGCGCTCACCAAGGAGCGAAACCGTCAACGACGAACCCCATAGAGACCCGGCGCGTTCTGGGTACGCACGGAAAGAAAGAAACAATCCATGAGCGAAATCAACCTGGCCCATTTTCTCGCGTCGCGCCTTCGCGCGGCAGGCAAAGACCTCGAAAAGGCGTTCGGCAAAATGCCCGCCGACCGTCAGACCTGGAAGCCTCCGGCAGTGGTCGAAAGCGGCGAAAGCCACTCTGGCCGTGATGCGCAGGATCAGATGATCGAGTGCGGCCTGCTGAACGGATTTCTCGCCGCCGGGTTTCTGACGGGCGAGGTTCCCAACCCGGACTGGGATGCCTATGCGGTGCAAAAGGCCACTCTTGATAGCCAGGAGAAGGTCATGGCAGCGTTCACGGCAGGCACGGAGGCATTGGCTGCTGCGGTAGAAGCCTGCCCGTCTGCGCGCCTGGCAGAGAGATTTACGGATCCTTTCTTTAAGAAGGAGATCAACTGGGCTGAGTTCGCGGATTTCATGTATTGGAACATGTGTTACCACGAAGGTCAGATCAACTATATCCAGACCCTCTACGGAGACATGTCCTAATCGCGTTGTCCGTGTCGAACGTTTGCTTTCCGCACAACCGCCCGACGAGAGAGTTCTCTCGTCGGGCGGTTGCGTGCATTCCGGTGTCTCACAAGGATTTAGGCCTTGGGAAGTTGCCAGGGGGAGCGGCGCTCGCGGTCGCGCCAGGTATCGGCCTCTTTGTCGTTGACGAACTGCCACTTCACCGGATCCCATTTCAGGGTGCGGCCGTGCCAGTAGGCCAGGTTGCCGAGGTGGCAGACTGTGGCGGAATGGGCGCCGATCTCGACGCTGCAGATGGGCTTTTCACGGCTCTTGATGCAGTCGATCCAGTTCTGCTGATGATTGGAGGACTTGTAGAGCGGTTTCTCGGAAGCGCCCAGGGGATCCGTAACGATGTTGGGCGGCCAGCTTTCCAATTGCCCGCGATTGACATGGATCGTCCCGCTCTCACCGATGAAGTGAACGCCATCGCGCGATTTGCCGTCGGGGTCGGTGAAGTCGTTGTGGAACATCTCGACGCCGTTGGCATAGAGGTAGCGCAGGCCATGCTCGGCCTTGGGATCGGTGGGCGGCGTGATTTCGATGGGGCCGCTCTCATCCATGCCTAGGCCCCACTGCGCGATATCGAAGTGATGTGCGCCCCAGTCAGTCATCATACCACCGGAGAACTCGCGATAGTTGCGCCAGTTGGGAAAGAAGTTGTGGATGCCGCGCGGGCTGAGGATCGAGTTGTAGGGCCGCTCCGGCGCCTGTCCGAGCCACATGTTCCAGTCCAGACCGGGTTCCTGGGGTTCGCCCGGCAGATCGCACGGGCGGCTGGTAGCTCCGACTCCGACATAGACCTGCTTCACCTTGCCGATACGCCCGTTGCGCACAGCCTCACACGCCGTTCGAAACTCCTTGGAGGAGCGCTGCTGGCTGCCCGTCTGGAGGATACGCTTGTGCTTGTGAGCGCAGTCGATGAGCAGCTTGGCTTCCGCAATGGTGAGGGTGAGGGGTTTTTCACAGTAGACGTCTTTGCCAGCCTGCATGGCCGCCGTCGCTACGAGAGCGTGCCAGTGGTCGGGCGTGCCTATCAGCACGGCATCAATGTCCTTGCGCGCGATCAGTTCGCGAAAATCGTTGTAGGTGGAACAGCCTTTGTACTCTTTATCGTTCGAGTACCAGTCTTCGACGATCTTCTTGGCGTTCTCGCGCCGCGTGGTATCGACATCGCAGACCGCCAGGACTTTCACATCGTCGTTGCGCACGAGATAGTTCACGTGGCCGCGCGCCTGATAGCCGACGCCGACAACGCCGATGGTAATTTTTTTGCTCGGGGCCGTGCCCTGCCTGCCGAGCGCGGAAGCGGAAACGATCGTCGGGGCGGCCACCATGGCTGCCGCTCCGGTCAGCAGTCCACGCCGCGAAATTGTGTTTGTCACAGGATCCTCCTCGATGTGTAACCCCACGAAACTGCGCTTCCACCGCATGCTACGCGCACGCATGTGCCGCTGGAAGCCGGGGCCGTGTATCAAGGAGTTCATTCACCCCGGAAGTCTCCGATACCTTCCTGGACAGAGGAAGGTTCTGCGCTGCCCGAGGAAAGAGTGCAGATTTTGCTGGCTGCATGCTCACACCAGCGCGCTTGACTCTTTTGATCATATTATGGTATTTTACAAATTGATTTGATATGATGAATCGAATCCGCGCCTCCCAAGAGAGCGTGAGCCACAAAGGGACGGTTTATCATGTGGGAACGACTAACCGAAAGAGCACAAGTCGCCGTACAGATCGCAGGTCAGGAGGCGGCCAGGGTTGGTGCAAGCGAAATTAGCCCCGAACACCTGCTCTTTGCCATGCTTCGGGAGAGCGATACCGTAGGCATGCTGCTTATCGAGCGGGCGGGCGGCAACCTCGCGGAAATACGCTCGACCCTAGCGACCTTCCTGAACGCGCAAGAGCCTGGAAAGGGCGCTTCCTCTGCCGAAACCCGCCCAGAATCGACGGAGGCGGCGGATACCCGACCTGAAAACGGCTCCCCGGAGTGGGATGAGCGCGGAACGAAGGTTCTGTCCTGGGCGGAGGCGGAGGCGCAAGGACTGGATCAAAACTTTATCGGCACGGAGCATCTGCTGCTGGGTCTGCTGCGGGAGGGCACAGGGCAGGCGTTTCAACTGCTGACGGAGGCAGGCGTCACCCTGGAAAAGTCCCGTGCGAAGCTAGCAAATCCGCTGCTCTCTCTGGACGAAGCGGCGAAGTTCCTGGGCATCAGCCGACCGACACTCTATCGCTTGTTGAATCAGGGCGATCTGACTGGCCTGAAGGCAGGACGACAGTGGCGCTTCAGCAAGTTCGATCTGACCCGCTACCTGAAACGCGGCCCCGTCGCCGCCGTCACCTCCGTCGCTGCCGTGGACACGGAACTGACCTTCTTCGGCACGGAGCTCGCGAACCTCGGCCTGACCCTACCGGAAGAGGAGGAAACGCTGGCCGATATCGGCGAACGCAAGGTCACCCAGCTCCTGGCGGCGATCGTGCGCCTCGCCATCGCACGCAGGGCGAGCGACATTCACGCCGAACCGACCCGGCAGGAGGGTGTCGCCTGCTTCCTGCTGCGCTATCGCCAGGCAGGTGTCCTGCACGAAATACGCCGGATGCCGATGCGCCTGCAGGACGCCCTGTTGCTTCGCGCCAAGATCGAAGCGGGGGCCGAAGGCAACGAGAAGCGCCTGCCACAGGACGGCCGCGTGATGCTGACCGAGGGGGAACAGGAGTTCGAACTGCATCTGGCCTTCCTGCCCACCCTCTTCGGTGAGGCGCTCACAGTGCGCATCATTGATCGGGCCAAGGGGCTCGTCACGCTAAAGCAGATCGGAATCGGGGAGGAGCATCCGCTGCGGGAGTGGCTGGCGCGTCCCAACGGCCTGATCCTCTTCAGCGGTCCTACCGGCAGCGGCAAGACCACCACGCTCATCGCGGCGCTACAGCAGGTAGCGGGGCCGGAAAGGAAGGCGATGTCGGTCGAGAATCCCATCGAATATACCCTGCCCCACGTCACTCAGACCCAGGTAAACGAGCGCATCGGCCTCACATTCGGAACCATCCTGAATGCGATCTGGCGGCAAGACCCGGACATCGTGATGATCGGTGACCTGCTGGATCGGGACGCGGCCGTGGCCGCGAACGAACTGGCGCTTACCGGACATCTTGTGCTCGGTCAGATGCCGGCGACAAGCGCAGTGGAGACGATTCAGTTCCTTCTGGATCGTGGCGTGGAGCCCTTTCTGCTGGCGCGCACGCTGACAGGCGTCGTTTCGCAGCGCCTCGCCCGGAGGCTCTGCGTGGATTGCCGCATGCCCACAGAGATCCTCCCCACGGACCCGCTCCTGGAACAGGCGCGCCGTCTCGCGGGGGCAGGCGGCTATGAGATCCCAGCGAACGCCGTTTTTCTGCGCGGAATGGGCTGTGATCGGTGTCGTCACTCGGGCTATCGGGGTCGGGTCGCTCTCTACGAACTGCTGCCCTCCACGCGCCCTGTCGTAGAGGCGATCCTGCATCGAGCGGATACCGCCGCGCTGACGACGATTGCGTTAGCGGAAGGCATGCGCACCTTGATAGCGGAGGGAGTACGGCAGGCAGTCGAAGGCCAGACGAGCCTGGAGGAGGCGCTGCGTACGAACGCCATCGCCGTCTGAATCGTCTTTTGAGGTGTCCAAAGGCCGACTTTATCGCCCCCTTCGGGCACCTCTACCTTTTTCTGATCGTGCTCGCAAATAGCGAGCGATTTTAGGACATGGCCTATGCGTGAGCGCCCTAACAACCATGCGTGCATAAGTGAATCGTCTGCTTCTTTGGTATACTATCCTCGGTAACCACGACGTTCCCCGCCTCCCCTATCTTCCACCCACAGAGTTTTGTACCCAATGGTACTTCCCCAAGACTCTGGGCGAATTCTGCCGGAAAGGTTTCTCAATGCGACTGCGTTATGGATTGTGGTTTCTGCTAATCTCGCTGCTCGTGCTTCCCCAGACCCTCTATGGTCAATCAATCACGATTCCGATTTCGAACTCCCACTGGTTTTTCAGCCCATACAACTGGAATGTGCCCGGCAAAATCAAGTTCAGCGCTTTCAGCGCCATGGCTTCCCCCAGTACCGTGGACGAGACCGTTACCAATCAGCCCGGCGCCTATTTCACGCTGAGCTTTGCTAACAGCACGCAGGCTGTGCTCAACCTCGACACCCTCGGTATCCCGGCAGGCGGTAATGCGACCACGCTCGTCGTGCAGTGGCGGATCGATGGTACGCTCTATCCGGCGCATTCCCTGTCCCTCACCGATACCCAGATGACCCTGGCGACCGGTCTGACCACGACCGCGCATACCCTTCAGTTCTGGCTGGTCTCTTCCGACTACCACCAGGATCGCTGGACCAAGGCGACCCCCCTGCTGAACGGATACCTCGCTCCCGCCCAATCGCTCCGAGTCTCCGGTCTGACGCTCGATGCAGGCGCGACCGTCTCGACCTCAAGCGCCTTACGGCCGAAGCGAATCCTCTTCTACGGAGACAGCATCACCGACGGAGATAAAATGACCCCCCTGGACGATGCGGGGCAGGCTTTTACCGTCACCTGCGCCCAACTCCTCAATGCCGAGTATGGGGTTGTCGGGACTCCCGGACAGGGCTGGGCCTGCAATATCGCTCCGACGACCGGCCTGGGTTTCTTTGGCGATTCCTTCGCGCAGTACTATGCGCAGACGCCACGGTTCTCTCTGATAAACACCTTCCCGGATCCGGACTATGTCTTCATCAACATAGGCACCAACGATTCCATTTTCGGATCCCTTCCCGGAACCGTCACGGTCAATGTGCTGGCCTGCATGCAGCGCCTGCGCAACTACCTGCCTTCCAGCCAGATTGTCCTGGTCGTCCCATTCGGGGGCTTCCAGGCGCAGGCGCTGCAACTCGCCTATGCGCAGTACACTCTGGCCCAACCGTCCGATAAGAAGGTGACTTTTCTCAACCTCGGCCCGACCGCACAGATCGGGCTGACAGCACAGACACCGCTTGGCACGGCCCAGTCCTTTGACGGCATTCACCCCAATCCTGCCACCCATCGCGCGCTCGGCTGTCAGTTGGCAGCCGCGCTGCAGACCGCGCTCGGGCGCAACGACTTCAATGGCGATGGCAAGTCTGATCTGGTTCTGCAAAACATCGCGTCCAATCAGATCGGAACCTGGTTTCAAAACGATACGCTCGTGCTGAATAGCGCGCTCTATCCCAACATCCCCAACAGTGACTATCCGCTCGTGACCAGTGGCGACTTCAACGGCGACGGCAAACCCGACTACATCTTTCAGAGCCTTACCACCAACCAGATCGCCTACTGGTATATGGACGGCCCCAACATCATCGGCAACCCCATGGTAGCGCGAGTCCCGGCGAGCGGATGTAAGATCGTCGGCGCCGGAGACTTTAACGGGGATGGCAAGCTCGATCTCGTCTTTCAGGATCAGAACACCAACAAGGTGGTCGTCTGGTACATGGATGGAGCCATGCCGATCGGCAATGGCAGCGCTATCAGCCAGATTCCGGCAGCAGGCTATAAAGTCGTCGGTGTGGGAGATTTCAACCGCGACGGTCAGCCGGATCTGCTCTTTCAAAACGTCACCACGGGCGCTCTGGTGGTCTGGTATCTGAACGGAGTGCAGGTCGTGGGCGGAGAAGTGGTTTCGGTAATGCCTTCTCCCGGTTATCACGTCGAGGCGGTCGCCGATTTCGATGGAGACGGTCGCCCGGACGTGGTCATGCGTGACGGCAACGGCAACGTGCAGATCTGGCATCTCGACAATGCCTACGTCTATCTCATCGAGTCTCTCTCCGCTCGCCTCGATCCTGCCTTCCGCATCGCTGGCCCGCGCTAAACGCAGACGCGCGACAGAACGAACCTCGTTATCGCCCGCCCTCACAAAACGGGGCCGCCCGATAGAAGGAAGCTCGTTGCATGTGACAGCCGTTCCGATGCAATCCGATTGTGTCGGAACGGTTTTCGTGCCTTGAGCGTCTAAAGGGAGGAGTTCTCCAGAGCGGCGTGGAAATGGACGGCGGTTCGGAGAGAATATGGTTGAGAGGAATCGGTTATGCAATGGTATGAAGAGGAGGTACACGGGCTGGAATTGGCCCGTGAGAAAAGCCCCCCGATATGTGATCCGGTCGCTTTTT
>JAYUMV010000173.1:0-3810 GCA_043762265.1 Chthonomonadaceae bacterium | reverse complement strand
GCCGATGCAGATCACCTCTTTGATGCTGCGGTTGAACAGTTTGCCGTTGGAATAGCTGATGGAGTTGAGGCTCCAAGTCGTGCCCGCTGGCCCCATATCGTTGACCGACAGCAGCGCTTTGGCGTCGAGAGTCTTCACACGGGCGTCGATCACATAAGTCAGTCCGAGCATCGTCGTGATGTAGATCTTACCGTCCACACAGGTGGGGCTGCCGAGATAACACCAGTACCAGCCGTCCCGTTTGGAGCGTGGGTCTTCTGCCACGTCGATACCACGGGAGTTGACGGTGGAGGAAGGCTGCGGCTGCCCCCAGATAAAGTGGTCGGCCTGACCGGGAGCCCGCACGACGGAGACCGGAAGTTCAAGATACTCGACCTTGTCGGTCACGATGTTGACGCGTCCGATACAGTAGGCTGGCCCGAGATGCTGGCTTTCATCCGTGAAGCAGAGAAAGTAGTGATACCCTTCGGTGACGATGTTGCAGAACTGGGAGGGAAAGACCACGGTCGGAGGACTGGCCTGCTTGAGGCTGATATCGTGCAGCAGCACGTACTGCCCGGTCTTCGGGTCGAACTTGCGATAGTCCACCTTATCGACCAGCGACTGCGTCTTAAGGAGTTTTCCGGACTTGATGTCGATTACCTGATGGTCGGAGGTGTCCTGCGCGAACCAGTAAGCGTGCTGTTTGTCCCAGTGCTGCGTGTAGAGCGCTTTACCGGCGGCTGGAAAGCGCCAGAGCGCCTTGCCCTCCTGCCCTGCTGCAAGACTGGTCAGTGTCAGACCGATCGGCGTCTCAGGCACATCGTGGTAGCCACCGCGTCCTTGCAGAATTGCAGGGGTTCCATTGGGCAGATGTCCGAACACGGGGGTGTTGTAGTGCGTCAGGGAGTCTTCGGAGACCCAGAGAGTTTTGCCGGTGTTCTTGTCGAGACCGCGCAAATAGTTCCAGGGATCTTTGGTCTCGCGTTTAGGGTCGTCCAGATCACGCGGCTCCATGTTGACCAGCGTGTTCCCGATCAGCATCGGCTCGAACTGTTTATTGAAAGGCCGACCGTTGGTCGGCTGCCAGCGGCGCATCCAGACCGGGTTGCCTTTGAAGTCGTAACAGCCGAGCGAGCCACTGGTGTTGTAGAACCAGACGTGTTTGCCATCGGTGACAGGAGAGGCGGAGGTAGAATCGCTGAATCCGTAGGCATAGACGCTGTCCTCGATACCCGGCAGATCGACGGTCCAGAGGATTTTACCCGTATGGCTGTCGAGACAGTAGCCGACGACCTCGTGACCCTCTTTCTTCGTGGCATCGGGTGCGAGCGGCTTCATAGTCGTGAGGAAAAGCCGATCCTCCCATACCGCGATCCCGCTCTGCCCCTCCTCTGGCAGCGTCGTGCGCCAGACGATGTTTTCGTTGCGGGTGAGGCTCCAATGGATAGGGACATTGTGCCCGGCGACACTCCAGTTGCCATGAGGTCCGGCAGGCTGAGGCCAGTTGTCAGCGGAAGCGAACGGGACGGTAAGGCCGAGAACGGCGAGTGCGCTCAGCACGGACAGGCGGGCTTTGAGTTGCATTTTCTCGGTGGCTCCTGTAGAGAGGAATATGTCGCTCGTTTTCCACAGCACGTCTCCTTTTTCCTGCTTGCACGGAAGAGAGTGTCTTGACAACGGCTCACTCTATGCGTTATAATCCAGCGGTGCGCAATCGTATGCGCAGTGTGCGCATACGATTGCTCAATAAAGCGATTTCGGAAGTTCTGGGAGCGTAGATGCCGGTCACAGCCAAAGATATTGCGCGGGAGTTGGGGCTGTCGCAATCGACTGTCTCACGAATCTTGAAGGGGGATGACCAGCACCGGGTCTCCGTGCAGACGCGGGAGCGCATTCTCGCGACCGCGCAACGCCTCGACTACCAGCCCAACGCCCTGGCGCAGTCGCTGCGCCGAGGCCGAACCCACGTTGTCGGCCTTTACACGAGTCACCGCTACGATGCCCGCAACGACTTTCTCTCCGAAATTCTGGGAGGATTGCAGTTGGCCTGCGCCCGCCATCGTCTCGACCTATTGCTGCACTGCGGTTATGCGGGTCGCACTTCAGACGACACGTTCAACGCGTTGCGGGATGGACGCATGGACGGCCTATTTCTGCATACCTCCCCGGACGATCCCCTGGTCGCGCGGTTGAGCGCGTCTGCCATGCACGTCGTCGCTCTCGCCGATCCCTTGCCGAACCTTCCCGCCGTTACGTGCGACGATGTCAGCGGCATGCAGCAGATCGTCCAAGAGACGATTGCACGGGGCTATCGACAGTTTGCATTTCTGGCGCCGCATTTCGAACTGGCATCCGTCGAACGTCGGCGCGCTGCCTGGGAAGCTCTTCTGCGCGATTGCACGGTACCTCCCGACCATTCCAGAGTTTTCCGAGTGCCTATTGAGGACGCGAACGCCGTTCTCGACGATCTGTTGGCCTGGCGGAAAGAACATCCCATTGCAGTCGCCTGTTGGAACGACCGCACCGCCTACAGTCTGTTGCGCGCCTGTGTCGAGCGCGGCGTCAGCGTTCCCGATCAGATTGCGGTCACCGGTTTCGATGGGTTCTTGGACGACAAGCTGCCAGCGCGTCGCCTGACGACCGTCGGTTGTCCCTGGGTGGAAGTCGCGGTTCAAGCGGTCGATTTGTTGGTGCGGAGGATCGGTGGCGAAACGATTCCGGTCGAGACGATGCTGCCGGTCACGCTGCTGCCCGGCGATACCTGCTGATTCAAGTCGGGTGAGAAGAATAGTATTCGGTTTCTACGTTTAGGAGACGCCATCGTTGGCGGGATAAGGAGCGCAGAATGATCCAGTGGAAGGGTTTGCAGATCGGAAAGAGCCTGCTGATCGCAGGCGGATTGTTGACATGGGGCCAGGCGCAGGGCTTGCAGGCGGTAGAGGGCAAGCCGACGGTCGTCAAGATCGTCGAGGAGAACGGGGCGTTTCATCTGACGCGCAATGGCGTGCCGTTCCTCATCAAGGGCGGCGGAGGCGACGGGGCGCGCAAGCTGCTCCACGATAGCGGCGGCAACTCGGTTCGGACCTGGGGGGCGGACGATCTTGGTGGGCAATTGGACGAGGCGCAGCGTCTGGGTCTGACGGTCACCGTTGGGATCTGGCTGGGCCATAAAGAGCACGGTTTCGACTATAACAACGCGGAGCAGGTCGCGACACAGTACGAGATGGCGAAGAAAGCGATTTTGCGCTACAAAGACCATCCGGCCGTGCTGATGTGGGGCATTGGGAACGAGATGGAAGGCTACGAAAAGGGCGATAATGCGGCGATCTGGTCGGCGATCAACAACATCGCAGCGATGGCCAAGCGTCTCGATCCCAACCATCCCACCATGACCGTCGTCGCCGAGATCGGCGGCGACCGAGTCAAAAACATCCATCGCCTCTGCCCGGACATCGATGTCGTCGGGATCAACTCGTATGGCGGGGGTGCTTCCATTCCAGCGCGGTATAAGGCGGCAGGCGGGACGAAACCCTATGTGCTGACCGAGTATGGCCCGCCCGGAGTTTGGGAGACCGGCAAAAACGATTTCGGCGCGACTCCGGAGTTGAGCAGCACCGCGAAGGCTGCCCTCTACCGGAATACCTGGGATTCCGCGATAAAGGGACAGAGCCTCTGTCTCGGGGGATATGCGTTTGCATGGGGCTTCAAGCAGGAGGCGACGGCCACGTGGTTCGGGATCCTTTTGCCCGACGGCAGCAAACTGGGCGCAGTCGATGCCCTGACGGAAGCATGGTCCGGCAAGCCGCCTGCCAATCGCTGCCCGGAACT
>JAYUMV010000172.1:0-23368 GCA_043762265.1 Chthonomonadaceae bacterium | reverse complement strand
TTCCAGCGCCTGTAGTCCTGCGGAGAGCGCCCCGGTATAGTCGCAACGCTGGAGAGAGGACTGACCGCGCTCCGTCCAGTACTGCAAACGCTCGGCGCGTCCCGCCGAAGCAGCCGGGCCACCCGCTGTGGGCAGAGTCCCCTGCAGCAGGGGCGCATAGTTGCCGCTGGCCGACCAGATCTTCTCCAGCGAGTCTTCGAAGAGGCTGAATTCGGGCGCCGGCAGCATCTCCGGCTCCGGGGGCGCTCCCAATCGGTGGAGCGCGATGCCGAGGATCATCGCCGCAAGGCCGCCTGCAATCGTGAGCGTCTGCTCCTTCGCCTCCATGTCACCTGGCGCCACGATGCCCACCAGGAGCACGGCCCCCCCGAAGATCAGCAGGATGACGCCAACGACCTCCAGTGTGCTTGTACGCCTCCGTGTGCGGCGCGTGCGCTCCCAGCGGCTCAGGTTTTCGCTCTCTTCGCGCTCTTCCTCCATGAGCGCCCGCTCGATCAGGCTGAACAGGCGATCCACGGTGGCGTCGGAATCCGCGAACCAGGGCGCGGCCGGCGCAGACTGCATCAGGGGAGAACTGCCCGACGCTTTGTCCATGACCTGGGCGATTCGGTCTTCCATGGTCGGATGAAAACTGTAGTGCGAACGGCGATCCTGGTCGATGGCTTCCCGGCGCAGTTTCGCCAGTTCCTTCTCGTCCTGAATGCGGAGTTTGCCGCGCATCCAGTCGGTGTAACTGCCTTCACGCTGACTCTGCATCACGCAGTCTTGCCACGAGAGTTCTGCGGCCTTTGCGTCCAGGATCGCGCTCTTGAGCAGAGCGTTCCCGAAGGTTGCACCGCCGCAGCGTAAGGCCGAGGAGCGGTCGGCGTCGAACTCGTCCTGCCGCGAATAGAGCGCGTACATCCGAACCCCGGCGGCAGCCAGCAGACTGCAAAACCGCGCCAGCAGATTTGCAGTCCAGAAATGGCCCCATATCTCGCCCTGAAGAGGCGCTTCGCGCTGTATGAGATCGTGGGTCTCTTCGACCAATCGCACGAACCGCGACACGCCCTGCATGCCGATCTTCTTGGCTCCCCGCTGTACCAGCAGGGCATGCGCCATCTCGTGCAGGATGATGGCTTCGATCTCCTCCTGCCCTAATCCTGTCAGGAGATTGAAGCCCAGTCCCAGCGTGCTGCGACCGTGTCCTGAGCGATAACCTTCCAAGCGCACCCAGGCGCCACAGGTCATCTCTAAAACGAGGGAGTCGGGCATGGCGCAACCGATCCGCCGGGCACAGTTCCGCACCGTCGCAAACAGATGCGGCGCCTCCGCCTCGGTAAGCGCGATGTGGTATTTCGCGCCCTCTCGGGGACTGCGAAAGGTGGACAGAATCACCCGCGCCAACCGCCACATCCGGCGCATCGGCGGCAGCGCCGCCCCCGGTCGTGCCAACCGCAGCAGGACGACCAACAGCGCCAGATCCGCTATCAGGAGGCACCCGATTAGCAGCAGAGCCAGGAGGCAAAGCGGAAAATAGAGCAGTGTCAGGAGGGTCAGCAGGAAAATCAATCCGGCTTTTACGGGCGCCGAAATCGGCCGTTCCCGCCTGGCAACGACAATAGTGTTCAATGGAATATCCCGATAGGAGTCGAGCAGAATGAGAGACGTATTGGGAGACGCATCGTGCGTCCTTCTTTCTCATTATAGCGGACAGGGAACGGAACGTCAACCGCACGGGCAGAACCTCGGCTCTGTCATGGCTCTTTCGGTGGCGGAGAATTCTCGGGGCGTAGAAGCTGTTCAGGCGCGCTTTCCCGTGGCACGGCGGCGGGGCGCAGCAACGCCTGCGGTGTAGTCGCATCCGTGCCGTCGATAGGTCTTAGCAAGGTACTGCCCTGCTGATGGCTGTGGAGGCGGGCTTGCAACTCCGCAAGGCATTGCCGCGCCGCCACTTCCACCTGTTCGCTGCCGACATACCAGTGTTTTTCCCGAATCAGACGCTTCAAAACCGGAGCCGCCTGAGCGTCTCCCCAGCACGGCAGGCGTTCCAATATGCAGAGGGTGCCCTGGACATCTTCCTCCGGGAGTTGCAGAAGCAGCAACAACCCGTACTGCTCCTCCACATTGAGTTCGATCCTCTCCTCCCTTTGGATCCGCGTCAGAATCCCCTGGACTCCCTTCCGATAGCGACGTCGATACTGCATAAACTGATGCGGATCTGCCCGTTGGCGGAGCGCGATAGGCGAGAAGGCAGGAGCCAGCGGCAAGATTGGCGGCACCCGATCCGTCCCTGCTATGGACCGCTCGAACAGAGACTCATGCAGGGCGATTTCGGACAACAGTGCGGGAAGAAAGCGGGGATTCGTCCTTCCTGCCAACAGCGTCACCAGCGGCAACGGCAGCTTCTGGACCATGCCGGTATGCGCACTCCCTTCGCGGCCATACCACCATAGGGAGCGCACGCCGGAAGCCCACGCGATGGACAGCGTGACCCCGTATGCGACGACCAGCCAGGCAAAGAACCAGAAGAGGTGTAGATGAGTGGCCGCACCTTTGCTGAGAACGATGGCAACCACCAGCCCGAACGCTGAGTAGGGAAGGGCGCTTATCATTCGCCGCGCCAGCCTCCTTCCCAGCACACCGGTGTGTCGGTTACGATTCTCCAACAGATGCAGAAGCGCCTCATCCGGCAGCTCCAACAACTGTTTTAAGGCGGCGCTGCGCGTCTCCGCATCCGCACTATGCGCCCGCGCGACGATCTTTTCCAGAAACTCCGTCTCCGCCGACATCGACACCTCCCATATAAGCCAGCCCTCTGTGTCCTCTAGCGTAGCGGGTGGTAAAAATCGCATGGGAATCAGTGGCCGTCCGTAGTGGCAGGAAGGAGTTCGTGGACGAGGATGCCTTCGGTGCGACCGCGCAGGGTGACTTGCTCCGATTTGCCGAATGCGACCGTGACCGTCAGTTTGCGGCGCACTTCGTCGGTGATAAGGATGCGGGTCTGAAGGGGTTTGTTCAGATCCTGGACGCGGGCGGCGATATTGACCGCATCGCCGATCACCGTCATCTGGCTGCCCTCCTCACTGCCGACCCGGCCTGCGATCACGTCGCCGCAGTGTAGACCCAGTCCGATGTCGATCGCAGGACGACCTTCTGCGGTCCAGCGTTGGTTGAGCGGAGTCAGGCCTGCGGCGATCTCTCTCGCCGCGAGCACGGCTCTATCGACATGGTCGGCATGCGCATTGGGCCAGCCGAACACCATCAACAGGCCATCTCCGGTGACTCCCAGCACCGTGCCGCCGTAGGCGAAGGCGATCTGTGCCATGGCGTCGAAATGCTCGTTGATCTGTCGGAAAACGACTTCCGGAGCGAGCTTTTCGGCAAGACCGGCATAGCCGCGAATATCGGAGAAGACGATGGTCGCATTGACCTCGATGCCTTGCCCTTCGGCAAGACCGGGATTGTTGAGGATCTCCTCCATCACGTCGGGACCGACATAACTGCGCCAGTGCGCTTCTACCCGACGTCGCGCGGTCTCCTCTTCGGCCAGGCGGGTCTGCACGCCGCTCCAGGCCGCGAACGCGCCTGCGGCCAGCGGACCCAGGATCGGCAGCAACAGTCCGGGACCACTGAAGAGCATCTGAGACAGAACCAGATAACCTCCTGCGATTCCGGCGACGGCGGTCGCACCCCATCCCGTCCGAAGGCGCAGCAGGCAGAGGCCAGCCGCGAGCGCGAAAAGGAGATCGATGGCCAACTCCACATACCGGGGCAGGGTGTGGAGAAATCGGTGCGCAAGCATGCCGTTCAGGAGATTGGCATGCAGTTCCACGCCCTTGGCGATCGGGGAGGTCGGATTGGGCTTGTCGTCGGCGGTGCCGTGTGTTTCGCCTACCAGAACGATCTTGCCACGCACCGAGACGCGTTGCAGCAGATTGTCGTCCAAAATATCGCCATAGGAGAGATGCGGAATCGTGCCAGGAATCCCCACAAAATCGATGCGCAACGTGCTGTCGGGAGCGGAACGCATCTGCTGTGCGAGAAGAACGTCCGCCGGCGTTGCCAGGGGGCCGGCGTCTTTCAGCATGGGCGGGTTGGGGGAAGTGAATTGGTCAAACATGGCGGTGGACAGACCGGGCCACCAGTGCCCCTGATTGTCCTCCGTGAAGAGCCGTGCACTGCGATAGACTCCGCTCTCCGCAGGCACGTCTACCGCTCCGACAGCGGCTGCCGCCTCTCGCAGAACGGGCGTCGGCAGGCCGAGCGTGTAGGCGTTGATCGGTACATCGTTGGTCTGTACCGGTAATGGAAGGCCGTGGAGGTTCAGCCAATCCTGGGCCGCAGGGTCCACCACGACCGTCCGCTCGCTCTCGCTGACGGTCTCTCCACGATTGGCCCGCTGATAGAGGCCGAGCACGACCTTGCCGTGGCTCCGGATCGCCTGCGCGAACGTGTTGTCATCGGCAGGATCGTCAGCGGGCTGGTCGAAAAGTACATCGAAACCCACCACGGCAGCTCCTGCGGCTTGAAGCCGGTGCAGGAGCTGGGCATGGCGGAGGCGGGGATGCGTACGATTCGTTCTCCCCTGGGAGTCCAGGGTCTGCTGGTCGAGCGCAACGATGACGACACGCGGATCGAGACGGCGTTGGTGAGGCAGACGGAACCGGAAATCCTGCGCGGTCGCCTCGTAACTGCGCAGCGGAGGGACGAACTGAAAGGCCGCGAATGCCGCAACAGCCGCGATAATCGCTGGAAGCAGGGCGCGCCTTGCCTCTGCCCTCGAACTCCGTGCGGCCACTAAGAGCCGCCTGAGAGTGTTTTGATCGCGTCCTGGCGGACTTCGATCAGCGCCCCGCTGGGCGATTTGGCCCGGATCTGCGCTCGAAAGCCGTCGCTGGTCTTCTCGTAGAGCAACAGACGACCTCCGTCGATATTGTCGAGAATCGAAGCGACAGCGGCGGCGTCCAAGCCCAGTCCATTCAGATCGACCAGGGCGACCTCCGACGGATAGCCGGTGGTAGCATCGTCTGCGGAGGCGATGGCGGCCTGGAGTGCGCGGGCCGCATGGAGAGCGCGAGCATACGCGGCACGATCCGGATCATCTGCGGCATGTCCGGCAAGATGGTTCAAGTGTACTTTTTCCGCCATACGGGCGGTGAGGCGCATAATGTACTGCTCTTCGAAATTGGTGAGTGAATGACGCCATTTATTCTTCGGCTCGGCCAGCACATCCGCATCCGCGCCCAGTGAGTCGGTCTGTTGTGTCTTCCAAATTTGGGTTTCGGAGGCGCCCATGGCGAGCACGGCAGGAGTCTGCTTCGCATCCGGGGGGACGGTGATCTCCTGGCCAGCAAGCACGGAGATGGCGGGCGGGCCGAGGCGCTTTACCAGCACATCCACTTTGCCCTCGTAGACGGAAATATAGGTCGCTCCATTTTTGGAGACTTTGACGCTGAATCGGGTGCCGCGTACAGCAGCCTGGGCCGTCGGTGTCTCGATCTTGAATTCGGAACTGCCGGAGAGAAATTTGCTGACTCGTGTCCAGATACGCCCAACGCTGAGCAGGAAGCCCCGGCGTCGCGCGCCCTCCGTGCGAATGTAGGTGTTATAGAGCACCTTGAAGTCGGCGTTCTGTCCGATCTTGATGACGGTCTCATCTGGAAATCGGATATTTGCCGCCGCCGATTTCCCGGTCAATACTTCGTCTTGAGAGAGAACGACCTCATGCAGCGCCGCATCCTCCTTCTTTTTGGTCGCCGGGCGGTAGAGCGCCGTCGGTTTCAGTAGCGCCGCGATCTCCGCGTACTTTTCGGCTTGCGCATTCTGATCGCCATCGTACATCAGCCCCAATAGCGCCGTCAGCGACATCGCTGCGAGAATGAACAGAACTTTACGCCGCTTTTCGGGGGCACGCTCCAGCCGATTGCGCTCGCTTTTGGCCGCCTGGACGCGACGTTTGACAGCCAGCATATCGCGGATCATTTCCGCTTCCGGTTTGATCTCTTGTGACATAAGATTCTCCCTGCATACGACTTTGACAAACACCAGCTAAGGACCAGCAAAATAGATAGATCAAGAGTCTTTTCGACATCGGTGCAGTTCTTCCTGCCCACGGCAGGAGGGTGTGCAATAATCGTCACCCGCTCGCTTCTGGACGAGACAAGCGTCAAAGACCGGAAGCTTTTTGCTTCCGGTCTTGCTTATATAAGATGTCTGCCATGAACCTGCGAGGGTTAGGAGGTCTAGGGTGAACTTGCGAGGATACGGTTATTCGTCGTCTTGATAGGCTTCGACGCTGGGGATTGCGCCGCCAGGCCGGAACATCTGTTCGACTTGATCTTTGCTAACGAGGAGTTCGCGCGGCTTGGCGCCATTGAGAGGGCCGACAATGCCCTTCTCCTCCATCATCTCCACAATGCGTGCGGCGCGTGTGTAGCCGATGCGGAAACGGCGTTGCAGCATCGAAGTCGAAGCCTGGCCGTTGTTGACGACAAGACGGACGGCCTGCTCGAAGAAGGCATCATCCACATCTTCTGGAGCTTCCCCACTACCGGAACTGTGGGAGCTGGAGGTGGTTTCCGGAACCAGAATGGTATAGTTGGGTTTGCTCTGCTCTTTCAGGTAATCGACGAGGGCGTTGGTCTCTGTCTCGCTGAGATAGCAGCCCTGAATGCGGACCGGTTTGGCAGCATCGATGGGCATGAACAGCATATCGCCGCGCCCGATCAGGCGATCTGCACCGGTCATGTCCAGGATCGTTCGGCTGTCTACCTGCGAGGCGACCGCGAACGCGATACGTGAGGAGATATTGGCTTTGATCGTACCGGTGATGATGTCCACCGAAGGGCGCTGTGTGGCGATAACGAGATGGATGCCGGTCGCGCGCGCCAGTTGGGCGAGACGGCAGATACTGGTCTCGATCTCTGGCCCCTGCTGCATCATCAGGTCCGCCAGTTCGTCAACGATCAGCACGAGATAGGGCAGGCAGTCGTCTTCGCCCATTTTCGCATTGTAGCCGTCGATGTTGCGGGTGCCGATGGCAGCAAACAGATCGTAGCGGCGGTCCATCTCTTTCAGGGCGGCGCGGAAGACCCCTGACGCCTGCTTCACATCGGTCACGACCGGGTGCATCAGGTGCGGAATGTCTTTCCAGAGACTGAGTTCGACGCGCTTCGGATCGATCATCAGCATCTGAACGTCGCGCGGGGTATTGCGATAGACCAGGCTGGCGATCAAAACGTTCAGACAGACCGACTTGCCGCTGTTGGTCGAGCCACCGATCAAAAGGTGCGGCATGCGGGTCAGATCAGCGTAGCGGTACTGTCCGGCGACATCCTTGCCGAGCGCGACGGTCAGCTTGGAGGAGGCGTTTTTGAACTCGTCCTGATCCAGACATTCGCGCAGGCTGACCATGACCGGCGTCACGTTGGGCACTTCCAGCCCGATGGCGGATTTACCGGGAATAGGCGCTTCAACGCGGACATCGATGGCGGCAAGACTCATCGCCAGGTTGTCGGCGAGGCTGACGATCTTGCTGACTTTGATGCCCGGCGCAAGCTGGATCTCATAGCGTGTCACGCTCGGTCCGCTCGCGACTTCGACCACGTTCGCGCCGATATTAAACTGTTCGAGGGTACGTTCGATCGTCTGCACGCGATCGGCAAGTTCCGATTGCGAGCGCTTCGAGACCGCGACCGGCGACTCTTTCAACAGCGTCAGCGGGGGAAGTACGAACCTGGGCGCGGGAACAGGGGGTGCCAAGGAGACGACAGGCTCGGGTTCCAGCACAGGCGCGGCCTTTGCGGGTCGCTTTGCGGGGGCAGCTTTCGCCACAGGCGCTTCGACCGGAACAGGGGACTCGTACGGCTCGGGAGGGGTCTCCTCCTCGTCCTGATCGATCTCGCCCTGGCTATTGCGCCAGTTGCGGGTCAGGGCAAACATACGGAACAGCT
Source organism: Chthonomonadaceae bacterium (assembly GCA_043762265.1). Classification (GTDB taxonomy): domain Bacteria; phylum Armatimonadota; class Chthonomonadetes; order Chthonomonadales; family Chthonomonadaceae; genus JANXLO01. The sequence continues at coordinate 15,434 of JAYUMV010000172.1, read as the reverse complement.
TGTTGGAGGTAGTGGCCTCGTCCGGATCGATAGTCTCGGACTCGGGATCAGGCAGGTCGAGTTCGGTCTGTCGCGAAGGTTTCGACGGAGCCAGGGCGCGTTCTACGACACGGGCCGCACGCTCGGCGCGATCGTCGGTCGGTTCGCTGGGCACAGGCAGGAGCCGTGAGACGGCGCGTCCACTGCGCTGGCCTGCCGCCAGGGCGGCCTCGCGCTCACGCGTCGGAATCAGGCCGTAACGCTGGAGCACAGAGGCCCCATCGCGTCCCCGCGCCTGCAGCCGCCGCACGATCTCGATGAAGGGTTGGTCTACCAAAAGAATCACGGCGACAATCGCGACCATTACCAGGAAGAGGGAACTGATGACCTTGCCGACCAGCGCAAAGAGCGGTGCGCCGAAGAGCCAGCCGATCACGCCTCCTGCCATGCGCACCGTTTCGCTGTCCCAGTGGCCAGGATCGGGGGCGAGCATCAAATGCCGCCCGGTAACGAAGACGACGAACAGCAGCAGCGAACCGTAGGAGGAATGGGTGACGTTGAGGCGTTCGTAGCCGAGCAGGAACATCGCCCCGGCGAACATCATCAGGATAGGAATCGCATAGGATCCGGAGCCGGCGAGCAGACGCAGCAGGGCATCCACCTGCGCGGGAAGCAGACCGGGCTGGTTCCAGCAGAGGCAGAGCAGGCCAGCGGCGCCCAGAAAAAAGAGCGTCAGACCACAGATGTCCTGTGTGCGGCGATTGGGCGGTGGCAGTGCGGTCGCTCGACGCGTACGCGGTACCTTGACCATAACAGCGTTCCCTCCACACAAAGTATAGCAGAAATATGACGGCGGGTCAATTCTCCTTTCTACAAGTAAACGCCTCTCTTTCGCACGCCATTGAGTGCAGAATTCGAACGACTCTGCCAGGAGAGCAGGAATTTGCGCCTGAGTACGGAACTATGACGGAACTACGCGTGTATTACGGGGCGAGACAGAGGATGAGCAGACGGCGTTCTGTTGAGAAGGAAAAGACGAGTTGACGTTTACGCGAAACTGGTTGTGGCTGTTTGCCGCCGGGGCTGCCCCCTTGTTGCTGACGGGGATCGCCCCTAATTTTCTGGTGGTGGCTCTAGGATGGTACGCGCTGCTGGTTGGGCTGGCGCTGGCCGACTGGTTCTTGCTGCCGGACCTGGAAAAGGTTCTCTCGGCAGAGCGCGTGATCGAGGACAAACTGTCGCTCGGTGTCGCGAACGCCGTCGAGGTACGGATCCGCAACGGCAGTTCGATCCCGCTCAAGATGGAGTTGATCGACACTCCCCCGGAGTCCATGCCGAACGACCTGGAAGCGCAGGCGTTCCACTTTACGGTCCAGCCGAACGCCCGTCATGCCGCTGTCTATCATCTGACTCCCCACGCACGCGGTGACTTCCATTTCGGGGGGCTGCATCTGCGGGTACGGGGTCGATTGGGCATGGTCCAACGTCTGATGCAGGTGCCGATCCCGCAGCAGATCAAGGTCTACCCGAACCTGTTGGAGACCGCCAAGTTCACGCTGATGGCGCGGCGAGGTCGGCTGCAGCAGATGGGTATTCGCCGGGCGCGACTTCAAGGCGCTGGGCGCGAGTTCGAGAGTCTGCGCGACTATATGCCCGACGACGAACTGCGCCGGATCGACTGGAAAGCCACGGCACGGCGCGGTAAGCTGGTGGCTCGGCAGTACGAGGTGGAGAAGTCGCAGAGCATCGTGCTTGTGCTGGATGTGGGCCGCACTATGTTGGCGGAGATCGACGGCATTCAGAAACTGGACTATGCGATCAACGCCGCTCTGCTGCTCGCCTATGTCGCTTCCCTCGCCGATGACAAGGTCGGGCTGCTGGTGTTCGCGGATACCGTGCAGTCCTATCTGCCTCCGAAGAAGGGGAGGGCGCAGGTCTACGCCATTCTCGAAGCGCTCTACAATGCCAAAGCTACTCTTGCCGAACCGGATTATCGTGGCGCTCTTTCCTATCTCCAGGCCCGTTGGCGCAAGCGCTCTCTGATGGTCTGTTTCACCGACCTCTGGGATCCGGACTCCTCCCGCGTGACCATCTCCGAACTCGCTGCACTGCAGCCCCGGCATCTCGTCGCCGCAGTCACCCTGCTCGATACGAAGGTTTTGCGTGCTGCCGCCCAGGAGAGCGTCTCCGCCGATGCCGTTTACAACCGCGCGGTCGCCGCGCACGTTCTGGAAGATCGCGACCGAGCCACCGGCGAACTGACCCGACGTGGTGTCCTCGTCGTCGACTCACCCGCCGAAAAACTCTCCGCCGACCTCGTCAACCGCTACCTCGAAGTCAAAGAGCGCATGCAACTGTAGTACAGAAGATGATCCATCAACACTGGGCGTCGAAGCCCGCTCTCCCCCGCTGCCCCGATGAGGGGCAGGTCCATGTCTGGCGTGTCTCTCTCTCTGATGAGGGAGCCGACCCTCTTCTCTGGAGGCGCTTCCTGTCAGAAGAGGAACGGCTTCGCGCGGATCGCTTCCATTTTGAGAAAGACCGCTCCACCTATACGACAACGAGAGGCGTCCTTCGATCTCTCCTTGGGCATTACCTCACGGTCACTCCGCAGTCGATTCGTTTCTTCTATTCTCCTTTTGGAAAGCCCTCTCTCGATCCTCCTCAAAATAGCAGGCAGATCACCTTCAATGTCTCACACTCAGGCGACTATGCCTTGTTGGCTTTCGGAAATTCGGCGGATCTGGGGGTGGACATCGAACATAAGAAGCATAACGACGTAGAGGAGATCGCACAAACCGTGTTGTCGCCATCGGAGTGGCGGGTATGGGAGCGGCTTCCTCCGGAAGAGCGAGAACCTGCCTTTTTGCGTGCCTGGACTCATAAGGAAGCGGTGGTCAAAGCGGTGGGGTGCGGACTGTCGGTTGCGCTGACAAGCATCGAGATCGCGTTCCATCTCAGCGAAAGCGTGCTGTTATCGGGCGGCTTTTCGGAAATAGAGCCTGCGTTCGACTGGTCTCTTTATGAACTGAGTGTGCATCCGGACTATGCCGCTGCGCTTGCGGTAAGAGCATGCGCTATCGAGGTGCAGTTGTGGGATTGGAAGGAAGGGAAGACCCGCTGAATCGGGCAAAAAGTCCAGAGCGCTCAACGTTTTGTGCTGGCAGGAAACGTGCACGCTTCAGCGGGCCTTGGGCACGGAGTGCCTCTAGCGGAGCGGAGGGCTTTAGCCCGGCGTAGGTTAGGTTTCGCTGAGAGCCTTCTTCACATGTTTGAGCGTGACCTGGACGCAAGGCTCCTCTAACAGGGAGAAGTGGGTGCCCTGTGTCTGGATCGCCACGATATTCTGCGTCCATTCGCCCCATCCCAGCCTCGAATCCCTCTCTCCCCCCGGCGTTTGCAGGTGCGCACGAAGCAAGATCACCGGTGCAGGATACTCCTTGGGTTGGTAGCTCGTTCGCGCCCGATCTTCGGCGCACTGCACTTTCTGAAAAGTTTCCGGCAACTCCATTCCAGCCGGATTCCCATAGGGCACTGTCCGGGGAGTTCCTTTTTGGAATCTCTGTCTGATTTTGCGGAGGCGTAAGGCGAGGTAGCGCGTGCGACTGCCCTGTGTCATCCCTACCCAAAGATCCTCACCATAAGATCTCACCTTGAAAAGAGAGTTTTGCAGAGAGAGCAAGGGCTTCCTGACTGATGTCTGTCCGGCAGGCATGTATCCAGGCGCATAGCTGTCGAAAAGGATCAGGCATCCGATCTTCTCTCCGTCCGCGCGGAGTTGCTGGGCCATCTCATAGGCGATGACGCCGCCAAACGAGAGGCCGCAGAGGCGGTAAGGACCGTTCGGCTGTACGGTACGCATGTGGAGGATATAATAGGTGGCCATTTCCTCGACCGTCTCATGTGGTGCATCGACGCCATTCATGCCGATAGGCTCGAAGACGTACAGAGGCTGATCCGGGCCGATATGCTCGGCGAGCCTGCGGTAGTAAAAGGCGCTGCCACCGCCTGCCGGGGCGCAGAACAGAGGAAGACGCGCACCGCGCGGTTGAAGGGAGACAAGCGGCGACCATGTGTCTTCCCCAGACTGTTTGCGCTGGATGAGACGAGCCATCTGTCCAACAGTGGAGGCGCGAAACATCTCGGCCAGGGAGAGGCTGACTTTGAATTCGCGACGGATCTCGCTGAGGAGGCGAATGGCGAGCAGGGAGTGTCCTCCCAGCTCGAAGAAGCTGGCATCGACACTTACGTAGGAAATCCCGAGTGACTCCTGCCATATGCCTGCCAGCTTCTCTTCATCGAGGGAGCGGGGCGCGACAAATGTCTTGGGTTCCGGAAGGGGATCCGTGTTGGGTGCGGGCAGAGCTTTATGGTCGAGTTTGCCGTTTGCAGAGCGCGGCATCGCCTCCAGGAAAACGAAAGCGGTGGGAGTCATGTAGTCGGGAAGTTTCGCACGCAGATGCTCTCGAAGTACGTTTTCATTCGGCATGGCCTCTCGGTTCACGACATAGGCGACCAACCGTTTGTCTCCCGACGTCTCCTCGCGTGCCACGACGGCGGCCGCCTGCACATGCGGATGCTGCATCAGGACGGCCTCGATCTCGCCCAACTCGATGCGAAACCCTCGAATCTTCACCTGTTGATCGATACGTCCTAAAAACTCGATATCGCCGCTCGGGAGGGGACGCACCAGATCGCCTGTGCGGTAGAGACGCGCCTCCGGATTACTCCCGAAGGGATCGGGTACGAACCTCTCTGCCGTCAAGTCCGGCCGACCCAGATAGCCGGAAGCAACGCCAGCGCCTCCGATAAAGAGTTCTCCCGTGCCCCCGATGGCCACCGGCTGTCCCGCTTCCGTCAGTATGTGGAGGTAGGTATTTGCGATCGGACGCCCGATGGGCACGGTTGCGCTCTCCGTCGGCCCGACACCGCCCTCCGAGGTGTCGTAGGTCAGCGAGCCAATAGTCGTTTCCGTGGGACCATAGTGGTTGATGACTCGGCACGGGCCGCGCTGGCGTATTCGGTCCAGCAGATCCCAGGTGAGCGCCTCGCCCCCCAGAAACAGATAGCGGCGTGGAAGGATCTCTCCTTCGGAGGCAGAGAGCAGGGCGCGCAGATGTGAGGGAGTGATCTTCAGCATATCCAACGGATGGGCGTGGATGTAGGCTTCAAAGCGTGCCGCATCCGTGGCCGTCTCGTATGTGATCACATGCAGGCAACCGCCATAGGCGAGGGAGGGGAAAACGGCGGTGTTGCCGAGATCGGCGCTCAATGGCGAGACCGTGCCAAAGTGCCAGGGAGTCGGAGAGGAGTTGTCGTCCAGACCGATAATGGAGGCGATCGCAGCGGTGTAGTTGGCGAGTCCTCGTTGAAGATTGCCGACACCCTTGGGAACGCCAGTCGAACCGGACGTAAAGATCACGTAGACGAGGTCATCCAGGGTATTAGCATGCTCGGGATTGGTGATCGGCAGGGATTTCCAGCCCGCATAGTCTGTATCGAGACATATTACTTCGCCGGTCCAGTCACCAAATCGATTTTTGAGGGGGCTCTGGGTCAGAAGGATCGTGGCTTGTGTCTGGTCGAGAAACGTGTGCAGACGTGCGGCGGGCAGGTCCGCCTCCAGCGGAACGTAGCATCCGCCAGCTTTCAGCACTGCCAGCATTCCGACGATCATGCTGGTCGAGCGCTCGATACACAGAGATACCGGGCGATTTGGGCCGATGCCCCTGGATTTCAAAAAGTGAGCGAGTTGGTTAGCGCACCTGTTTAACTCAGAGAAAGAGAGTTTGTCGTCGCCGCAGACCAGTGCGAGCGCGTCCGGTATGCGCGCAGCCTGTGCCTCGAAGCGGTGGTGAACACAGCGATGCCGATGGTCCGGTTCCGCTTCGTTCCACTTGGTGCTGGGAGGCTCCTCGCGGTTCATAAGTGCTTCTGCTTGTCATAGTGACTGTCCCTCTCTTCGCCCTAAGTCCGGAGAAGAGAGGGAGGAGAGGGCTGTTCTAAAGAGAGTTGTCGAGTTGGCGGCGCTGGGTGACCTGCATCACGGCGTCAGCGACCTCCTTGGCGAGGACGGCAACGGTTTTATCCTGGGCAGCGGCATCAGCTTCCGTCAGGACGACGAGGCTGCGAGCGAGCACTTTGGTACCGTCACGGCTGGCATGGACCTCGTAGGATTGCAGACTGCTGTCGATCAGGGCGTCGAAGCCACGGGCGACCTTTTGCGCACGCTGCTCGGCAGTCTGGGAATCGGCAGGATAGATATGGCACAGCGTCACGCCGTGCCATTTTAGTTCCGCCACATCCGGCTTGGTTCCGATCCCCTTGAACATGGTAATAGAGACGAGCAGGGTCGGATCGACTTTGCTAAGTTGGATCGGCAGCTTTAGCTCTTCCAGAAGCTCTTTAGCGGAGGCGGCGCGCTCGTTGCCGGGCGGGTGGGTGCGGAAGATACCGAGGTCTCCATAGGTGCGATTGCGCTCATCGACAGCGAGGCGCAGCATGAAACTGTAGAGACCGGCAGGGTTGAAGTGCGTATGGGTGAGAAGAAGGATTGCGCCGTGATCTGCGTCCCTCTCCGCCTCCACGCCATAAGTGTTGCTCTTGGCGGTCATATAGAGATAAGCGCCATTTACCGCGTTGCCGATGTCGTTGACCTGTGCTTTGCTGGCGATCAGAACGCCTGCCATCAGCGGGATCAGGATTCTCTCGATCTTGTTCTGCTCGTGCTGCAGTTTTACCATGTGGTGATGCAATGCATGGGTGACTTCGTGCGCCAGGACGCCTGCGAGTTCGTCATCGGAATGTACGTAGTCGAGCAGACCTTTGTTCACATAGATGTATCCGCCCGGAAGCGAATAGGCGTTCACATCTTTGTCTTCGACGATCTTGAAAGTGTAGTTGAACTTCTTGAGCTGCGAACTGCCCCATTTGGCCGGAATGGGGATCGTGTTGGCGACCCCTGCGATCTCCTGACCGACGCGATTGACCCGCTCTACTAGTTTGGCATCCGTGACCAGGGTGACGTGCTTGTCGTTTTCTTCGGCATTCTCGCGTCCGATCCGGACCTCGTTGTCTTCGGTCAACACGATAGGCTTCTTATCGTCCGGCTTGGCGGTGGGCGTGACAGGAGTCGGAGGAGGCGGAACGCCCTGGGCCGTAACGCGGGAAGTGATCCCCCCAGCGCCGAGCAACAGCAGACTGAGAGTAAGCCTATAGAAACGGCGAAGCCGAAGGAAGCGAACGGAGTCGGGACAGAGCATGGTACCACTACCTTTCTGCGTACAGATCCAAAGCAAACGTCACGTACTAATCCTTATGACACGAGGCCTGAGGCGTTGTGACACAAGATGGACGAGGCCAGGCAGCACACATTTCGCCGTATGCGACCCGATAGGTCATTATATCACGTTTTATTGGGGTAGCAAATTCTCCGATACTCCATCTTCCCAGGTGATCTTTGCGTCCAATATCTCCTGGCTGAGCAGGAAGCGGACGGACTGAAGCCCGCTCAAATCGCTGCCGGTCCCGTCTCGGCGCAGACCCAGACTGACCCAGAGGCCTTCCACCGAGTTCGGGTTCATGCAGGTGATCGCCAAACGCCGCCCCTGGGCAACCACTTCGATGGTGCAGGGGAAGAGTTCCGAATGCTGCTGAGTTTTGGCGCCTGATACGGTCGTGACATATCGAAAGAGGGTTGCCCGCACGGTCGGCGTAGAGCCTCCATCGGCGGGAACTTCGACCGAGATCGACAGACTATCGACGTCGATCTGCGGCACCTCCGTATCGTTCAAAAACAGAGAGAAGGTGAGGGGGAGGAGGTTGGTTACGATCACCTGCACCAGTCCTCCGCCCTCGATCTGGGCCACATCCGCCGCGGCTTTGCGCGCCGGAGTGGCCCCGTTGTTCTGCGCCGGTTTACCGAACACGAGCCGTCCCTTTCTACGCGGGGTGAAGCCCGCCCAATCCTTTTAGTTGTACGTCGTATAGCGTACGTTTTTGCGTCTGCCAGAGAACAGACGGACGATCACCCATAGCACGAAGGCGAAAAACAGGAGCGACAGGATCGCATGGAAGAAGCTGAAGCCGCCGGGCACCATGTAGCCGTTGTCGTAGTAGGGCGCGTTGTAGTAGAACGCGGGATGGAACGGCGTATAGTAGTACCACGAAGGGGAGCCCCAGTAGTAGCTATAGTTGGACCATCCGCCTCCGTAGCGCGTCGGATAGGATCTGCCGCCGTAAGAGTAGGACGAGGGGTAGCCACCCGAGGAGCGGGTATAGCTCTGGCCGCCGAAAGACCCGCTACGGCCGAAAGAGCCACCGCCGCCACCGGAACGACTGGTCGAGCCACCGCCGAAGGAGCTGCTTCCGGAGGAGCTGCTTCCGGAGGAGCGATTGCCACCAAAGGAGCCTCCGCCACTCGACGACCGCGCACCGCCAAAAGAGCTGCCTCCAGAGCGGCTACCTCCGAATGAACTGCCTCCGCCGCCGAAGGAGCGACCGCCTCCGAACGATCCGCCGCCTCCTCCGCCGCGCCGTTGGGCATCTACGCCCGTGAGCGGTAAGGCGATCAGCGCCGCCAGGAAGCCGACGACGATCAAACGAAAGACCTGCGAAAACCGCGTGTTCTGACTGTTTTTCATGGTGTTTGCAACCTCTTAACCGGGGAACGGCCTCTCTTGTGCGATAGGGCACGTTGACGACAAAGAACAGGCCGATGATTCTGAAAACAAGTGGGAAGCCATCGTAATCGCTCTAGGCGATATTGATCGTGGCGACTTCGTCCGAACCGAACCAGTGTGCTTTATAGAGCGTGATATAACACTGTACGACATTATCGACAGCATTTATATCCAGGTAGACATCGACGATGTTATTGGTGACATCCCGGCCATTGTACCAGACACGGGTAAAGACGAAATCGAACATCGGATGTACATTCTCGACGATGATGCTATGTCCAGGGAAATCGATCTCCAGGCGACCGGGAAAGATGCCGAGTTCGGACTGCGGATCGTCCTGGGGGCGCACGATGGCGGTGATTTCGCCGCCATTGTTGACGCCACCGCGATCCGGTTCGTCGAAGTCGTCCCGGCCCGCCCGCAACTGGACGAACAACTGGGCCGCCATCACTTCCTGGCCATTATTGAAGAGGGTCGTGCTGTCCCAGTCGCCGCCCGTACGAAAAATCATGTTGTTCATGGAAAGTCTCTCTCGAAATGGAATGGTCGCTCCCCTCCGCGCATTCGTGCGGAGGGGAGCGCAAGGGGATCTTAGCGGCGGCGACCGCCTCCGAACGAACTGTGTCCGCCTCCGAAACTGGAACCGGACGAGCGTCCGCCTCCGAAAGAACTGCCGCTGGTACGACCGGAGCTGCTGACGCCGCTCGAACCACCTCCAAAAGAACTGCCGGATGGTCGGCTGCCGAACGTGCCTCCGGATGGACGGCTGCCGAACGTGCCGCCCGCAGGGGTCGATCCACTGCCCAATCCGCTGCCAGTGCGACCGGAACCGAACGAGCCTGTAGAACCGGACGGGCGACTGCCAAATCCGCTGGAAGAGTTGGACATTCTGCCGGAGCCGAAGGAGCCTGTCGAACCGGTCGCCCGGTTGGCATTGAAGGAGCCCGTGGATCCGAAGGAGCGTCCGGAGACGCTGCGCGCGGTGTTGTAGTTGTTGTAGACGACACGGTTACGGATATAGCCGGGGGTCGAGGTGTAGTAGCTGTGATAGTAGCCGTAGTCCGAATAGCGATGACCGCCGACGCTGATGTAGAAACCTGGCATCCAGTTGAAATGGCTGTAGGGAGAGTAGCCCCACATACCGCCATAGTAGGTCATGCCCGGATACCAGCCCATATTGGTGTATTCGTTCCAACTCGGGGCCAGCGCAACGTACATCGGCTGTGAATAGGCGTAGTTCTGCGGGATGGGATACCACATTGCGCCTTGCGCGGCGGCATTCTCCAGTCCCTGGCCCGGTTGCAGGTACAGCGTAGGTACGCCATTCTCATTGATGAAATAGTTCTGGCCGCTGGAACGTCCGAACTTCATCACATACATGTTGTTGTTGGCGAACGGCACGACGATGGTCTCGCCACTCCGTGCAAAGATCTGATACCCGCCCTGATCGAAGGTCGCCCGAATGATCGGCACCTGTTGATTGGCGGGGACATCCTGCCACTGGTAGACACTGCCGGCCGCCGCATTCACCGGCGGCGCCATATTTCCATTGCCCATTCCGGCCTGGGGCACCATGTTCCCGTTGCCCATTCCGGGCTGAGGCGCGTTATAGCCGGAGTTCTGGTTGACAGGCGGAGCCATACCCATCGGTTGTTGATGAGCGCACCCGATCAGCGCGGACATACCTAGCGCGGACACCACGGTAAGCGAAACAAGTCGTCTCATCCTCGAATCCTTTCGGAGCAGAAGCAGCAAGGCTCTCCTGCAAAAACGTCGCGGGAGCAGGATATCCTCCCGGAATTGGCATCTAAACAGCCTTACATATTTTCTAAGACAACTGAAGTGACCGCTACTCTACCATGTCGCAGCCCTGTGAACAATTTCACACCGATCCACGCTGACCCCCTCTATGCCGTCATAGAAGGATTGCCGAAGGGAGCTTGATTCTGTCGGGCAGCGCGCCAGGAGAAGGCGTTGGGGCCGAACAGCGCCTCCGGCAGCGGAGCCAGACCTCCCAGTTCGATCAGACCGGTCGCAGCCGCCTCTCCGCTCAGCACGATGTCGCCCGGTTCGGCGCGTTGCTGCAAGAAGACGGCGCGGTCGATGGCGGGAGAGTGCATGGTGGCAGACGGCATGTTGGTATTGACGTAGGCCTCCCCCGCGCTAATCCCACATCGCAGCTGAAACGGCAAAGGCAGGCGATTCAGCGCGACGTTGAAGCCGGAGATCCCTTCCTGCATGCGGCGGGCGGCGCGAACTGCGGAGGTTTCGGACGGGAAGAGGAAAAGGCGGGCGTCTCCGCCCAGACTCTGGAGCATTCCGCCGCAACCCTGCGCAACCTCATCCGCCCAGCGCTGGTACTGACCGAAGGTGTGATCCACGGTTTGGGCAGGGGCGCTGCCGCGCATCTCGGAGGGCCGCACGACCTCGACACTCAGAAACGCATGGCGCATCGGCGTCGTAGTCGTCTGCTGCTCCTGCATTGCCGAGAGCAGGCCCTGCATCTCCTGCTTCGAGACGATAGCTTCATCCCCGTGTTTGGAAGTCAGCGGGAAATAGGTCTGGCGCAGACTGGAGCCCATCGAAGCGAAATAGGTCGCCGCCGGAATGCCGAACAGATTGTAGAGAAAGATCGCCCCGGTCATCATGCCGCCGTCGATCTGCTCGGTGTAGAGATGCCGAAAATAGAGAAAGGGAAATGTCGGGGAGAGCGAGAGCATCAAGAGCGCCGCCGACATGGTAGAGAGTTTCTTCTTGCCGGTCAGAAACCCCATCAGCGCGGCCAATGGCGCCGGAGTCAGGAGCGTGAAGAGGGTCATAAAGCCGGGACTGGAGTGCCACATGTAGGCCATTGGACCCCAAAAGAGCGGCAGACTCAGGGCGCAAAGGGCGGCCACGAACTCGCCACTCCTAACCGGATGTTCCGTAGTGATCTCGGAGGCTGTCAGATGTTCGTTGAGTTCGGATTCGTTCAGTTGCTCGGCTTGATGCTGCGCTTCCAGGTTCGTGATCGCCTGATGAATGAAAGCTGGCTGCAGTCCGACCTCAAGCCCGATCGATTCCATTTCGCCTGCCGTCAGCGTATCCTGATGCTCGCGTTGCAGGCGTGCGGCCAGCGCGGTCACTTTGCGAATCGTCTCCGGGTCGTAGCGGCGTTCCGATTCCGGCTGTTCTTCATTATAGGTCATCGGCATGGTTGTCTATCCCCTCACAGAAGTTCTCAGGGCTCATTCGCTTCCCGACGAAGCGACAACGCACGGCGTACACGGGGCAGGCAGTCTGTCGGAGTTGTACGATCGACAACCGGAGACAGCCTATTCGACTCTATACGGGCCAGGGACGCCTCACGTTCTCCCAATTTCGACCTTCGTCGCAGGATTCCTGCCTGCGAGAGACATTGACGTTCTGTCCGCCAGAGCGTACAATAGAGGCACCCCGAATTTGGGCGAGGAGTGCGACTGCGCATGGCCGTGTTGACAATTGCCGGATTGACTCTCACCGAAGCGATACGGCGGCGCACCTTCCTCGGCGCTCTGCTCTTGGGCCTGTTGATTTTCGGCCTGTCGCTGCTGCTGCCTATCATTCACGCGCAGATGCAGGCGCTGGTGGCGGACGGCAGTCACGATGCGGTCTGGCTCGCCCTCAACTATCCGCTCGCGCGTTCGGTCATCATGTCTCTCTGCCTCTTCGCGATCCGGGTGTTGGGCTCGCTCTTCGCCATTCTCCTGGCGGGTGGAGCGATTTCCAGGGAGATCGAGAGCGGCCTGCTGGCTGTCATTCTGCCGAAGCCGATCTCGCGTTGGCAGATCCTGCTCGGCAAATGGATCGGTCTGAACGTGATTCTGGTCGGCAGCGTGCTGGTCTGGGGCCTGAGCGTGTGGGCCTCGCTGAGTGCGCAGACTCACGCCGATCTTTCGCCGCTGATCCCAGCCAGTTTTTATCTAACGCTGTTTCCGGTCGTTGTCTGCACTCTCACGCTGACGCTCTCGACGGTGGCGCAGCGGTTCACCGGCACGGCGCTGGCGCTCGTGATTTGCACGTTCTCCTGGTTTGACGGTATTCTAAACGCACTAGGTTCCAATTTTGAAGCTGCTCCGTTGCACTGGCTCGCGAATTTTGCCTCTATCGTGATGCCGCAGGGCTGCATTGCCTGGTGGATCAAAGACGCGACCGAGTCGGTCAACTACACGACCGGTCGCCAGGACTTCCGGTTCGGAGTCTCGCCTCAGTTCATAAAGGAGTGGGGTACGGCGCATCTGCATGTGGCGCACCTGGACGCACTCTATCTCATCGTTTATATCGTCGCCGTGTTCCTGATCGGCGCTTTTCTATTCGAACGCCGGGACGTCTGAAGTCCGAGGGGAGATTCTCCCTTGACTCCACGTTGCCGCCTGGAAATGAGAGTTCTTGTTGTCCGTTTTCGACCTAAAACCTGACCCTTCTTCTGCTGATCCAGAAGAGCCTGCGTCCCTCTCTCCGGAAGCGCGCCCGCTTCGGGAGCGTATCCCTGCGCCGATGCGGGGGCCAGCAGTCTGGGTGCGTGGCCAGATGGGGCGCGTGATTCCTGACGACGTGTGGAAAAACTGGTGTTGGGACGCGACCGCCGGAATAAGCGCCGGGATCTATCAGGGCGCGATCTGGACATTTGCTCTGCAACTCGCGCGTGGTCAACTTCACGCCACCAAATTCCAGATGGCGCTGGCGACTGCCGCACCGGCCATAGGCTACCTGTTTGCGACGCTCTGGGCGCGCCAGATGGAAGGCCGTTCGAAACTGCCGTTCGTGACGATCACGTGGTTCATCTCACGCGGGCTCTTTCTGCTGACGCCGTTTGTTGTGCGCGGTGGGGTGGGGCGGGAGATGTTCGTCAGTCTGATCGTCCTGACGCCGATCCTTTTCTCCGTCTCGACCCCTGCTTATACCGCGATCATGAAGGACATCTATCCCGATCGTCTGCGCGGCAGGCTCATGAGTCTGGTGCGCGTCGGTATGGCGGCCTCGATGCTCGTCACGGCGCGTATCATGGGTTTGTGGCAGGAGCACGGGGGATTGGATTTCCGCTGGATGTTTTTTATCGGCGGCATCTTCGGTCTCGGCACCGCCTACGCCTTCAGCCGTCTCAAAATCCCGAAAGCGCACACGGCTACCGCGCCTCCACCTATCGGCAAATTCCTTAGCCAGACCTTTTCTATTTTGGTCCACAACAAAGGCTATCGCTGGTTTACGGTGAGCGTCTTCGTCTCCGGCTTCGGCAACCTCGTCGCCAACACCTACTATCCGATCTATCAAGTGGATCAGTTTCACATCACGCCAACGCAGATCGCCACGATGCAGAACATCGCTGGGGCGCTTTCCCTGGTCAGTCTCTTTTTCTGGGGTGGCTTCATGGATCGCTTTGGCTCTCTGACCACCGTGCTGCTGGCTTGTCTCATCATCTGCTGCACTCCCTTGCTCTATGCGTTCAGCCCGAACGTCTCCTGGCTCTATATTGCCGGAGCCGCCAACGGCGTCGCCTCCTCCGGCATCGACATCGGCTATCTCAACACCACTTTGATGTTCGCAGAGCCCGGCCGTGCCGCCCAGTATCAAGCCGTCCACTCCACCTTCTTCGGCCTGCGAGGCACGATTGCGCCTCTGCTCGCCATCCCTCTCCTCGACACCCTTACCAGCAACGCCTTGCACCGCAATCCCCACCTGGAAACCCAAAACCTCCCCCACTTCCACGACTGGAAACACGCCTTCCTCGTCTGCCTCGGAATCATGTTTCTGGGCGCCATGTTCCAATGCGCCTCCATGAACTCCTTCCGCCGCAACCAGAAACAAGATTAGGTCTCCTTTCGGTAGTTCTGTAGGGGGAATTGATACATAAATTGCGGTAACGGTTGGGGCCAGCGAACGAAGTCGCGAGGAGGAAGCGTCTTCCTAACAAGTGGTTAGTCGTACTGGAACAACACCCTCCGCTTCTTGCATACGAAAGCGGTCATGCCGCGTCTTTTCAGGCCACGGGAGGCCGGCAGAAAAGGAAACCCTCATGTCGTCTCAACGGATTGTTCGAAATCTGGCAACGCTGTCCTTCGCTGTAGCAAGCCTGTTGGCTCTACCTGGACTGGCATGCACTGCCTAGGGCGGAAATGTCTCCAAAGCCGATCCTCTGGCTGGCAAGACCATCAGCATACATCTAAGCGATATGGATCTCCATTCTGCGTTGGAGAAGATGTTTGGGCAGTTAAAGGTCAACTACACACTCGATCCTGCTCTCAAGCATGTCAAGCTCACAGTCAATCTTCAAGATGTGCCCGCACAGACAGCGTTGAAGGTCCTGCTCAACGCTTCCGGTCAGCGCTTCAATTATCGCGTGCAGGATGGCATCTATTCGGTCAGCGCTCAACAGCCTAAAAAGGTTTCTGCAGGCAGTCTGCCCAACGGCATGAATGGTGGCGGTTTAGGCGGTAAATTCGGCGGAGGCGGCTTCGGCGCTTTCGGTGGCGGTGGTCAAGGTGGTCAGAGCGGCGGCGGCTTTGGCGGTGGCGGTCAAGGTGGTCAGAGCGGTGGCGCTTTTGGAGGCGGCGGCCAGGGCGGTCAGAGCGGTGGCGCTTTTGGAGGCGGCGGCCAGGGCGGTCAGAGCGGCGGTGCTTTTGGAGGCGGCGGCCAGGGCGGTCAGAGCGGCGGTGCTTTTGGAGGCGGCGGTCAAGGTGGTCAGAGCGGCGGCGGTGGTCAGGGCGGATCACCCGGACAGAGTGGTGGCGGCGGTAAGGGAGGGTAGAGACTCCGGAT
>JAYUMV010000171.1:0-8755 GCA_043762265.1 Chthonomonadaceae bacterium | reverse complement strand
GCGATCAGCGTGCCGACCGTCTTCTTGATCGGCTCTGTCGGCTTCGCTTGCGGGGACTGGAGGGTCCAGAACCATTTGGCGATATCCTGCCAGGAGTCGAGAGAAGAGACCTCCATCCAGGTGTGGACATCGTTGTAGTTCGGCATGGAGGGTTCGAGATTCAGAGGCTTGGCGTTCTTGACCTCCCAGGTGTAGGTGCGGGTCTTACCGTCGAGGGAGGTGGTGATAACGGGCTTGAGACTGTCGTCGTTGTAGGTCTTGAACTTGAGCGGCTTTTCGGCTGGCGCGTGGAGCACATAACGGCTGACACCGACGGGTTCCGGGCCGTTGAATCCCCAGTAGGTAAAGAACTGTCCGGGCATGAGCATCGGGTGGGTGATCTCTTCCCAGGTATAGTCGATGACACAGCCATCCTCGATGCCCGGCATGGAGAATCCGTACCCCTGCGCATCGTCGTACATCAGATAGTCGCCCGCCTGCGCCGTCGTGCGAATATCGCCCCGCTTGACGTTGACGATCGTGCCATCCTTTTTGATGGTGCGGGCGCTGACGACATGCAGCTCCTGGAAACTGGAGTTGTAGGGCAAGTTGACCTCGGCCAGATCGCGCGCGCGTTCGTTGTAGAGCTTGTAGGTCATCCGGTAGCGAGCGACCACCGTGCCGTCCGATTTGACCGTCACGTTGCCCAGATCGAGCAGGCGGGCGTAGTTGGCATTGGGATAGGCGGCAGAGGTAGGCGCGGTATCGATGGCCGCTTTGAGTTCCGCATCGATGCCATCTGGCTTTTCGAGAGGAGCATGAGAGACGGCTTTTTGATTTTTGGGTGGGTCGGCATGCGCGGGCGTCAGCGGAGCGAGCAACGCTGCGGAGACAACGGTGAGCGCGAACGCGCTCTGAAGGCAATTTCGGCGGAAGAACATAGTAGTGACTCTCCTGCGATACGAAACTCAGGCATTAAAGCTGGGATAGTTCGGAAAGGGTGGAAAATGCAGCATCGACATTTCTTTTTCTTACGCTTCCGTACTTAGAGGAATTAGCGTAAAGCGCGAAAAATAGCGATGCAAAACAAAGATAACTCCGGGTGAACTTTTGCTTCTGCGTTGCGTCAGAGAGATTAGTTTTCTCCTTGGTCGCAAATAGCGAACTTTCGCATCTCGGTCACGCTCTCGATAGCGTGGCCTTTTTTTGCCTATTGAGGGGCGATAAGGCCTTCGAGCGCAAGATCCGGCCCAAACCGGAGTACCGTCAGGGAGCGAAGGGGAACGGCCTTTTCCATACGGTCGGCACCAGCGCCTTCGAGGGGAGTCGGGGCCTCTTTTCCGCCGAGGAGTTTGGGTGCGATGAAAAAGAGGGCTCTGTGAGCAAGACCGGCGGCGAGCAGCGCCGCATGCATCTCTCCCCCACCTTCGGCCCAGACGCTGATGATCTGCCGACGCGCCAGTTCCTGCATGAGCGCGTTCAGATCGACCCGTCCGGTCGCCTCGGCAGGCAGAGTCAGGATTTCGACACCGGTGCGGATCAGGGCGCGCGCGCGTTCCGAATCCACAGACGCGCATGTCGCGAGGAGCAGAGGCGCTTCTGGGGTGGCAAGGCGTACTGCGGCACAGCCCGGCGGAGTGCGCAGGTGGCTGTCTACGACGATGCGCATTGGCTGGCGCGGCAAGGCAATGCCCGTCAGGCGCGCGGTCAGTTGGGCGTCGTCGGCGAGCAGGGTGCCGATGCCGACCAGAACGGCTCCGCTGCGAGCGCGCTGCAAATGCACGTATCGCCGCGCCTTCGGGCCGGTGATCCACTGCGAATCGCCGGTGCGGGTGGCGATCTTGCCATCCAGCGTCATGGCCGCTTTGAGTGTCACGAAGGGGCTGCCGACCGTGTGGAAGTGCAGAAAGGCGGCGTTGACGCGTCGGGCCTGGGCTTCCAAAACGCCGAGCGCGACATCGATCCCTGCCTCCTCCAGTTTCGCCAGCCCGCGTCCACGCACATGGGGGGCGGGGTCCAGTGTCGCCACGACGACCCGGCGTACCTTCGCGGCAATGAGGGCGTCGGCGCAGGGAGGCGTGCGCCCGAAGTGAGAACAGGGTTCGAGAGTGACATAGGCAGTCGCTCCCTCAGCACTGGCTCCCGCTGCACGGAGCGCGAAGACTTCGGCGTGCGGCTGGCCCGCATAGGGATGCCAGCCCTCGCCGACATTGACTCCGTCGCGCACGAGGACACAGCCTACCATCGGGTTCGGCGGCGTAAATCCGCGCTCCGCTAACCGCAGCGCCCGGCGCATCCATCGAATCTCTTCCGGCGTTCCGGCCGTGCGGGGGAAAAGGGGGTCTCTCTCTGCAAAATCGGGGGAAAGGGTTAGAAGCGGACGGGACGGAGGGGGAAGGGCTTCAGCCATCCTCCTCATCTCCTAGTTCTTTGCGACGGAGGGCATCCTGCTGAAGCGTAACGACGGTCTCCTGGCGTAACGCCTGGGACTGCAGGGCGAAGTTGCGCGTTGTCTCGCGGAAATCGAGCCAGGCGAGGAAAATAATCGCCACCAGCATCAGAGAGCAGAGACCCCAGTAGGCCAGAGCCAGTGAGACCAGAACGCGACGCGCACGCAGGGTACGTTTCGCATGCGCGATCTGTGTGGAAGTCCATCGAGGGCCGGGTTGGGAGGCGGCGATGCGCGTCAGCTCCGGCGTGTCTGGTCTGTTCACGGTCTGATTCACGTGAGGCATCAGATTGAATCGACCGTAGACGCCCATGATAAGAAAGGTCACCAGGAGGATCGTCACGATCGTGCGATAGCGGCGCGAACGAGGAGAGAGGACATTCGTATAGGGAGTGATCGGGGGAGTCATGGCCTTTCCTCAGCACGTGCAGCCGCCCGCAAGAGACGAATGGCTTCCGGGACCCCGCCAGCATGACCGTAGATCGAGGTGCCTGCAACGAGCACATTGGCGCCAGCCGCAGTGACCGCTCCGGTCGTCTCCGGTTCGATACCGCCGTCCACCTCCAAATGAATCGGATGCGCCGTTCGTGCGATCATCTCGCGCACACGTCTCACTTTGGGCAGCATAGAGGGCAGAAACGACTGCCCGCCAAAGCCAGGGTTGACCGTCATCACTAAAATCAGATCGAGATCGTCCATCACGTACTCCAGCACCTCGGGCGGGGTAGCAGGATTCAGGGCGACCCCTGCTTTCGCACCTGCCCGACGTATCTGCGCCAGCGTGCGTTGCAGGTGCAGGCAGGCTTCCGCCTGCACGGTCACACTATCTGCCCCCGCCTTGACGAAATCCTCGACATAGCGTTCCGGCTGGAGAATCATCAAGTGGACGTCGAAAAAAGCCCGTGAGACCGGGCGCAGCGCCTTGACTGCAGGCATGCCCATGGAGATGTTCGGCACAAAGGAGCCGTCCATGACATCGAAATGCAGAAACTCTGCTCCTGCTGTTTCCGCCATGCGAGCGGCCCCTGCCAGGTTGCCGAAATCCGACGCCAGCAGCGACGGCGCGATATGCAGTTCGTGAATAATGCTCAACTTACAGCGCCTTCTTCTGCGTCGCCAGCGGATCGAACGCCAGCTCTTTGACCAGTTTGTTGTCGTAGTAGATCCGCAGGGTGATCGTCTTACCGAAATAGTCGAATTTCACCGGAATCACGTCACCCTCATTGTGCGTCTCATCCACCACCGCCGGGTGCTCCCCTTGCGCGTCCTTATACTCCACGCGCACGCGGCGAGGTCCTTGCCCATCTTTGACAAGGGTCACGCTACGCTCGTACTGATGAGACTGGTGCGCCTCTGCATCGGTATTGCCGCTGCTGTCTGGCGTGGACGGAGCGCTGGGCGGGGGATTGGAGGGGGGGGGCGTAGGGTCTCCCTCCTGCGGGATCGTATCGACCGGGGTGTTCTCGTCCGGTTTGGGGCCATCGCTAATGACCATATCCACAGGCGTATCGTGAAAGACGCGCTTTTTATAAGTCACATCCTGACTCACGACATTGTTGACCGGTACCTTGCTGTTGTACTCCGGCGATATCTTTCCGACCTTGAGGCCGACGGAGTTCAGCTTCTGCTCCGCGTCTTCACGAGACAGCCCGACCAGATTAGGCACATCGACATATTCCGGCCCTTTGCTGTACCAGACGTTGAGCGGTCGGCTGGCGCGGATCGGCTCTCCAGGCTCGACATCCGCGCGATAGACGATATTGCGGGGCTTATCGGCATACTCCGGATGTTCGATGAGACGGACCTTTTTGCTCGCGACGATCTGCCGCACCTCCTCGATGTCTTTGCCGACCAGACTGGGGATGGGGATCGGTTTCGGGATCACCCAGTTCGAAAGGTAGATCGCGTAGAGGCCGATCAGGCAGACGAGAATGACGGCCGTCACGGTGCCCAATGCTATTTTGATATAGAGCGAGACGCGCTCATCCTGAGCGCGCAGTCGGTTACGGGAGGGCATAGGCACCGCCTGACTGGACGCCGCGACGCTGGCGACAGGTTCCAGAGGTTGAGAGGACGCCGGCCGAGGAGCCGCTGCGGGCGCTGCAACAGGAGTTTTTAGGGGCGCAGCAGGCTTTGGGTCCGGTACCACGGTAGCGACCGAAATGTCGAGAGGCGTCCAGGAGAGCGATTTGCCGAAACGGAGCGCGTCTCGCACCGCTTTTAGGTCGTTGAGCAGCTCTGCGACCACACGGTAGCGCTGCTCCGGCCGCTTTTGCAGGCATTTGAGAATGATCCCTTCGACGGCAAGGGGCACGCCAGGGTTGATCGTGCGGGGGGACGGAATGACAGCGAACGCGTGCTGATCGGCGAGCCCTTCCGGAGAGTCGGCGGCGTAGACCGGGGTACCGGTCAGCATCTCATAGAGGATGGCGCCGAGCGCATAGATGTCTCCGCTGACGGAGCCTGGCAGCTTCATGGAGAGTTCGGGGGCATGGTAGGGAGCGGAACTGCGAAGAACGGCTTGCTGTGCCTGCGGCGAGACGGCAATGGCTGGCATCACTCCGAAATCCGTCACCTTCACGGCCCCTTCTGGAGTGATGATGATGTTCTGAGGACGCAGGTCTCCATGAACCTGTCCTACGGTATGGGCGTAGTGCAGGGCTTCCGTAACCGCGCAAGCATAGTCGATGGCGACCGAGAGAGTAAACGGGGCGATTCGACGCACCCGCTCTTTCAGGTTAATGCCCCGCACAAACTCCACGACCGCGAAGGGCTGGCCATCCTCCGTGGTGCCGAACTCCTGAAAAACGGTGATGTTGGGGTGATTGAGATTCGTCGTCGCTTCCAGTCCCGCCCTCAAAGCGCTGAAAAACTCTCCTTCGGCAGCATAGGCAGTTTGGACGGCTTTCAGTGCGACAACGTGGTTGGTTCCTTTTTCGCGTGCTTTGTAGACCGCGAAAAGAGGCCCTTCTCCGGCTTTCTCCAACACCTCGAAACGCTGATTGACCCACTGGTTAATCACGCCTGTTTGCCTCCCCTGTCGGACGACTCAGCCTCTACAGTTTCGTCAACGGCCGAAGTCGGCCCTCCACGCGGGTTCAGATCCGCTTTTGCGGCCGGTGAATGCGGTCGGGAAGTTCGGTCCCGCACGATCCGTACAACCAGTGTCACGAGTGTGACGCTCAGCAGAGCCAGATAGCAACGCCCCAACACCAGAGTATCGAGTTTTTCGACCAGTTCCGGGGCGAGAAGGCCAGCGGCGACCATACCCTGGACGATCAGCCAGCGACCTGCAAACAGCAGAATCCATCCGAGGATGAGCATACGACTGACAAGCGGCGGCAGAAACGCAACGGTCTCCGCGAACTCTTCCTCTGCATCGCTCTCGTTGCGAGGACGAGAAGGCAGCAAAATCACGGGATTGTCGACAGGGGATTCAGGCATAAAATCGCCTCTTCTGGCGAGCAATGGCAGCTCGTACCGCATTTTCAGGCACCCCCGTGCTCTGGAACACGTCCCCGATCTGCCGGGCCAGCACAAAACGCAGTCGTCCGTCTTCCGTCTTCTTGTCGCGTTGGGCGGCTCCCAGAATGGCTTCTGGGTCGATCTCCTCCGGGAAGGCGAGGGGGAGATGCGCCCGTTGCAAAGCATCGCACAACTGCTCGGTCACCTCGGGCGGGGTCACGTTGAGCTCTTCCCCCAGCAGACAGGCCGCCACCATCCCGATGGCAATCGCTTCCCCATGCTTAAAACGCCGGTAAGCGGTCACGGATTCCAGGGCATGCCCGATGGTGTGACCGAAATTCAAAATGGCCCGCAGGCCCTGCTCGGTTTCGTCCTGCCCGACAACTTCCGCTTTGATTTCACAGGAGCGGGCGATGGCGGCGGTCAGAAGCGCTTCGTCGCGCCGCAACAGACCGGGCATAGCGGTGACGATCGAACTTAAAAACGGTTTATCGTAGATTATACCATACTTGATAACTTCCGAAAGGCCGGAACGCAGTTCGCGGAGCGGCAGGGTACGGAGCGTGCCCGTATCGATGATGACGGCGGAAGGTTGGTGAAAGGCGCCAACCAGGTTCTTCCCCTGCGGCAGATCGACCCCGGTTTTGCCGCCGACGCTCGCATCTACCTGAGCCAGAAGCGTGGTCGGGACCTGCACGAAAGGAATGCCGCGCAGATAGGTCGCCGCAGCAAACCCGACCATATCGCCGAGCACGCCGCCACCTACGGCGACGACCAGGCCTTTTCGATCCAACCCGGCAGCAAGAAATTCGGTGTAGAGCTTTGCCACCGTGTTCAGGTGCTTGAATCGCTCGCCTGCGGGGATCGTGATCGTCTGCGTGTGGAGGCCCAGGGCGCTCAGACTGCTTGCGAGCGGCGCGGCGTAGGCGGCTTGCAGAGCGGGATGGGTCACGATACAGACGCGTTGGCCGGGAGCGACTCGGGCAACGATCTCCCCGGCCCTTCCGGAGGCGAGCATACCGCTTCCGACATGCAGAGTATAGCTGCGGTCTCCCAGGGCGACCGCAATACATCGCTCGGTCAATCTCCGCTCCTTTGTCGCACTCCATGGCGTTAGATGACCGGGAGAGCTTCAAGCATCTCGATAGAGACGTACGATCTCCTCGACAATGGCTTTCGGCTTCCGGTCGGTGGTATCGACCCGGAGATGCGCGGCAGCCTCATAGAAGCGGCCCCGCGCATCCAGGAGTTGGCGGATGCGGGCCAGCGGATCGTAGGCATTCGCCAGCAGCGGCCGGGTCTCTGCGTTGCCCACACGCTTCAAAATCACTCCAGGAGCAGCCGTCAGCCATACGACCACACAATGTGCCCTTAGCAAGGTTGTGTTATGGGGCTGGAGGACGGTGCCGCCTCCGGTAGAGATCACCTGACTCGGCTGCGCAGCCAGGTCGGCGATCGTCTCATTTTCAAGTCTACGAAAGGCCTCTTCGCCCTGTTCCAAAAAGAGGTTACGAATGGACATACCCGTTCGCTGCTCGACTTCGGTATCGCTGTCTACGAACCGATAGTCCAGGCGGCGTGCGAGCCGCTTGCCGATCGTCGTTTTTCCGGTTCCCATAAATCCGATCAAAGCCACGCTGCGCGTCTCGATCCTATCCATGCCCTCTATTCCTCTGACCCGCCCCTTTTGTGGGAGATCCGCGATGGACGACCTTGTGCTTTGTTGCGTTCTGAGGGCAGGGAAAGGGACAGCGCCCCGATTTCCAACCCGGTTAGAACATAGAAACGTTCAGCCCCATCCTCCCTCCCACGCCTTGGGGCGTGGGAGAAGGCGATGGTGACTGAACGTTTACAGACGGAAGCAACCGATGTTAGAACTCGTTATGGGGTCGGGCCGGGCAAGGGCAGTGCTCCGCCGCTTCCGGTCGGGACCGACCCTCCGCCCGCGCCGCCGACACTTGCCATCGAGATACGATCGGGCAGGATCGTCGGGGTGACGAAGATGAGCAGTTCTCTGTCGTCGGTGGTGACACTGCGGGACCGGAAGAGGTTCCCAATGAAGGGAAGATCGCCGAGCAGAGGCACCTTGAGGGTGTTGACGACATCGTTCTTCTGGTTCAGGCCACCGATCACCATGGTGTCGCCATTACGGATAATGCGCTGAATAGGCGTAGTCTGCGTGGTGATGTTCGGGAAGCTGTTCCCGCTCGGGTCGGTGAAGGATGCGCCCAGCACATAGTTGGTAGCGCTGCCGAAGACGGTCAAACTCTCATCGCCATTGATTCTTGCGACGAAGCTCATTCCTGTCTGTACCTGGATCGGGTTGATCGTCGAGGTGACGATGGTCTGACCGCCGTTACCGAGAACGGTATTGGTCTGGAAGACGGGAATCAGGGTCTGGACGAAGAAGTTGACCGGCATGTTGTTGAGGGTCGTGATGAGCGGAGACGACACGACTTTGGCGTGGCCGGTGGTCAGCGCAAAACTCAACTGAGTGGACAGGTTTCCGGTCGCATATTGCAGGAACGCCTGGCCCCCGGTTCCGGCGAAACCAGTATTGGTGCCGCCGATCAGGTTGACTTTCTGGAACTGGAAGTTGATACCGAAGGTATCGATGTCGTTTTGAGAGATCGTGACGAACTCGGTCTTGAGTTGGATCTGGCGCGGTTTGACATCCAGCAAACGGATGATTTTACGCAGTTCGGTCAGCGCTTCCGGTCGTGCCGGATCGTACTTGACCAGCAGGGAGCCATCGTTGGAGAACGCGAGCAGGCTCTGGATGCCATCAGGCAGTAATTGAGCCGCAGCTCCCACTCCGCCACCGTTCTGGCCGCCCTGACCTTGTCCCTGGCCCTGTCCTTG
>JAYUMV010000170.1:0-17904 GCA_043762265.1 Chthonomonadaceae bacterium | reverse complement strand
AGGAGGGGACAACCAGCCGGTTCAAAAGTCCTTTCGGAGGGAGTAGTCTGCCTGCTCCCCCGGTGCGTTAGCCTGACCGGAAACGGGCAAAAATCTATTCGTCGGATCATCTAATAGGCAAACCGTCGTGACCCTCCTCCTCTTCAGCGTCAGCGGCCACAAGCAGAGAACTGCCTGTGGCATGCAGGCGCTTTCGGAATGATCCGAACGGACACAAAGGAAATTATTTATGGACACTATGATGAATACGTCGATGGACACGAACCCTGCGCCTGCGGAAGCCAGGGCGCAGGTCCGTTCTGCATCGGCCCTACGAAGCATTCCTGCACGTGGGTTTAAGCTGTTGCAGGGCGGCGCGCTGGTCGCAATAGGCGCTCTTGCCGGAATGGGATTCGTGCACCTGCGCCAGAACGCTTCTGCGCTAACCGTCAACGGTACCGCTGTTTCCGGGCGCGATTTTGCGCATCGGTGCGAGCTCGCTGCTGGGCCAGCGGTGGCCCAGCAGATGGCGAAGGAAGAGCTTCAAATCCAGTTTGCGCGGCAGCAGGGCGTCTATCCCAGCGATTCGGAGGTCGAAACGAAATATGCTGCGCTCGCCGGTCAGGCCGATTTCAGCAAGAGCCTGGCGGCGAGCGGTAAGACCCCCGACGATGTGCGCCGAGGCATTCGGCTCGATCTGATCCAGTCAGCGCTCGTCACGAAGGGCATCACAGTTACCGAGGCGGACGCGCAGGCTTTCTATAAAGCCAATCTCGATCCGAAAAACCTTCAGGCCCGGTACTACCAGCCGGAGGCGGTTCAGGTTGCAGTCGTCGTCTCGGATAAGCCGGAGGATGTGCAAGCTGCCCTGCATGCGCTCGCCACCGGCGCTTCCTTCGCCTCCGTGGCGGCTCGCTATAGCAAGGATGCCAGTAGGACCAACAACGGACTGTTGCCAGCGATCCGTCGAGGGCAGTTGGACGCGAAGAAGTTCCCTGGCCTGGAGGAGAAGCTGTTCGCGATGCAACCGGGGCAGCAGCTAGACACCGTAACGGTCGCGGGAGCACACTGGATTGTGCGCTGTACCGGGCGCAGCCAGGAGGCTTCGGTGGCTTACGACAAAGTGAAGGCCGAATGCATGGACGGCGCGAAGCTGGTCAAAGGCGTCCAGGTCAACGGCAAAACGCTGCAGGCCGATTCGGACCTGTTCCAGAAGTCCGCCAACATCAAATTCTCCGATGCCCGCTACATGGCGACGCCCTCACAAAAGTAGTCCTTCGCTCAAGTAATAATTTCCCGCTCTAGAAAGAGACCATGTGCAAAAAAAATTCTTTCCTTTCTCGCTTTCGCGTCAAGCGTGAGCCCCATCGGCGGCAAACAACCGCCCGACTCCTTGCCGTCGTTATCGGCTCGGTCCTTCCCTACGCTGCGACTGCAGATACCATCGACTGGACGCTGGGCGCAAATGGTAACTGGGACGTCTCCACAAACTGGACGAACGCGAACACGCATTCCAATGTTGTGCCCGGCAGTCTGGACGATGCGGTCATCTCAGATATTCAATCGGTTCTTAAGATCGGTGGGGTGCTGAATACCCATAGCATTTCGCTGCAGAACTCTCGCATGTCGCTTACCGATGTCGCTTTAACGACCGCGCTGAGCCTGAATAACGGAAGTTTTCTGACGATGGAAGGCAACTCTTCCCTGGGAGCGGGGAGTTCCGTAGTCCTGAACAACGGCAGTCAGATGAATCTCTATCAGACCGGAGTGGTCGATAACGCCACTTTTCAGTTCACAGGGTCGAGGTCCTTTATCTCGCTCCAAAACGGTCTCGATCTTGGCGCAGGAATGGTTATTCACGGCGCGAACAGTGAATTGCTTTATGGTACGATGACAAATTCGGGCCTGATTTCTGCCGACGTTGCGGGCGGAAAGATCTTTCTTGACGGCGGAACGCTCACGAATGCCGGGACACTGACGGCCCAAAATGGCGGCACGCTGCAGATTTTCCAGGGCAGCCTTGTCAACTCCGGCACGATCTCCGCTTCCGGAGCGTCTTCGCTCGTCAGGCTGAAAGGGTCCATTCAGCTGGTACCTGGCGGGCAACTCCTTACGAGCAGCGGCGGCCAGATCGAGTTGTTTGGAGCGAACGTCGCCAATACCGGAAACACTTTGGACTTCGCGACCAACTACCTCCTTAATAACGGTAGCGCGAACACGATCAGCGGCGGCAATATTTCGCATTCGGGAAGTCTGTCGCTCAGCAGCAATACCTTTTTGACACTGACCGATGTCGGTCTCGACACAGGCCTGACGATCAACGGGGGCGACATCACTCTTGCGGGCGGTTCCACTCTCGGAACCGGTGTGACGATGAACTCCGGTGTCCTGCGCCTCAACTCGACTGCGACGATAGACAACGCGACGTTGGCCCTCAACGGTGGCCAACTCAACCTTCCGAGAGATACCACTTTCGGCAGCGGCGTAACGGTTCAGGCCCAATCAGGCTACATTTTTGCCAACAATCCCGGTGCGCCCGTGACGCTGACGAACAACGGGACGATCGATGTCACCGGCAATGGGGGAATACGCTCCGGCTATAACATCGTGAATACCGGAACGATCTCCGCGCAGAACGCCGGCTTCATCCAAATCAACGGAAATGCCATAACGAATACCGGGACGCTCTCTGCGGTAAACGGCGGTAATTTTCTCTTTAGCAGCGGTTCCCTGGAGAACCACGGGATCATCTCTTCCTCCGGCGCCAATTCGAACTTCACCTTCCTTGGCTTAAACAACAGCACTCTGGTGCTCGGATCCGGCTCCCAACTTGTGACCACAGGTGGCGGGAAAATCTACCTCAACGGAAACATCACCAACACCGGAAACACGATCGATGCCAGCAACAGCGGCCTGAACTTCCTGGATGCCTCCCTCACAGGAGGCAGTATCGCCCACTCCGACGGCCTGAACTTTGTCTACCCATCCAGCCACGCCAATATCACCTTAACCGATGTCGCCCTGGATGGCGGGCTGAACATCAACACCGGCACTGCAACGATTTACGGTGGCACTACTTTCGGTGTCGGAAGCACTACCAATGTCATAAATCACGGCGCTGTGGCGTTCAACAATGTGACAAGCATCGATAACGTCACTTTTAATCTCGCGAATTTTTCCGAACTTCATATCGACACGGATACGACGTTCGGATCCGGTGTCACAGTGCAATCTCAAGCCGGGCTGCTTCTGAACAACTCCAATGTACCCGTAACACTCACCAACAACGGCACGATCCACACCGAGGGCCACTTTTTTACTTCGCCTGGCAATGGCAGCCTTAGTTTGGTGAATAATGGGACGCTGTCGGCCGCGCACGGTGGTCAGATGAACCTGGCAGGCGCTCTCGCGAATACGGGAACCATCTCGGTGCAGTCGGGCGGCAGCTTCAGCTACTTCTCCGATGTGCTGACCAACACGGGGACGATCTCGGCCGATGGTAATCAATCTCTGGTGGATCTGGGAGGCACGCTAGCGCTCGGTACGGGCAGCCACCTCATCACGTCCAACGGCGGAAAGATCGTTTTCGATCAGACGACGATCGACAATACCGGGCGCACTCTCGATGGCAATCTCGTTGAAGGCACTGGCAACTATCGCTTCCAACAGGCCACTATCTCCGGCGGAAACATCGTCAACTCGGGCAGTCTTAAACTCGACTACAACAACTACCTCACCCTCAAAAACGTCTCACTCGATGCAGGCCTCAACATCACCAACGGCGCGGATGTCATTACCGGAAATACGACCTTCGGCATCGGCAGTACCACCTACGTCAGTAACAACGGGATCCTGAACTTCAATGGCGCTACCCTCTCCGTGAGCGGCGCTGCATTTGTGACCAACCCCAGTGGAACGATCAACTTCATCGACTCGACTTTCAATAACGGCGGGCACGTCCTCGACCCGACCAATCTGATCGGTGGAACCGGTAACTACACGTTTAACAACGTGACTATCGATGGCGGCCAGATCAACAATTCCGGAAGTCTGAGCTTCGCCAACGGCAACAGCCTCACCTTTCAGGATGTCGCCTTCGATGCTGGCCTGAACGTCAGCGGCGGCACAGGAACCATCGTGGGGAACACCACCTTCGGCGTCGGCAGCGCCACGAACGTGAGTAACGGAGGGGTTCTGACCTTTCAGGGCGGAACGATCGCGCTCGGTCCGGAGTCGTTCAACACCTACGACACAGGACTCATCGCCTTCCGTAATATGAATATCGATAATACGAGCAGCACCCTGAACCCGCTCGGTCTGGTGGGGGGCACCGATAACTACACATTCGACCATGTCACCATCACCGGCGGCAATGTCCAGAACTCCTACAGTTTCATTCTGGGCTCCGGCAGTACGCTCAAACTCCAGGATGTCGCCCTGGACTCTGGCCTGACGATTACCGGCGGCAAAGCGATTGCCGCTGGTACGACCAGTCTTGGAGGCGGCACGACGATCAGCAATGGCGGCACTCTCGCCTTCACCAACGCGCCTTTCGTCGATAACGCCGCCATTGCGTTCGGCGATGGCAACGCTCTGAACACTGTCAGTTTCGACGCAGACACCACCCTTGGCAACAACCTCTCTCTGCACTCCGGATCCTTTGTCGGCAATGTGGTCAACGCCGGTTCTGCGGCGATCACACTGACGAACCATGGGCAGATCTATGCAGACGCAGGCACGCTGAATCTGGGCGGATCGGGCGGCACTCTGCATATCGTCAACGACGGCTATCTGACAGCCTACAATGGCGGTGTCTTAACCTATGGCGGCGGCACTCTGACGAACAATGGACTGATCTCGGTGGATGGGAGCGGGGCCGCATTCAATGTAGGCGGCACGTTCGTGACGGGTTCGGGCAGCATGGTGACCTCGAACGGCGGCGCGATCAATTTCAACGGCGCGACGTTCGCCAACGCGGGAAGCACTCTCAACGCGGACCAGTTGGTAGGAGGAAGCGGTAACTACCTTCTGAATGGGGCTACGATTTCGGGCGGCAGCGTGGTCAACTCCCTGTATCTGCATCTCGGTTCCGGGAGCAGCCTTGCCCTACAGGATGTGAACCTCGATAATGGTCTGACGATCTCCGGAGGCAGCGTCACTCTGTTGGGAAGCACGAATCTGGGCTCGGGAACCAGCATCAGCAACAACGGAACCCTGGCCTTCGGAGCGGCGGCCACAATCGACAACGCATCTGTCTTCTTCACCGACAGCAGCATCGGAAATCGGATCGTCTTGAACGGCGATACGACCATCGGCAACAGCGCGGCGATCAGTGGGCAGAGCGGCGCGTTGGTCAATAACAGCGGCGCAGCGATCACGCTGACCAACAATGGAATTCTAGAGGCGAGTGCTGCCGGCGGACAGATACGCATCGCGCCGACCGGCGGCGATATCCACCTGCTCAATGCAGGCAACCTTTCCGCGTCGAACGGGGGGCAAATCGTCTTTCAGGGGAACGGTTCGCTCACCAACAACAATTCCATCGATATCCGCGACGGCAGTGAACTGCAGTTTCAGAGTGGCGGGACGCTCCAGAACAACGGTCAGATCTACGTCTCGGGCGGCGCGCAGTTCACCATTGCAAGCGGGACACTCAACAACGCAGGCTTGATTCAAGTAGGGAACAGTGGCTCTGTGGCCAATCTGTCTGGAACCCTCGTACTGTCGAATGGAAGTCAACTCACGACCTTCGATGGCGGCGCAGTCCACTTTAACGGGACGACCATTGACAATGCCGGGCGAACGCTCGACGCCTCCAGCTTCGTGGGCGGAGACAGCAACTATTCTTTCGCCGGGGCGACGGTTTCCGGCGGGACAATCACACACTCCGAGTCCCTGATGGTAACCTCCGGTCAAACTCTAACACTGACGAATGTGGGTCTGACGGGCGGGCTGAACATCGACGGAGGAAGCGTCGCCCTGAGCGGAACGACGCACCTGCGCGCCGGCAGTGCGGCGAACATCAGCGAAGGCGGCAGTGTTGCATTGAACGGCAGCTCTCCTTACGATCAGGCGATTCGATTCGCCGATGGAACGGCGGCCAATGCGGTCACGCTGACGCAGGATACAACGCTCGGTGCAAACGGCCTTGTGCACGGTATGTCCGGCGGTATCGTCAACGGCGGGAGTTCAACGCTCACTCTGACCAACAACGGAATCATTAGCGCCGATGTCGCCGGTGGGCAGATCGTAATCGGCAGTTCCACCGGCGGAGCCGTCGATGTAATCAACAACGGCGCCCTTTCGGCACGAAATGGCGGTACGCTGACGGTCGATAACTTCCTCCACAATAACGGGCTTATCTCTGCCGATGGCAGCGGCTCCCTCGTCAATCTGAACGGCACGTTCGAACCAGGCATCGGCAGCACCCTGACCACCAGCAACGGAGGCTTTATCAAGCTCACCGGAGTGCTCAACAATGCCGGTCAGACCACGGAGGCATCCACGCTGCTGGGTGGCGCGAGCAACTACACCTTCAGCGGCACCGTGATGGGCGGCGCACTCGTCCATTCGAATGCGCTCAACCTGACGACGGGCACGACCGTCAACCTGAACGGCGTCTCTCTGGACGCGGGCCTGTCTTTGAGCGGCGGTTCAGCCACCTTAAGCGGCGGCACCGGGCTTGGCAGCGGCAGCACGACGACCTTCTCCAACGGCAGTAACCTTGCCTTCCAAGGCTCTCAGACGCTGAACAATCTCACGCTGGTCTTCGCGGATGCGAACAGCGGCAACCAACTGTCCCTTGACAGCAATCTCGTCATCGGCGCGGGAACGACCATTCAGGGCAGTAGCGGCAGCATTCAAGGACTCGGCAACAGCACCACGACGCTCACCAATAATGGCAACATCACGGTGACTGTGGCGGGAGGTTCGATCCGCTTCCTCGATCCCCCTCTGGATGTCATGAACAACCATACGATCGCCGCGACCGTCGGGGGATCGATCAGCTACGAAGGCGGCGGGAACTTCACCAACAGCAGCACTGGCGTCCTCTCGGCTACCGGCAGCGGTTCGACGATCAGTCTGACGGGCAACCTGACCAACAGCGGGGCCGTAAACATCGGCACAGGCGCGTCCCTCAACCTGCACGACAGTCTGAACCAGAACGCCGGTAGCTTCATCGCCAACGGCACGGTCAACATCGACAGCGGACACTCGCTCAATCTGACCGGAGGGATCTTGGGCGGCGGCG
Organism: Chthonomonadaceae bacterium; assembly: GCA_043762265.1. Lineage (GTDB taxonomy): Bacteria > Armatimonadota > Chthonomonadetes > Chthonomonadales > Chthonomonadaceae > JANXLO01. The sequence goes on along the minus strand of JAYUMV010000170.1, from coordinate 10,673 downwards.
GGACGATCAACGGTACAGTCGCCAATACAGGCGGCACCGTCGGACCGGGCAACTCGCCCGGCAAATTGACCATCAACGGCAACTATGCCCAGGGCTCCACCGGTATCCTCTCCATCGATCTCGGGGGGTATGGACAGGGCACGACCTACGACTGGCTGGATGTGACCGGTAACGCCTCGCTGAACGGAGCGCTCGATATCGATCTCTATGGCGGGTTTACGCCGCACCTCGGCGATACGTTCACCTTTCTGACGGCAGCCAGCAGAAACGGTTCCTTCAACGGTATCAACAGCCTGAACAACGGATACGCTTACTCTGTGTTCTACGACGCCAACGATGCTCGAATCGTCGTGACCGAGGCGGCAGGAGTGTTCGCTTCCACACCGGAGCCCGGTACGTGGGCGATGCTGTTCGGCCTTGGTCTCACCGGCCTGATGCTTGGAAGGCGGCGCGCCCGACGAGCCTAGCCATAGACACCTCTCGTTTCGAGTAAGGTAGAAGCCCGCTCTGATCCCGGTCAGAGCGGGCTTTCGTAAGCAGAGGGTGACCCTAATATCGGAAAAGCCGCCGTTTTAACGCTCCCCCGAACGACACGTCGAACGGCCCTTCTCCCAACGAGGAGAGAAGGACCGTTTGACGGGCGGAAGTTTTAGGAGAGTTGTCGAATCCGGTCGGTCTCGAACCGCACTTCTTCCTGATCTGCCCTAGACTCGTGAATGCACTGGATCGTGTTGAGCAGTGCATCGAAGCCGTTGTCTTTGCCCAGGAAAGCCGTTGCTCCCATCTCCATGGCTATTTTTGCATAGGGTGTCTCGGCATGATCGGCCAACATGATGACGGAAACGGGGTTTCCTTCCTCCCGTAGGCTTTTCAGAACCTCCAGCCCGGCCAATTCCGGCAGGTTGATGTCGAGAACCAGGAGATCGGGGGACAGCGTCCGAACCGCTTCGAGACCGGGCTGACCGTTGTCCGTCTCTCCCACAATCTCTAGGTTGGGTTCACACTCCAGCAGAAAGCGCAGCCCATAGCGTGCCGTGGGATAGTTATCTACTATAAGAATCTTCATGGGTGACATCGCGGCCCTTCTCCAGAATAACACCGGTGGTTATGACACCCTCTCGAGTGTCTTTCCAGTGAAAAAAGATACAGTTCATTCCTTGGTGGCACAGCTTCTTACCGCTCTCATCACTGCAAGGACTATGGCCGTCATTTGCTCCCGAGATCCATCCCCTGTAAAGCAGATAGGACATTCTACTTTTCATTCTACCGTGTGTCCATACGTAAATCTACGTATCTTTAGAGAAAGAAAAAATTACTCGATGCATTGATCGCAGCCTCTGGGACCATATATAATTGGATCTCTATAAATTGATATAAATACAGAAAAAGGAAAACTTGAGGAACTGTTTTTCCAGGTAAGACCGAAATCTATTCCTGATGTTGTTTTGCTGCAGAAACGACGATGGGGGTTTTCAGGTATCATACCGGAAGCTTTAGAAAAGGCATGAATAGCCTTATTTTCATAAAGGAGGCTCTTAACCCTTATGTCCACATCCCGTTCACGGCTTCTCACAGCGGCGTTTATCGCGCTGATCGCTCCGCTTTCGCTAGTAGCACAGGCCGATCCACCCTTTGACCGACAGGTCGGCGATTTCTTCTCCGGTACAGGCACGGTGCTGTATCTCGTTGCGGGATTGGGCGCGCCTCTGCTGGAAGATGGTAAAGCGGGTAAGACGCACGCGCTCCGCGCGGCGGATGCGCTCACCAGCAGCGTCCTGATCTCGGAGGGGCTGAAAAGTCTCGTTCAGGAGAAGCGGCCCGACACCAATGAACACGACAGTTTCCCGAGCGCCCACGCCTCCTCCGTCTTCGCGATCGCGACCGTCGAGAGCGCTTTCCACCCCAAGCAGGCCATCTACTGGTATACAGGCGCCGCGTTGATTTCGGCCTCCCGCTTTACGATCCATCGGCATACGGTCGGAGACGTGCTCGCCGGTGCGGCGATCGGCTATGGCGTCGGACGTTGGGAACTCTCCTCACGCCGTGGCCTCTTGCTTATGCCGTTTATCCAGCCGACCGCTAAAGGCGCTGCTTACGGGCTTTTTCTCTCCAAAACCTTTTAACCCGCCTCCACCGGAGGCGGAGGCGACGTTGGACGTACGCCACGCAGGGAACCGAGGCAAGGAGTTCTATGCTTTTTATGCTACAGAACAGAACGCGTACCAGTTTGGTGACAGGCAGCAATCGTGGGATCGGGGCGGGTATCGCGCTGCGCCTGGCGGCAGAGGGCGCAGATGTGGCGATCCACTATTTGGAAGGGGACGCAGAGGCCGAGGCGATTGCAGCGCAGATTCGTGCGATGGGCCGACGGGCGCTGCTGGTTCCCGCCGATCTGCGCGACCCGCAGGCGCTCACCGCCATGATGGAGCAAGTCCTGGAAACTTTCGAGGGACTGGACATTCTGGTGAACAATGCGGGTATCGGCATCTTCTCGCCCTTTCTGGAGACCTCTCTTCAGACATGGACGGAGACGATAGACACCAATCTGCGGGCCGCCTTTCTCTGTTCACAGATCGCCGCCCGGTCGATGGCCCCGCAGAAATGGGGACGCATCGTGCATATTACCAGCACCGGCAGCCAGGTCGCGATTCCCCAACTCGCCCACTACTGCGCCTCCAAAGCGGGATTGGCGATGCTCACGAAAGCGATGGCCGTCGAGTTGGGGCCACTGGGCATCACGGTCAATGCCGTCGGCCCCAGCACGATCCGTACCAACCTGAATGCCGCCCTGCTCGACATCGGAGACATGGAGGCGAGGGAGGTCGCGATGAACCCGACTGGTCGCATCGGTACGCCGCAGGATATTGCCGCGATGGTCGCCTTTCTGGCGTCGGCAGAGGCGAGTTGGGTGAACGGGCAAAATATCGTGGTCGATGGCGGCCTGACCGCGCTCTCCCCGCAGCCGCCTTACGACATCGTCTCTCGGTAAGCAGGTGCCAAACGAGCACACAATGGGCTTCCGACACTCTGCCGGAAGCCCATTTTCAGTTTCGAGGCCGGAAGGTTATTCCGCAGCGGCGGGCGCATGGGCGCGGGGCGGCGGAGGCGTCCAGGTCGGGTCGTCCTGGGCGAGGAGGTGCAGGCCCAGAAACTCGCCCAACTGATCGTTGGTGTGACGATCCACGAACTTGCCGAATGTCTCGCCTTCGGTGCGGTTGGCGCGATAAGCGCGCAGGATGTTCTCCAGGGCGAACTTCACCTTTTCTGCCGGGACTTTGCGGGAGATGGGGCGCACGAACTTCGCGTCCGCGCCCAGTCGTCCCCCCAGGCAGACATCGTAGGCTTCGACCTGCTCACCGGTGTTCAAGCGGGCCAGGCAGCCTTGCAGGCCGATGTCCCCAATGTGGTGCTGACCGCAGGAGTTCGGGCAGCCATTGAGATGGATGCGGATGGGCTCGTCCCAGAGCATTTCGCTTTCCAAGTAGGAGACGATCTCCCGCAAGCGCGCCTTCGTCTCCGTGATGGCGAGGTTGCAGAACTCGTTACCGGTGCAGGAGACCGCGCCCTTGTGGAACTCAGAGACCTCCCAGACAAACCCGGCGTCCAGGATCGCCTGCTTTGCCTCTTCCAAGTGCGCGTCGGCGATGTTCGGGAAGAGGAAATTCTGCTGGTTGCTGGTGCGGATACTGCCCTCGCAGTACTTGTCCGCGATGGCGGCGGCCGCGAACAACTGGTCCCCCGTCAAACGCCCCGTAATCACAGAGACACCGATCCAGGACTTGCCTTCCTGCTTCTGCTTGTGAATACCGAGATGATCCTGCTGCACCCGAGTGGGCTCTACCGTGGGCACAGCGGGTTCCGGGGTCCAGCCGAGTTTCTCGATCATCACTTCCCGGAACTTCTCCGCGCCCCAGTCCGCCACCAGGAATTTGAGGCGTGCATGGTTGCGCCGCGCCCGATAGCCGTGGTCGCGGAAGATCTCCGTCACGGCGATGCAGACGGGCAAAATCTGCTCCGGCTTGATAAACATATCCAACTGCTGCGCGAAGTGCGGCTGCGTGCTGAGCCCGCCTCCGACCCGCACCTGGAAACCGACTTCCCACGCCCCGTTTTTGAAGCGGCTCACGGCTTGAATGCCCAGATCGTTGATCTCCGGTTGGTTGCAGTGAATGGCGCAGCCCGAGATGGAGACCTTGTATTTGCGGGGCAGATCGGAGAAGTCTTTGTTGCCCACAAAGAACTTCGTCACCTCTTCCACGATCTCGCGCGTATCATAGATCTCTTCCGGATCGCAGCCCGCGACCGAGCAGCCGCAGATGTTGCGCGTGATGTCTCCGCAGGCGCCTGCCGTGGAGAGGCCAGCCTCATTCAACTGTGCAATGATCTCTGGGAAGTGATCGATGGTCAGCCAGTGGTACTGAAAATTCTGGCGCGTGGTGATGTCGGCAATATTTCGGCCTTTCTCCTGCGCCACTCGGGCCACAGCCCGCAGTTGCGCCGACGACATGTTGCCGCTGGGAATGCGCACCCGCATCATAAAGTGGCCTTCATTCGGCTGCTGCTGATAGATTCCATACCAGCGCATCCGCACGAAATCTTCCGGATCGATACTGGAAAAACCCTCGCGCGCATAGCGCAGAATATCGGGCCATACGTCCAGTCCGTCCTTGGCCTTCTTGATCGCTTCTACATCGGCTTTCGACATGACCTTCTTGCTCCTTCGCTTTCTTTGCTCGTCCAGACACACCAGTGTGTTAAATAGCGTACTCGCAAACATCGCCCTCCAGGATCAACGAGCAAACCCCCTGCAGAGACGCAAAACTCCCTCCTCTGCCCAATCGAGCAGAGGAGGGACGCCATCGGCGAGTACATCGGCAATGCATTGCCTTGCAACCCTACGGAGTCGTCGGGTCACGCCGCCAGTCGTTGTTGTTGTAGGAGCGCCAGGTCTGCTCCAGGTGAGTCCATTTGGAATGCCCATCCGCGTAGGCGATGTTGGCGCCGTTCTGGTGTCGTGCCAGCATACGCGACTGCGTGGAAACATTGAACGCGAAAGGCTGGGGATAGAGCCCACCGCGCGAAGCGGTCCCATCCGAGCGGCCAGCATCAGCGCAGAGAATAAAGTTCGCCGGTCGGCTAAGGCTGGCGAGCGGAGTACCGGAATTGAACCCGAAATTGCGCAGATCGATTGTCCCCGTGCCCGAATAGTCTGCGGCATGGTTGCTCGCGGCAGGCACGACATTGGCCTCATTCAGGTGGCAGCCGTAGTCTGTATTCCACCACGCACCCGCAGCAGGCGCAGGCCACGCGGGGGCGGAGGGGCACTTGAAGACCTGCTGCGACTTAATATAGGGCTGGAGCAAGACGCGATAGCTATACGGTGCGCGGGCATCCGCCGTGTCCGGCACACTCGCGGGCGCCTGCCGCTCGGTGACGGTCGCAGGGAAGCCCTCGTCGTAGTCTTGATTGTACATCGCATACGCCAGGCTTATCTGTTTGGTGTTGGACAGGCACGAGGCGGAACGCGCCTTTTCGCGGGCCTGGGCAAAGACCGGGAAGAGGATCGCCGCCAAAATCGCAATGATGGCAATGACGACGAGCAGTTCGATAAGAGTGAAGCCGGACGCTCCGGCGTGTCTGCGGTTCATACAGTCTCCTGGTATTGCAGTAAGCGCGCACCGTTTTCAGAGAAGCGTCAGCGCTTCTTTTGCAGAGAAGAGGCCGCCCGCCTTTACAGGTAGAATGCAACCTATTCCTTGCTGGCGGAGGCCAGACTCCGCCCATGCAGCCTTCCCGAACCATCGAGGGTTACGGGCTTGCCAATCCCCAACGGCGGCGAACGCGGTTTTCCAGTTGGGTGAAGATCAACTGATCCGCGACCACGCCGATAACGATCAAAATAGTCATGACAGCCAGCACCTGACTCATGTCGTTCAGATCCCGGCCTCGCATCAGGGTCTGTCCGAGGCCGAGCGCTCCCGTCGAGACCGAGAGCAGTTCGCCTGCCATCAGGGCACGCCAGGCGAACGCCCAGCCCTGCTTGGCTCCGGTGATGATCGCGGGGAATGCCGCTGGGATCAGTACCTCCCGGTAGAGGCGTGGGCCGCGTGCGCCCATCATCTTGGCTGCCCGCAGATAGATCGGCGGAATGTTGCGGATGCCGTCGCTTACCGCGATGGTCACCGCCAGCAGGGCTCCCATCAACGTCACAAACAGGATGGCGCGCTCGCTCAGCCCGAACCAGATGATCGCCAGCGGAAGCCAGCAGATCGAAGGCAGAGTCTGCAAGCCCAGCGCCAGCGGCCCCACTGCCCGCCGGAAGACCGGAACCGTGCCGTTCAGAATACCCAATCCTGTTCCCAGCGCCAATGCAAGACTGAAGGCGATCACCAGACGCACGAGGCTGATCCGGGTGGCAATGATCAGAGAGTGATCCTTGATGCCCGCGATGAGCGCCTGTAAGACCTGCGACGGTCCGGGGAAGAGATAGCTATTCCACCATTCGCGTCTATATCCCGTCTCCCATAGTATTAGTATGAGGATAAAGAACACGATCGGGGTCACCATCTCGACCACGCGCCCGCTCCGCTTCGACAAAGTCACTCTCCTCACGGACGATCTTGGCGATCTCGTCCTCCAAATTCGCCATGATGCGTTGCGCGAAACGCGCTGTATCGGGATGTTCCACCGCGCGCGGACGCGCCAATGTGATCTCCAGTTCCTGCTTGATACAGCCCGGTCGTGCGCCCATGCAGATCACCCGGTCTCCCAGTGTCACCGCCTCCATCACATTGTGCGTGACGAAGACCACGGTCTTGCGTGTCTCCAGCCAGATCCGCTGCACCTCGCCGATCAGCACGTCACGGGTCTGCGCATCCAGGGCGGCGAAAGGCTCGTCCATCAAGAGCACATCCGGGTCGAGCGCAAGGGCGCGGGCGATCGCAACCCGTTGTCGCATACCCCCCGAAAGCTCATGCGGATAGGAGTCGGCAAATCTGCTGAGATGCACCATCTGCAAGTGGTCCAGCGCTTTCGCCCGTCGGGCCTTCTTATCCCGCACCGATTTCAAGGCGAACTCGACGTTCTGCACGGCGGTCAGCCAGGGAAAGAGCGCGGCCTCCTGAAAGATGACGGCCCGATCCGGTCCAGCTTTGGTGATTGGCACATCGTCTTTGTAGACCTGCCCTTGCCCTGCTGGCAACAGACCTGCGATGATATTGAGCAGCGTGCTCTTGCCACACCCTGACGGACCCACCAGACAGACGAACTCACCTGACTGGATCGAAAGGCTGACATTCTCCAGCGCCGCCGGTTGTCCCTGGCGCGTATCGAAGCGCACACTGACGTTTTCCAGCCGGATCTTGGCGGGCGTCTGCACGGGGAGTGACGGCAGGTGTCCGTTGTACACCTCGATCCCCTCGCTCTTCGGTTTTGCCACAAAAAGGCCCACGGCGTTGTATCTTTCACGATGCGAACAGAAAAGTCAGGGCAGCGCCGGTTTGCCACCAGAGCCGAGCGCCGTATTCAAAGGTTTGAGATCGAACAGATCGCCCATTCTGCTTCGATCCTCTCTGCTGTAGCCCAGCGCCTTCGACCAGTCGGCAAAGGTCAGGACGGTCTCCTTGAGCGGATCGTAAGTGAAGTCGGTTCGTGAAAGCGCCTGCTTCAGAATGTCTGAGGGCAACGCTTTGCCGGTCAGCGCCTTGATACGGTCCCCGATGACCTGGCTTGCCTCTTCCGGATGCGCCTTGATGAACTCTGTGGCCTCGATATGCGCTGCCAAAAATTTCTGCACAAGGTCGGGATGTTCTTCCAGGAACTTCTTCCGCACGATCACAACCGTCGTCGCGAACTGCCTGTTGGGCCAGAGATCCCGCTCGTCGTTCAGGATCTTGCCGTTGCCTTCCTTTACGAGCCGCGAGACCCAGGGTTCCGGCACCCAGGCCGCATCCAACTCTTTCTTCACAAAGAGGGTAAGCGTATCGGCAGGAGCATTGGGCAACACATTGACCGTGCCGCCCTTATCCGTCGAGTTGAGTTGCGCCTGTTGTAGTGCATGCCGCAGCGAGATGTCCTGCGTTCCGCCCGTCTGCGGCACTCCGACATGTTTGCCCGCAAGCCCCTTCACATCGGCGATCCCGGCATCGTTTCGAACCACGAGCGCCGCGCCGCCGGAGCAGGCTCCCGCCACGATACGCAGCGCCTTCCCCTGCGATTTCACAAAGCCGTTTATCGCTGGCCCCGGCCCGATATAGCCGATATCAACCTGATCGCCGAAGACCGCCTCAATCTCCGACGGCCCTGCGTTAAACACCTGCTCTTCGATCTTGACTTTCGCACCGAGGGCCTTCGCAAAAAAGCCTTTACCGGTCCCGACCAGCGCCACACCATGGGTCACATTCGGAAAAAACGCCAGATGAACCGTCGTAATGCCCGCTGCGTTGGTGCCGTTGCTGTTGTTAGGGCCGCAACCCGCCAGCACGGCCAGCGCCAAAAGCGGGAAAATACCTGTTTTTCGAATCGTCAGCAGCAAGGGCGTGTCTCGTTCTCATCTCGGAAATTTAATGTTTACTAAATCGGTCAGATTAGTATAGTATGGAGATTATACTCGTATCTACGTCCCATGTCAAGGTTACGTTGCGCATTTTGTGACTGCGTTTTACGTACCTATAGAATAGGATCCAGAATCTCACAAGGGTGAAGACTCATGCAAACCAGGTTCCAGCCAGTTTTAGGGATGATCGTTCTGTTACTGACCATCAGCGGCGTGCAGGCGGAGCCTTTGGTAGTAATGGATGCGAACGGCAAAAAAGTCGCCCTGCTGCACGACAAAAGTCGTAAGGCGACCGTTTTGCTGTTTGTGACCAACGAGTGCCCGATCACCAACGCGTATGCGCCGGAGATCAAGCGGATCTGCGATGCTTATGCGGCCCAAAAGGTCGCATTCTATCTGGTATACGCCGACCCTGCGCTGAAGGCGGCGACGGTACGCCAACATGTCAAGGATTATCGGCTGCACTGTCCTGCACTGCTGGATTCGGCCCATCTCCTGGTACACTTTACGCAGGCTACCATTACACCGGAGGCCGTCGTACTGGCTCCGGATGGTAAGCGCCTCTACAAGGGTCGCATCGACGACCGCTATATCGATTTCGGCAAGGCGCGTTATGCTGCCACCACCCACGACCTGCGCGATGCCCTCGATGCCATCCTGCAAGGCAAACCGGTTTCGCACCCGATCACCAAAGCGATCGGCTGCTTCATTCCCTGATGTTGCTGTTCTCGCTGCAAGAAGGCGCGTTATGACTCTCCCTCCTGGCCCAAAACCTGCCTTCCCCGGAGCCAACCTGCTGGCGCTCCGGCGTGACACGCTGGGTTTTCTGCGTGGCCTGGCCCTGACCTATGGCGATCTGGTGCATTTCCAGATCGGCAAACAGCACTATTTCCTGATTAACGATCCGGAGGTCATCCGCGACATCCTGGTGACGGACTATCGGAACTTTCGGAAGGGGCGCGGGCTGGAGGTTGCGAAGAGGCTGCTGGGCGAGGGACTGCTGACGAGCGAGGGAGAGTTTCATCGGCGGCAACGGCGGCTGTCGCAGCCCGCTTTTCATCGCCAGCGGATCGCCGCGTATGGCGCGGTCATGACAGACCATGCGGCGCGGCTGAGAACGGAGTGGCAGGACGGCGCACAGCGCGACATCTCCCAGGAGATGATGCAGCTCACGCTCGGCATCGTCGCCAAGACGCTCTTCGATACCGACCTGGAGGCCGAGACGCAGGAGATCGGGCAGGCGGTCTCGGAGGCCGTGCACCAGATGGATTTCGCGATGCTGCCCTTCGCCTCTCTGATCGAGCGGCTGAACCCGGCGATTTCCCGCCGCTTCGAGCGCACCCGCGCTCGCCTGGACACGACGATATACCGCATGATCCGCGAACACCGCGCGGATACCGAGGACCGGGGCGACCTGCTCTCGATGCTGCTGCTCGCGCAGGACGAACTGGGCGACGGCGACGGCATGACCGACGAACAACTGCGCGACGAGGCCATGACTATCTTCTTGGCTGGTCATGAGACCACCGCGAATGCTCTGACCTGGACCTGGTACCTGCTGTCGCAGCATCCCGAAGTCGAACGCAAACTGCATGCCGAACTCGACACCGTGCTCGCCGGGCGCATACCGACCGATTCCGATGTCGCGGCGCTGCCCTACACGCGCCGGGTGCTGGCCGAATCGATGCGACGCTATCCTCCGGCCTGGGTGATCGGACGCCGGGTCATCGCCGATTACCGGGTGGGAGAGCACACTCTGCCTGCCGGATCGATCTGCATGCTCTCGCAGTATGTGACGCACCACGATCCGCGCTGGTATCCCGACCCAATGCGGTTCGATCCGGACCGCTGGACTCCGGAAGCGCAGGAGCAGCGGCCGAAATTCGCCTACTATCCTTTCGGCAGCGGACCGCGCGTCTGCATCGGCGAAGGATTTGCCTGGATGGAAGGCATTCTGCTGCTGGCCACACTGGCCCAACACTGGCGCATGCGCCTGTCGCCGGAGCAGAAGATCGCTATGCAGCCTGTCGTCACACTCCGGCCCCGCTACGGTATGCAGATGACTCTGGAACGCCGTCACGCGCCGATTCCGTCCTTTATAAGAGCATGACCAGAAAAC
>JAYUMV010000169.1:0-2751 GCA_043762265.1 Chthonomonadaceae bacterium | reverse complement strand
CGACATCGGGCAGATACGTACGCCCGCCCGACATCACCATCCCCGGCATCGCAGGATCGCTGTACGCGCCGCTGATACCCTGCCAGGCGAACGCCGTGTCGGTCGCATCACCGCCGAGCGAGCCGCCATACGCTTTGTAAGCGCTCTCCTGAATGAGGCTGCCGATGCCGTTGAGTTGGCCGCTGAGGTTGCCGAGAGGATCGAAGCGGGCGAAGGTGGCGTCGGCGCCCGTCTGCGTGGAGATCAGTCCCTCATCGCCCCAGGTGTAAGCGCGGGTGACCGCTCCGGCGCCATCGACTTCGGCGACCAGGCTGTCTCCGGCGTAGAGATAGTAGGTGCTCTGCCCGCCTGCCGTGCGGCTGGTGAGATGGCCGGAGGCGTCGTGGGTGTAGGCGACGGTGTTGTCCACGCCCGAAAGCTGGCCCTGCGTGTCGTAGGACAGGCTGTGGCCGTTCATGCCGGTGAGATTGCCCGCTCCGTCGTACTGCAAACCGGTCGCGCCGGGCAGACCGCCGGAGGGCGGCGCGCTCGTCAACTGGTTGTTGGCGTTATAGGTCCAGCCGCCCGCGCCGCCCATCAGGTTGTCGCAGATACTGAAATCGGGGCGGTGGTCGTACTGGTTTCCCAGCGAGACCTGTCAGGTTGTTACCGACCCTGGACTACGTAGGAGCGGCGCGCCTCGTTCAGGATGAAGGGATGCTGAAACCGTTCGAACAGATCCAAAAGTGCATCCCTCCCCTCGCGCAGTTTCAGTTCGCATTCAGCGCTGGTGATCAACACGACCCAGAGCAGATGAACCGGATCCTTTTCGATTTGAAGGTATCTATCCAGCTTCGAGTCCGGACTGAGAAGAGAGCCCAGCAGCAGGAACGTATCGAGCGCCGACCCTTCGAAGAAAGGTTGTGCAGGCTGACCGTTGGGAAAAGTGTGTCCGTGTCCGAACCAGGTGCGATTGTCGTGCGGGAAATGCGCCAGGAATCGGAGGATCTCGAAGTACTCCTCTTTGGGTTCGCGCACATACATCGCCAGTTCCGCACGCCTCTCTTTTGCGCCGCGCGGGACAGTCATGGGAAGGTCGCTCATACCGCCGGTCACCAGCGTATAGAAGTCCCGCCCTTCATATCCGGGCGGGCAGACATAGACATCCACATGTGGAACCCGCAGGTTTACCTCATGGCTCACGAACTCGCCGGGTCCGAACAACTTGTCGTACACCGCCTCCCGCCGCTTTCTCCATCCCTCCGCGCCTTCGGGCTCCAGGCCGATGCGCGGTTTCGTTTCTCCGTAAGGAAGCACCTCAGACCCTCCCGGAGTTATCTCCGTTCGGCGTTGGCCCTTTCCGCCCCACTTGCCAAAATTCATCTTTGCTGTTCCTCTTTAGAAGACAACGAGCTACCGGTCATCTAATTTCCTGTCCCGAAAAGGCGTCTTGAAGGCGCATTATCGATGATACTGAATGGGTTCTAATAGAGGCATCAGATAAACCTCGTACTATCCGATATTCTGCGTCGAAGAGAGCGTAAGCGGGACAGGTGCCCGCGAAGGCGGTCACTCGGTGCGAAGCACCCTAGCGAAGGACTTCAGTCCATTGCGATAGATACGGCCTTTATCTGGTTGGTCTATAAGGCTACTTCTTTATTCGGCTTTGTCCACCAAGTTAAGGAAAATGTCATGAACGTCATCGCCATGCGTAGTCGGGCAAATTTCGATTGTCTCGTCAGGACTATTAAGTCCGATCACATCGACGCTCTCATAGACCCGCATTGCAATGACGTATTCTATTGGGCGTTCCCCAACATAGCTATATCCTGTTGCACCATCGAAATTGACCGCTAATCCAAACACCGCTCGAATGATGGCTTCTTTGGCGACGAACCGGACGAAACGCTTACCTTCTTCACTTTCATTTTCATACCATTGCTTTGCATCCTCCCACGCCTTCTTGTTTTGACCGCCTGGAGCACCGAGAGAATCGAAAAACGTTTCGAGGCCCTCTTCTACGCCAACGCGAAAAAGCATTTTGGCAAATTCTTCTGCAGCTGTATCTTTATCCATCATCAGTATACAAGGGGTTGTCGCGATGCGGTAAAACAGATTTTTCTATCAACCCCTTATGCACTCCTTTCATAGTTCGTAGGGTGATGCTTTTTCGGTTCTGTTGCCTGTCGATATTGAATACGCAGAAAAGGATACAAGATGTTCTGCTCCACGGAGTATCAGGGGAGTTTGAATACAGCAGACGCGATTGGCCTATAGACTGAAGAGGATAGAAGAATTTACCTCAAGTAAAGGCTCGGATATCGCGCACGTGAGGCTTTCCCCAGTTTCCTCAGCACATCAAGAGGTACACCAGCGTCTTTTAGGTCGCGTAACTGTTGCGAAACTAACTGTCTTACTTCCTTACGTGTGGCGTTAGAAAAGTCACCTTGTAGTCTTGAAGTTGCAGGCAATCGTTGATGCTGAGAGCGTGGGATCGCGATAGTAAGACCTGCCTCTCGTGTATAACCGGGCACTACTTGCTCCGCCAAACGGGCTTGAGGAAAATGGTGCATATCTAAGCCTGTACCTACGGCTGGCCCTTTTAACGCTCTATACTCTCCGATATCGTGGATTTGCGTAATCGGTTTAACGTTTTTCAGGGCCTTGGGAACCACCGCCGGAAGGGCCATGGACATCACCATGAGCACTCGGTCCCCAGTCGAGAGGCACGTTCCGGCGATGGGATCTCTGCCTGACACCGCCATGCCAACC
>JAYUMV010000168.1:0-26980 GCA_043762265.1 Chthonomonadaceae bacterium | reverse complement strand
CGTAACGGTAAGGGCAGGGGCGAAGGTCGCTTGCGTGGGATCTTGCGGGCGGCGTGGCAGAGTGCCTGCCGTGAGGCCGTCCAGGGTTTCGACGAGAAGTTCGGCGCCCAGCATGGCGAGTTTCGAGAAGAGCGTTCCCGCAGTGTCGTCCGGGGCGATAGGGAGTGTGCGGGCCAACAGCATATCGCCGGTATCGAGCGTCGCGTCCATCCACATCGTCGTCACGCCGGTCTCCGTCTCGCCTGCCATAACAGCGCGTTGAATGGGAGCCGCACCGCGATATTTCGGCAGCAGCGAACCGTGTACGTTGATCGGGCCGAGCGGCGGCAGATCGAGCAGTTCCTGCGGCACAATCTGCCCAAACGCCGCCAGAGTCAGCACCTGCGGCTGCATTTCGCGCATCTTCGCGATAAAAGAGGCGGAGCGGACCCGGCGCGGCTGGAGCACCGGCAGGTCGTGGCGCTCGGCGGCCCGTTTCACCGGCGAGGCGGTCAACTGCATCCCGCGTCCGGTGGGCTTGTCCGGCTGTGTGACCACGGCTAGAACCTCGTGGCCTGCCTCCAGAAGCGCCATCAGCACCGGCACCGCGAAATCTGCGGTGCCGAAGAATACGGTACGTAACCGGCGTGCGCTCATCTTTCCGCCGCCTCTTTTCCGGACGACTTTGGCGCTTCTACCGGTTCTTCCTCATCCTCATCGTCGTCTTCGTCATCGCCTCCGATCGACCATTCCAGTGTCTCCGGGAGAGCCCGATCAATGAACAGAATGCCGTCCAGATGGTCGATCTCATGCTGGAGCACGCGCGCTTCCAGGCCGGTAGCCCGGATCGAGACAGGGCGCAGACGCGCGTCAAAGCCTTTAACCCGCAGCTCCTGTCCGCGTTCCACCTGCCCGGTCAGCCCTGGTATCGAGAGACATCCCTCCGGCGGGTCTAACTGTTTGCCCTTCATCCCCATTATTTTCGGATTGATCAGGACGCGCAGTCCATCGCCCGCATCGTAGACCAGGATACGGGTCGAAACGCCGACCTGCGGCGCTGCCAGGCCGAGACCGCGTGCCTGCCGCATGGTGACGGTCATGTGTTCGATCAGACGGCGCGTCTCCGTCGTTACACGCGTTACGGCAGGCGCCTGCTGGCGCAGCGCCGGGTGGCCTAGTTTGACAATCGCGGGAATGCGGTTCCAAGACTCTTGCAGTTCTACGGGCGGCATAAACTGCGCATCGAATTCCGAACGGTCCGACATCGGGTTCTTTCCTTGTAAGTGGCGTTCCTCTAGGAACGCGCAAGCGAGATGCGAACATTATACACCAAAAGAATTACACTGCGTGTTTGCTGAGGCGTGAAATGAGGGGATTATCACCGTAAAAATTGCGTAGCGGAATCGTAACGAGCGACGTCTAATAAGCAGAGTGTGGTTGGTTGCAACAATTGTGCGTGGCAGAGAAGAGAAAATCGTCTCGGCCTTAGCCGCGATACGCCGCCGGAACTCAGGAGCGATTCGCCGCCGAGCCGCCAGAGGGTGCGTAAGAACCAATGCAATCCATGTAATACAGGGGAAAACCAACCACAGGCAAGCCGCACGATACGGCGTTGCCGCGCCACGCAGCACAATGGGAAAAGGAGTTTCCGATATGCCTGCCATCGATGTCGATGCGACCCGAACTGCTCGGGCGCAGATCACCCGTCGGTACGTGGATTCGTCGCAGCTGGATATCCGCGTCATGCACGGGGTCGTCTACTTACGCGGAGAACTGGGCCACCTGCAATCGCACCCGGATATCAGCCTGGAACATGAGAAGGAAGTCATCGCCCACTCGCTCCGGGGGTGCAATGGAATCCGCGAAGTGATCTGGGAAGCTGTCCTGCGCTGAACCGATCATACCCGAGTGTTTGTTGTCGAACGTTCGCCCCGTAAAAAAACCGTCTTTTCTACGGGGCGAATGTCTTGGGCAGGCGCCTGCGTCCGGATTCCGAACGCAGACAATCGGGAACGATACGGCTACGGGCTGGAGACCACCGTCGGCTTCTGGAGTTTAAACTTGAAGAAGTCGTTGGTGCGGATCTGGGACCAGTTTGCGTTCTTGACATGACCGTCGGCATAGATCACATTAAAGAATCCCATGTGCCCCAGGCTTGGCGTCTTCCCGCCGCAAGTCGACAGCATCTGGTCGGCAGGGGATTTTGCGGGGACATTGCGGCCAGGGAAGCCGTTGTAGTCGCAGTCGATGAACGTGGATCCCCAGGGGCTGCCTATGTAGTTGGCGGAGCCGGTGGTCCAGTTTTCCGTCAGGGAGATCGTATCGGTAACCTGATCGATCGATGCCAGAGAGTGGCCGACGGGCGGGTCACTTAGATCGTAACTGTTGCTCATGCCGGTGTTGGCATCAGGGGCGCCGTTCGGATCGATCCGACATACTCCCAGGCACGGGGCTTCGGGTTCTTGATGTAACTGCCGTCCCACATGGGAGGATTGCCGTTCGGAACCGGGGTCGTGAGGGCGAGGGCCGCGCTAGGGCAGTTGAAAATCCCATCATTTTTGAGATAGGGGGCGATCTGCGAATCGTACGGTTCACGGGACCAGTAGTTCGAGGAAGCGACTCCACCGTTGATGCTGGCGGTGCGCGGCAGCCCTGTCGGCATCGTTTCGTCATAGTCCTGAACGTACATGGCGAGACCAAGACCGATCTGTTTGCCGTTGCTCAAGCAGGAGGTCTGACGCGCCTTCTCACGGGCTTGCGCGAAAACGGGGAAGAGGATAGCCGCCAGAATGGCGATGATAGCAATGACGACGAGCAGTTCGATGAGCGTGAAACCACGCTTTCCGGTGTTCATACGGGACGTCTCCTTGACAGTGGCCTGACATTAAAAGTGCGAAATAGAGGACGCGACGATGAATCCTGCGAGGAAAGAACCTGCGTAGACAACTCTGTCGGGGAGTGCTGCAACAATACAGCTTGGGCAACGCGACGTCCGACATCGACGGCGTATCCGCCCTTACTCCGACCATTATAAAGGAAAGCAGATAAAATTGTCAAGTCCGAATTTATTCAAAAAGGAGAACCTCTGCTGGGATGCCTTCAGGAGCCGACTTCAGCGCGCTTTCGCGCTGGCCACCGCAAGGTTTTCGATGAGGACGGCGATGCGGTGCCGGTCGTTTGTCCCTCCGGTGGGAGGATAGACCAGAGGGGGCTCTCCCTCCCACTCCTGGCCCGCTTCGGCAGTTTCGTGCGCCAGATAGCGCATCATCAAGCAGTATCTGTGTCGTACGCGCGGCAGCCACATAATGCCGTCACGCAGCAGGGGAGACGACAGAACGGTAGGGGAGACCATCTTGATCTTTTCTACGCCCAGCCGACGCGCTAACGTGCGCCACTCCAACACCGTCTCCGGCATCCTGCCTCCTGCACGTTCGATGATCACATCCAGGAGCCGCGCCGCCACTTCATGTCGAGTCTCCAAGGTACCGCTCCTATACGTCTGTGTCAAGCGCCTTGCGCCCGTGCGTCGTCCGTTCCCGATCCGAAGCTTCGAAGAGCGCTTTTAATGTCGCGACCGCAGTCTGTTTCAATTGCGGTGAGGTTCCGTTGAAAAATATCATCGCCTGCTCATCCATCCACTCCTCTTCACTTGTCTGCCCGAGCAGATAGTTGGCCGGAATAGTGAGGATGGTTGCGATCTTTGCCAGCGCAGACGACGGGATGTCTGCCCTGCCTGTTTCCCAATGGGAATAGGCCGCCCGTGTCATCTCGATCCCGGCCTGTTCTAGCTTCTGAATCACCTCTTGCTGCGACCATTGCAGCTCTTCACGGCGGACCTGCATACGCTTGCCCATCGCCACCAATTGCGGTTTAAGTGTGCGCGCCACGGAGACACTCCTCTATCCCAGTATGGAAACCAGGTTTACATGATGTAAACCTTTCTATCAGAATAACTTCTTTTTTGCGATTTGTCAAGTTAGAGAGGAGTCGGGAGGAAAAAGGTGATTGTCTGTTGAACTTATATCCCGGTGCACGCTGAGTTTAGATGGTGTCAAAGGTTGGTGCTGTACGGTCGCGAACGCTATTTCTAACTTGACAACGAGACACCCGTTTGTCGCTGCTATCGTACTTTGTAAGGAGATACACCGTGTTTCTTGTCCGCTTCGGCAAATTTACTTTTGCCCTCCTCGCTCTCTGGTTCTGTGTGGCGACCTTACCGGCTCAGGCACAGATCTATATCGTCAACAATCTTACGGCTGTTTCGGCAGGTACGGACCGAATAGACGCTTCTATCTGGCAGGCCGATGCTTTTCAAACGGACAACCATGCCTACGTGCTCACCTCAGCCACTCTGAACCTGAGCAGCGTATCCAGCGGAGTCGTTACCGTAGACATCTACAGTAACACGGGCAGCAATAAGCCAGGCAGCAGCCTTATAACACTGGGCACCTCCAATCCGCTTTCTACGGCGCTTGCCGATATCACGTTTACGCCTGTTGGCACCCTCATCCTGCAGCCCAATAAGGTCTATTGGGTCGTTGCGCGTACTCTCACCAGTGCGGACTGGGGCTTTACTACCTCCACCTCCTATACAGGGGTCGGCGTTATTCCGGCCGCGAACGCATTCGCGACCTCTGCGGATACAGGAGCTACCTGGACTACCCATGCTCTGACAGAGGGACCGAACAAATTCCGGGTGGCGGCATCCACTCCGGAACCAAGCACGATTGCTCTGGTGGCTGGGCTCGGAATCGCGGGAGTCTGTACACTTCGGCGGCGTCGCAAGGCGTAACCGGCCCTCTCATTCTCTTCAAACACCCGCGAGTCCATCCTACGACCCCATTCTATGACGCGAGATGCACGGTTTCACCCTGTATCTCGCGTTGTCTCTGTGTTCTCTGCCTGCTCTTTATAGCGATTAACCGAATCGTCATGATTTTGTAATCCCAATGTAATATCACTGTGTTATAATGTGATCTGTAGCTGGAAACGAGAATTGTAGCTGGGCCGAAAGACGAAGACTGGTGATAGGTCCACGTTTTTCGATCCGTGTGCGAGTTCATCGAAATCTTATCAGGCGTTCACCCGGCAGAGAAAGGAGTCTCAATTTGAAGCGAACGCGAGTCGTGTTGGCGGACGATCATCTCATTGTCCTCCAGGGGTTGCGCGCTTTACTGATGTCCGAACCGGAAATGCAGGTGGTGGGCGAAGTGTCGGAAGGGTTACAAGTCGCAGATCGCGTGTGCCAACTCTCTCCGGATGTGCTGATACTCGATTTGATGATGCCTGGTCTCAATGGGCTGGAAGTGACACGCCAAGTCCACAAACGCTTTCCGCAGGTTCGCATCATCGTTCTTTCCATGCACGCCAGCCCTGCCTACGTTTTGGAAGCGTTGCGCCATGGAGCTGTCGGCTATGTGCTGAAAGATTCTAGCACGGAGGATCTGGTCACCGCGATACGCAACACCATGAACGGTACGCGTTATCTCTCCCCGGCGCTCGCCGCCGTTTTGCCTGCCGCTCTCTCGCAGGAAGCGCTGCAGCCTGCTTCGGACCCTTACGATACGGTGACGGCTCGAGAGCGAGAGGTGTTACAACTCTCTGCTGAAGGGCACACGAACGAAGATATCGCCCAAAAACTCTCTATCAGCCGACGAACAGCCGAACTGCACCGGACCCATATACTGGAAAAACTGCGCTTACGTAATCAAACCGGATTGGTGAAATTTGCGATCCGTAAGGGCCTGGTTTCCTTGTAGGGCTAGATCAATCCTCGCAATCGACGCGATCGTGAGCCGCAGAGTATTTTCTGCGGCTCCTTTGCATGTCTCGATTGCGTTGCATTTTGTAACCTGGTATAATAGTGCTGCCATAGCTCCGACACCATGTTACCGTCGCGATACTCTACCCTTCCGGGCAGAGTGGAAAACAGCAAAGAGCCGTCGAGATGCCCCTTACAAAACTCTATTCCAAAAAAGATCTCTCGCCCGAAGAAGAAGAGCTTAAGAACCGTCCCGACCAGAAGCTCTGCCGTCGGTGCGGCAATATGGTCCCCCGCGAGTTGCAGCGCTGCTCCTTCTGTAAAAGCGCCCCGTGGATGTGGCACCCGAACTCACGTCTCTTTATCATTACGCTCCTCATTTGCCTCTTTCTGTTTATCCTGTTCCCACTGATCACCAGCCGCGATACGGCCTATCGTGTTCCGGTCACACAGGATGCACCTGCCCAGTGAGCATGCCGGTAAGGGAATACACCCGCAGACTGTGCGATGGGCAGTATCCTTGAAAAGAGTGTCATAATAGCTATATGGCGGTAATGCCTGCCCCCTTTTCCCTGATCCTACTCCTCTCACCCAGGGAAATCGTAAGGAGATGTACTGATGTCGCTTTTCGATCCTTTCAAAAAGATCCTTATCCGGAACCCGAAGGGAATTAAGCTGCCCGCCCACCAGAAGGCCTGCCCCAAATGCCAGCGCATTGTCCATGTCGATCTAGAACGATGCCCTTCTTGCGCACACGCTCCGTGGACATGGCATCCGAATGCACGCTTTCTGGTAATCACCGTTATCATCGCCACGTTCCTGCTTATTCTGGTACCGATGCTCACGGCGCCCGAGCATTCTTATGGCCGAGGACAGGATTCGGCGATCTACCACAAGTGATATAAGGGAGAGAGCATAAACGCAGAGCAGAAGCGTAAAGATGTTGCTCTTTATTTTGTAGAAATCGCGGCGCGTCTCATGCAGGGCGTCAGAGGAGTTGTTGAGGCGTGAGGATGTAGTGTTCTCCGTCCCGTGTATAGACGACGGCGCTCTCTGTGAACGAATCCTTTACCAAATTGGGGGCGTGCAACTCCGCGAGGCCGTTCGGCAGGGTGTTATGATCCCAACGGTAACGATGGATCAGGGCATGCACACCGAGGATGCGCAACTGGGTCTGGTCCCGCGTATATTTGTCTAAGACAGCCTGAGGATCGACTGAAATCGCTCTAAACAAGGCGCTGCCAGGGGAAACGGTTTTGTCGAGCGCAAGGGGCTTGCGCTGCGCGACAGGCAGGCGCAAGTTGAGCAGGGTCTGATCGTAATAGGCGCTCACGCGACTCTGCGCGTCTTGCAGGAGCGCGTTTACGTCGGAAGGATGGCTCCTCAGATGATTGCGTACCGCCGCCACATCGGGGTCTTCGTCCTGCGTGTCCTCCCCGCCTCCGGGCTTCAAAAGAGCCATGAGCCCTTCGGGATCCGAACGCCTTGCTTCCAGTATTTTCAGCGCATAGCTTTTTTCCAGAGCCAGAAGATGCCCGATCGGACTCTCCGCGCTGAGAAAATCCTCCACAACCCGCCTCACGTCATCGCACTGGTACGCGGAGAGTTGGTCGATGTGCTGTGAGAACTCTTTCAGTACAATGCTGTTGATCGCCACACCGAACAGACCAGCGATCAGACTATCGGTCTGAATACGATAGCCGAAGGCAAGTCCGACCCGTAGGCAGTCGATGGCAGCATCCACACGTCCATCGGCGAATGCTACGTACATTTGGGTTCGGAGCAGACGGGCAAGATTTCGCATCGGAGCCAACTCGGGCAGCGGCGTGTTTTCGTTTAAATTCGTTCGAGGCGAATAGACCGGTTTATTTATGCCAGCTCGCAGGAGCGCCAGGGCCTGCGCCACCTCCGGATCGGCAAGGACACGCCGTTTGAACGCGAGAGTCGGCTGGGGGTCTTCGTTCAGGGCCGTCACATTCGCGTTGTTTCGGATCAGGTCTGTGGCTTGCACCCACTCTTCATAGCCGTTATTATTGGTAGGATGGGGGAAAAGAGTGGGAAAAAGCGCCGGCTTCGGTGCAGGTCGGGGAGCGGTAACGGAGGCGCCTTGCCCTCCGCTCTGTGCCAGCGTCGCCCCGTTTGCCAGCATGAACGCCATGCCGAAAATGACTGCCACTCCTCTTGCTCGCATCGTATGTTCCTTCCGCCCTCTTTTTTTGTTAAGACGGGTGAAACTACGCGGGCGTTTCATGTATCTATTCAGAAGTTGACTTCTGATTATAAGACAGAGAATAAGGGAAAGGCGGCGGGCATATTGTCTGCTCGCCGCCTCGGAAGTCACGTCAAAAGGCTTTTTAACTGGCCTCGGACCACTCAAGTTGAGTCGGGTCCCTGTTTGCCCAGGTCTCTGCCTGCCGGGGCCCTCCTCGCAGACTGTTTGGCCCCGGCACATGTGCCATCCGTTCCCTTCGGTCTTCTGGAACGCGCTGTCGAACGATCTGTATCGCCTCGATAAGCGCCTCTAACCCCACCGATTTTGTGACGAACGCATCCGCCCCAAGCCGTAATGCTGCCGCCACATAGAGCTGATCGCTATGGTTGGAAAGAATAATGATCCCCATCGGGTGCTTTTCGTTGCGCAGATACTGCAGGACTTCCAGCCCACTCATCTGCGGCATCTTGATGTCTAACAGTAACAGGTCGGGTTGCAGCGCCTGGACTGCACGGATTGTCTCGGGGCCATCAGCGGTCTCTGCAACCACGGCGATATCGAGTTCACATTCCACTAACAGGCGCAGGCTTTTGCGCACGGCAGGGTGATCGTCAGCGATGACCATTTTGAGGGGAGACATGTCCGATCCTTTCCAGGAAAGGCCCACCATGGCCAGTTGCTTACCTCTGCGTGCAGAGGGCGTCGTCCTGCCGTCCCGGCATTTCGTCGCTTGCATACGTCCTTGGGATTGCGCCCCAAGAATTGCGTCTCACTTCCCGCAATTCCGCGTTGTTCGCTTATAATCCTTCTTGCGAGCCCTTAAAGACACAACATTTTTGAGACAACTTCGTGAGGAGGAGCCACTTATGGATTTGCTGGCTCAAGAGGCAGGGGTTTTGCCTCCACACACGGTATAATGGGAGTGAGGCGTACCGTGTGTCTGAATCAACCAAGTATCTCAACATCATCCTATAAGGAGGATCGGATCTTGCAGGACCAAATGATTCGCGCCGTCGACCACCCTGGTTGCGAGCAGCGAACGAGATTGTTTACCTGGTGCAGTGCGTGTAAGGAAGGATTTAACTCGGAAGGGCATATCGCCTTTGAATTTATTCGCTGTCCTCTGTGTGGGGCAGAACCAATGGACGGCTTTATACCGTGGAGTTGGGTTCGATCACACTGGCACAATGAGCTGCCCTGCCAACCCGAGCCCGGAGTGAGATACGAGGCGTATCCGGCGCCGTCAGAGCCGCCGAAAGAATAAGTAAACTAGTTCCCATCCCCTCGAAGCGGAGGCTGGTCCGCTGCCTGCGTCTGTTGGCTTGCCCACGGCTGTGTTCCCGCCGCTTATTCCTAGAGTTTACAGCCGGAGGCATGCTTTTTGCCGGCAGGCGCACGGCACGATGGACAGGCTCCCGGCCCGTTCCACTGCGCCCCCACGCCTCCTCCAATGGCGTTCGGGCCTCGGCCCGCGCTGCCCGCCGAATCTCCAGGTAGGCCGTCCGTCCTCTCGTCGTCATCCAACTCTCCAAATTGAGTTCCATAGCCGCATAGCGCTAGCGCTCGCGCAACGGCTCCCGTTTCGGCCTTTCGGAGGTATGGAAGTTTACCACGGCTCTCCTCGCTATGCGCCGTCGCCAGAATACGGCCCTCGCCATCCAGAATCGTAGCTTTCACGACCGCGAAACCCTTCTCCCAGTCGGCATACTCTATGCTCGTCAGGATCGACCAGTCTTTGTGATCGGATCTCATCCATAGAACCCTGTAAGGCGCCTTTAAGTACATTTGCCCGCCATTTACCCGGATCAGTCCCCGTTTGACAAACTCAGGCATTTCTCGATAGGCGGTGTCAATTTCATCTTCCGGTATGGCCATACTCTTCCTGCGCCCTTTCTCGATAATCTAGCGTTTTCATGCCTTGGCTGGCTTTACACCGAATGCGAAGCATCTGTCTCTTATCTCCCTCCGTGCTGATGAGTAAAAACGGAAGGGCGGTGGGATTATTATTGAAAAAGTTTTCAAGCCTGGAACGCGGGGACAGACGCGAGTACAAATGCCATTGTTCGGCTGCCGGGTGTGACCTCCTGCAATTTGCGTCTATTCAGGGCAGGAGTTCGTCTCCCTTGTCGAGAAAGAGAAGGCAGAAAACATCAGGGCATTTGTCGGAGGAAGACAGACGTTGTTACCGCACACTATTACAAGCCAGCGAGAAGTCCCGTCCAAAGTGGAATTGCCAAAGGAAACGATGACCAAGACGTCGGCTATCCGGGTGTTGATCGCCGACGATCATCCCCTCGTTCGGGAGGGGTTGGCCGCCGTCCTTTCGAACCATAAAAATATTCGGGTGGTCGCCCAGGCTGGCGGCGGCCGGGAGACGATCGCCTACTATCGTCAATATCTGCCCGACATTGTCCTCATTGATGTGAGGATGCCGGACATCGATGGCATCACGGCGACCGAAACCCTGTGCCGAGAGTT
This sequence comes from Chthonomonadaceae bacterium, assembly GCA_043762265.1. Lineage (GTDB taxonomy): Bacteria > Armatimonadota > Chthonomonadetes > Chthonomonadales > Chthonomonadaceae > JANXLO01. The sequence continues at coordinate 16,550 of JAYUMV010000168.1, read as the reverse complement.
CCCTGCCGCCAACGTCATCATGCTGGCCCTCTCCAATGCCGCAGAGGACATCTATCGGGCGCTTGCGGCGGGCGCCAAAGCCTACGTATTAAAAGAGAGCACCAGCGCCGAACTGCTGGAGACGATCGCCACCGTTGCGACAGGCAAAGTCGCCATCGCTCCCGCGATTGCCGCCAAACTGACCGAACGCATGCGCCAGCAGGAGTTGACCCCCCGCGAGAAAGACGTTCTGGACGGTATGGCGGCGGCCCTCAACAATAACCAGATCGCGGAGCGACTCCGCATTACGGAAGGCACCGTCAAGGCGCACGTGAACCATATCCTGGTCAAATTGAAGGCCCAAGACCGCACCGGAGCCGTCATGACCGCCCTAAAGCGCGGCCTGATTCGCCTCGAATAGACCGCGCTATTTTAGGAAGTCCAGTAGAGCCTTCTTTACCTCGTCGGGGTGGGTGCTGAGGACCCCATGGGGTCCTCCTGCAATGACGACCAGATGGCTGCCTCTGATGGCCTCGTGAGTGCGTTGGCCGGAGATCGCCAGGGGAACGGTACGGTCGGCGTCTCCATGAATCACCAGGGTGGGGATGTCGATTTTGGCAAGATCCGCCCGGAAGTCGGTGCCCCACGTGCCGATGCATTCGCGAATGGCTGTGGGGGAGGCAGAGACCGCGACGTTCCAGTCGGCCTGAATCGCCGCTTCGCTGATACGCGTGCCCAGCAGCAGATCCGCGTTGTAGAAGTTCTGAAAGAAAGCCTTCAGGAAAGCGGGACGGTCCGCGACGGACGCTGCCGTGATGCCCTCGAAGACGCTGCCGGGCACTCCCTCCGGATTGTCGTCCGCCTGGAGCAGAAACGGCGGCACCGCCCCGATAAAGACCGCCTTGCTCACCCTCGCCGAGCCATATTTGCCCAGATAGCGCGCAACTTCACCTCCGCCCATCGAGAAGCCCGCCAAGGTTACATCCCACAAGTCGAGTTGTGTCATAAGAGTGTTCAGGTCGGCGGCGAAGGTATCGTAGTCATAGCCGGCCGTCGGTTTGCTGGACTGCCCGAAACCGCGCCGATCGTACGTTATCACCCGATAACCTGCTGCCAGCAACGCGGCTGCCTGCTTCTCCCAGGAAGCGCCGCTCAAGGGATACCCGTGAATCAGCACGACCGGATTGCCCGCGCCATGATCCTCATAATAGAGATCTATCGAGGTCGAATTCTCCTGACCAACCGTAATGCTCCCCATTCTTTAACTCCTTCTTCTCGTCGTCAAATCCAGCTTGCCACCTATTATCGTACCACATTGCCCGGCTTTGATTCCAATACAATTTCCACCACCCGCTTTGCTAGAGACACGGAGGAAGTACAGAGGTAAAAAAGGAGCGAAGGAAGAGAACTACTGTGGAAACTCTCTCCCTCTCTTCCCTCAATCTCCCCTGTATTTCTCTGTGCCTTTGTGTCTCTAGCGAAGCGGGTGGTGGAATTCCCGAGATATTTCTGCTCAAGTAGGGTATCATTGCTAGTTGTAGGACAACTGATGTCCTACGAGTTTTTTGTAGGTATTGCGGAGGGGAGGGGGATGGATGAAGGATCTTGTCTTTGATTCGGCTTCGAAAAGTGATCGTCTCAAGGAGATGATTCGGGAGAGTATCCTTCAGGGCACGTTGAAGCCAGGAGAGCAGATCCCCTCGGAGCCAGACATGATCGCCCGCTATCATGTCAGCCGCGGGCCTATTCGGGAGGCCATCGCCTCGCTGGTCCATGAGGGCCTGCTCTATCGTCAGCAGGGCAAAGGCACCTATGTCGCCGAGCGTCCTCTCTACCGCCCCACCATCGCGGTTGTAATGCCCTATCTCTTTTTTCATGAGGCCAGTCCCTATAGCGCGGGAACGGATGTCATGCCGCGTCTGATGCAGGCCATCGAGACGGAAGCGCGCCGGTTGGGGATGAGCCTGCTGCTCTACCTCGACAACCATGAACCCCAGGTAGAGCGAGAAAACATCGCGAGTTTACTGGAACGCAAAGTAGAGGGGGTGATCTTGAACTATATCGGGGTAGACGAGAACCTGGACTGTGTGCGACTACTGGAAAAGGAGCGTGTGCCGCTGGTAATGGTGGATCGGTATGTGGAAGGGTTGGACCTGGACTACGTTGTCACCGACAATGTGCTGGGCGCTTATCGGGCCACCCTAAATTTGATCGCGCAGGGGTGTCGCACCCTGATCTATATCACCAGTCCCATTCTAGACACGACCCTTCGGGATCGGCACGCCGGGTATCAGAGGGCGTTAGCGGAGAGTGGCCTGGCGCCGAGCGTGCTCACCATCGACACCTCCTCGGCGCGTACAGACCCGGAGACCACGCGGGCTTATCGCCTGCTCCGCGAGTGGCTGAAGACGGGCCTTGTCGGTCCTCTCGGCTTCTTGACGGCAGACGCCCCGATCCTGGTAGGCGTCTGGCAGGCGCTCGAAGAGGCAAATATCGCCCACGATTACTTCGCTCTGGCCTGTTTCGACGATCCTTTTCTCTCGCTCCCTTCGACGGTGCGATTGACCCGAGTCCTTCAGCCGCTGCCGGAGATCGGCCGTCGTAGTGTCACGATACTCCAGCAGAAGTTCGCGGCCACGCCAGCAAATGGCGCTCCTGCAGGCAGCCAGATCCGACTGGAACCCGAGATCGTGACCACCGGCGGCCGTTGATCTCTCTGTGGAAAAAGGATGTGCGATGAAATTCAGGACGAAGGTTCAGGCTCTCCTCGGGCGGCTAGGCTGGCTTAGCGTAGTAGGGATGGCGGGGAGCGGGGCGTTGCGCGCGCAAGCCTCCATCTCTAACGATCGCGAGTTTGCGCCGCAGGAAGGACTGGTTGCGGCGGTCGAGAAGCCGTTCCGAGCGGAGCTCTGTCTGAACGGACGCTGGCAGTTTCAGCCGATGTCGGTTTCCGCCGACTATGTGAGGGATCGGGGGGTAGCGCCGATATTGCCGCCGCCGCTCCCCGACCGCTGGGAGAAGACACCGATCAAGATCCCCTCGCCCTGGAACGTCAATGCATGGGGTGGGGGGCGGGAGGTCGGAGCGGGGAGCGCGCATCCCTATTGGCCAGGGTCGGTCGCCTTTCCCAGCTATCCGGTCGCATGGGACGGCGTCGAGATGGGCTGGCTGCGCCGGACCTTCCGTATGCCCATCGGTTGGAGCGGACGACGACTGCTGCTGCACTTCGAGGCCGTCGCCGGAGAGTGCCAGGTGCTGCTCAATGGAAAAGCTGTGGGGTCGCACTTCGACTCCTATACGCCCTTTGCCTTCGATATCACCGCGTTAGTGAAGCCGGGGCAGGACAACGAGTTGCTGGTCGGCGTGCGGCGGCGGCATCTCTTCGACAAGACCGATCCGCGCTATCCGCATGCCCGCGCACCCTACGCACTCGGTTCGAACTCCGATGCGCTCGGTGGCATCTGGCAGGATGTCTTTCTGCTCGCGCTTCCTGTGGTCCACGTCGCCGACACCTTTGTCAAACCCCAGGTCGATCAGGACCGATTGGAGGTCGATGTTGCGCTCTCCAATACGACCGCGCAGTCGAAACGTGTGAGCGTCTCCGCGACGGTCGCGCCTTGGGTCAATCTGGCCGGAGCCACGGTTGTGGAAGCACCCGAGCCGCGCTGGAAACTCGCGCCGGTGGTGCTGAATCTGCCCGCGCAGTCCGTGATGCTGCTGGCGGGGCAGACGGTCCATGTCACCCTGAGCGTGCCGGTGAAAGGGCGGCTTAAGCTCTGGTCGCCTGCTGCTCCCCACTTGAACGGTCTGGTGGTTGCGGTAGAGGAGGCGGGCAAACCTATCGATCTGCGCTACACGCGTTTTGGCTGGAGGCAGTTGGCGCTGCGTGGGCACGATCTGCTCCTGAACGGCCATCCGATCTCGCTCATGGGCGATCTGGTACACCCTTTCGGCGCATTTGTGATGTCCCGCCGCTATCCGTGGGCCTGGTACCGCATGGTGAAAGATTTTGGGGGCAACGCCGTCCGCCTCCATGCCCAACCGATGCCCGGGTTCTATCTGGATCTGGCGGACGAGATGGGTGTGATGGCGCTGGATGAGACCGCCTTGTTCGGCAGCTCCCTGACGCTCAACTTCGCTGAACCTGTCGCCTGGGAACGCTTTGCCGCGCACTACGACGCGCTGGTGCTGCGAGACCGCAACCATCCCAGCGTCTTCGGCTGGAGCATGGGCAACGAACTGTTCGCCATCTTCCAGTACAACAAGGTCCCGAAGGCGGAGACAGACCAGTGGTACGCGCAGCTTGGCGAACTGGCCCTCCGCGCCCGGAAACTCGATCCGACTCGCCCCTGGATCTCCTGCGACGGGGACGAGGATCTGCGCGGCGTTCTGCCTGTCTGGTCCCGGCATCTCGGCCACGGTCTGCATTTAGAGGCGATTCCGGAGATCGACAAACCGCGTATGGTCGGCGAGTCCGGCGGTACCTACTACGCCTTGCCCCCTCTGCTGGCGCCGTTCAACGGCGACCGCGCGTTCGAGAGCTATACGGGCCGTAACGAGGCGCTGGCGATCGATCTCTACCAGAATATCGTCCAGATGGCGCGCCCCAAACTCGCGTTCTTCTCTGCCAGTGAGATGGTCTGGTTCGGGCTGGAACCGCTGCCCTATGGCTATCACGACCTCACCCGCCTGCCGACCGCTGAGGATGGTATCGTCTTTACTGCACCCTACCGAGAAGGCAAGCCCGGCTGGCAGGTAGAACGCATTCCGCCCTATGTCGCCACATTGAATCCCGGTTGGGATCCGGCTCTGCCGCTCTACCGTCCGCTGCCCCTTTTCGACGCCATGAAGGCCGCTCTTGCGCCTGCCGGTCCCGCCCCATCGCCCTGGGATCACAAACCTGCTCGCGCCGTTCGGCCTGCTCCTCCCGTCCCCACGTTAACGAGCGTCGCCTTCTATGGCGCACGCGACGGCGCCCTCTTTCATTTTTTGCAGCGCTGCGGAGTCCCCTTGCAGGACGAGGCTGCATCCCCTGCATCCCGGCTGCTGCTCATCGACGGCGACTCCCTTAGCAGCACCGACATCGCCCCGGTCAAACGGCAGATCGAGGCGGTGGTCGGGCAGGGCGGCACGGCGCTTATTGCGCTCGGTGGAGGTAAGGAGACGCTGTTGGCGGTGAACGCTCTGCTGCCCGCGCCGATCCTATTGACCGCGCGACAGGCGACCCTTCTGGACCTGAAAAAGCCGGATCGCTGGACGGAGTCGTTGGGGCTATCGGATCTCTATTTTGCGGAAGATTCGGTCGAGAACAAGATCTTGCAGCGTGGCCTTACCGGCCCCTTTGTCGCGCAGGGGCGCACTCTGCTGGAGGCATCCAACAGCGATTGGTCTCTCTTCGAGGCGGGCGAGGCCGTTAAGACGGGCGCTCTCATGCTCTTTGAGCAGTTGCAGAAACCGGCAGGCGCGGCGCTGGTCGTGCAGGAGCAGGGGCGCGGCCGACTGGCTGTCACCACTCTGCGCACCATCGCAACCGCGCCCTCTCAGGTAGATTTTTGGCGTAAACTGCTCCGGAATATGGACGTGAAACTGGGCGCGACCTCTTCGAGATCCTTCGATCCCGCATTCGAAGGCGATGTCCTCACGCATGCCTTGAGCATCGGACGCTTCGGGGCCGCGACGCCGGAAGCGGCGCTGGCACACAACTTTCTCGGTGCGGGCGCTCTCGCCCCAACCGCAGGCATGAGCGCCAGCGGGCTCACCTGGCAGCCCGTATCCAGTCCGAGTAAGGATCGTTTCCAGTTCCCCGAACTGCACCAGGGAGGTCCCGAGAGAGCGTACGCGGTCTACTTCAGTTTCTGGATTCAGAGTCCGCGGGCTCTGGACGATCTGCTGGGGGCCGGCCCGGATGCGGCGCGACTGGGGCTGCGCTGTTATGCCTCGGGCGGATGCCGCCTGCTGCTGAACGGGAAAGAGATCGCGCCCGCACAAAGCACTCCTGCGGACTACCGCACGCTCGTCTCTTTTGAAGGTCTCCCGCTCAAGAAAGGCTGGAACCATTTTCTGATCCAGGTTGCCGCGGACCGCCTGCAGGGAGAGCTGCCCGGCACTCTGGCCGCACGACTCTTTTCCAACGACGCGGCCTTGCTCCACGACCTGGATTCCGCCGTGGTCCTCCCTTCGGCGCCAGCGCCTTGACGGGAGAACAGGTCGAGATCAATGTGATCGCCTGCATAAAAAAAATTAATTTAGAACAAAGAGGAAAAAGAATTGCTAGCTGTGAATAGTATGATGCATCTCTAATCATCATTTGAATCCACTGCAAGCATCCAGAAAGGAGGGGAAGGCACCATCGCAGGACTTCCAGAAACTTCAGGTTTCTGCTGCAACCACCGTCTTTCCAGAAAAAGACGATTTCTGAGGGAACTGTACAATAAGGCCCTTCTCATTTCATAAGCCGCATGTAATTGGTGCGACCAGGGCCTCATATCTCACAAAGGAGAGAGTACGATGCTCCGTCCCAAAAACGCGTTTACACTGATTGAACTGCTCGTCGTGATTGCGATCATCGCGATCCTCGCTGCCATTCTCTTTCCCGTTTTCGCGCAGGCGCGGGAAAAAGCGCGCGCCGTCTCCTGCCTTTCCAATCTCAAGCAGATCGGTACCGGCATGATGATGTACACGCAAGATTATGACGAAAACCTTTGCCCACCGTTTAACGGCACGCCCGGTCCTCTGGCCTCTACCTGGGACCGTCTCGTACAGCCCTATCTGAAAAGTACCGCCATTACGCAGTGTTCCAGTGATGCCTACTCACCATCGGTAGATATCAAGGGGGGAAAGATCGTCTCCGGTACTCTGGTGCGCTCCTACACCGTGCCGTCCCAACTAGGCTGGCTCTGGTGGGATGGTAAGAACAACGGCAACGGAACCGTATTCGCGGTTCCCCTGGCACAGATCGGCTTCCCCGCGATCACGATCCAGTTGTTCGAGCGCGACAACTGCAATGGCGTCGGAGGCGCCTGGAACTGGTGCTCTGTCAGCGATGGCAGCAATGAGTGGGCCTACCGCCACTCCGGTCGGTCCAATCTTATGTATGTGGACGGTCATGCCAAAAGCTCCACTTTCGGCGATCCGAAGAAGCAGAAGTATGCCATTCAGCCGGGCTACCGGTGTTGGCCGCATGTGGCTGCCAACTCGGCGATCCGCTTCACCGGCAACTGGCACGATATCATTCCCGTTCACGACGGCATCGATGCCACCTGTCCGGGTGGAAGCGTTGGCGATCCCAATCCACAGCCGTAGGAGACGGTAAGAAAGAGTACCCGCTATGAAAAAAGAGATCAATCCAATAGCCATGGCTGGCATAGCCTTGGTCGTGGTTGCTCTGCTTGTAGTGTTCGGATATCAAGCCCTGAAACCTGCGCCCTATTCGCCCTCTCCCGGCGCACCCGGCGCCAGCGGACAGGATCCCGCGTTGACTACTCACCCAGGACAACCGGCCGATACCAGTACGGCAAAAACGGCGACTGGGCAACCCTACTATCCCTCGGCCCCCGCCGGATCCATGCCAGGCAGACCCCTCGGAAGCGGCCAATAAGCGCCGTCTGAAACGGCCTCCTTGCCTTCGTCTTACTGCCTTTTGTGGGTGAGACGAAGGCATCCCTATTTGCGTACAACGGTTTGTGTACCACAGCCCCTGAGCGAGAGGGCAATAGAAGGAAAAGGCGGCAACCCTTATATGAATAGACGCGATTTTGTGCAGCGCTCTCTCCTCACGGGAGCGGTCTCACTCTCCGGCACGTCGTCGGCTTTGGCCCAAAATGCTGCAACGCCCGCCGTTGCGCAAGGCGCGAAAACGGACGATACCTGGAGAGGGGTCAATCTGGGGAGTTGGCTGGTGCTGGAGAAATGGATCACGCCCGCCGTGTTTGCCGGGACCTCTGCGGAGGACGAGTACTCGCTCTGCCAGACATTAGGCAAAGAGAAGGCGACTGCGCGGCTGAAGCAGCATCGAGAGACCTGGATTACGGAGGACGATTTCAAATGGATGGCTGCCCGAGGCCTCAATGCCGTGCGTCTGCCCGTCGGCTACTGGGTGCTGGAAGAGAATCCGCCGTTCATTCCTGCCGTGGAGTCCCTGGACTGGGCGTTCCGCACGGCGAAAGCGCACGGGATCGGCGTGCTGCTGGACTTGCACGGCGCGCCGGGCAGCCAGAACGGGTGGGATCATAGCGGTCGATCCGGTGCGCTGGGCTGGCACAGCAGCCCGGAGAATATCGCTCACACCCTGCGCGTCGTGGATGATCTGGCCTCCCACTGTAAAGCCTTCGACAATTTCCTTGGCTTTGAACTGCTCAACGAGCCGCGCTGGGATGTGCCGATCGAGGTCCTGAAGAGCTACTATAAGGAGGGCTATCAGCGGGTGCGCAAGCATATAGGTAAGGAGCGCACGGCTGTGGTCATCCACGATGGCTTCCGTCCGCAAGAGTGGGAAAAGTTTATGCAGGAGCCGGAATACTCTAACGTCCTTCTCGATACGCACCTCTATCAGTGCTACACGGACGGCGATAGAAAGAACGACATCTTCGCTCATGTCGAGATCGCCGGTCTGGAGCGGAAGCGGCAACTGGACAAGATGCAGCAGCAACTGCCGGGAATCGTCGGAGAGTGGTCGTGTGCGCTCGACCCGCAGTCCCTGCGCGGCGCGACCGGCTTTAAGGCGGAGACAGCGGTGCGCGCTTACGGTGGTGCGCAGCTCATCAGCTACGAAACGACCCGCGGCTGGTTCTTCTGGACCTACAAAACCGAAGGCGGCGGAGGCTGGAGCTTCCACGATTGCGTCAAGCACGGCTGGCTGCCGGATCAGTACAGTAACAAACCCGTAGCAATATAAGTCGCCCGCCCGTTGCAACGACGGCCGCCAGAGCCACAAGCGGCCCGGCATGAACTCCTGCTCTTTATTGCCTTGCTGCCGCTGTTCCGAGGGGAAAAGTGACGACGACGCGTCCGCCACTGCGGTCGGTCCGGTTGAGGAAGGCGAGGTCTCCTTGCAGGTCATAGGTGCTCAGAAGGTCGATCAGTTCCAGTCCCGTGTTGGCTGATTTAGTCGGATCGAAGTCGTCCGGAAATCCCTGGCCGCTGTCTAGTACTTCCAATTGTGCCCGGTCTCCGGCAATTTTCAGCACGATCTCGATTTCGCCCGGACCCCCATGTTTGACCGCATTGCTGATAAGTTCGTTGACGAGCAGGGTGAGCGCCCGCGCATGCGGCACCGTCAATGCAATGTCTTCCAGCCGAGTGTGCAGGCGCTGCCCGGCGCTCATCCCACGGAGGACAGGGAGGAGCTTCTCCAGCGCGGCGGCGGCCGAGACCGTCGTCTCGGTCTGGTCCGTTTTCGCCTGTTCGGTCAGCAGATCATGAATGGCGCTGATGGCGCGGACATGGTGGCTCAAGCGGTGCAGAACATCCGGAGAGAGAGGACGGCTATCGTCCACGATCTGCATATCGATCAGGGCGGCGATGACCTGCAGGCTGTTTTTAATGCGGTGGTGCGATTCGGTCACAGTCCGGTGCAGTCGCTCGTTCAGACGCTCCACCTCCCGCGCCGACTTTTGAAGCTCCATCAACTTCATGACCTGCCGACTTAGCGCGGCCAGACTCTGCTTCTGCGCATCGTTCAGTTCCCGAGGCGTATGGTCCAGCACGCAGAGGGTTCCGATCGGATGACCGTCCGAACTCTCCAGGAGTGCGCCTGCGTAGAACCGCAGATGCGGCTCTCCGACAACCAGGGGATTGTCTGAGAATCGCGTGTCTTGGAGGGTGTCCGGAATGACGAAGAGATCCGACTGCAAAATGGCATGGGCGCAGATCGAGATGTCGAGCGGAGTTTCGCGTACGCCCAGGCCGATTTCCGATTTAAACCATTGGCGATCCTGATCGATCAAGTTGATGACCGCAATCGGTGTGCCGCAGATATAGGCGGCAAGGCGCACGATCTCTTCGTACTCCTTTTCAATGGGTGTGTCGAGAATAGAATAGCGTCGGAGGGCGTTAAGTCGTTCCGTTTCCTGAAGATGTTTAGCGGGCATAAAGTTTCTCATCCAACGCAAAGTACCCGGCGGAATCTAGCGTGTCTCGGCCAAGCCGTGTCTCTCTGTTCACCCAAATCGCACAGAATTCCTCTTCGAAGCCTGCCGACATGTTGAAACGTTCCGGCTTGCCGGCAGGCAAAACGCTTCTGCAAAAAATATTTTGCAAATCCTATCGCGAATTCAGAGGCAGCATAGCCTGTCCGTCGCGAAATGTGATAAACTGTATAGGATCATGGAGGAATGTTTACCTGATTGGTTAAATATACAGGAAGTTTACGTTGCCGTGTATTTTTCGCCTCGGTCAGGCTTCGGATTTGAGAGGAAACACCCCCTGCCTTTAAAACGGTTGTTTCTTCCGCCTGCTGGAACAGTAAGCGCCCCTGCACCATGTTCCGGATACGACGTTCCTACTCACAATTCCAGAGAGGATAGATTTTGCCGGGGAGAGGTTGTCATCAGGCAGCAGGATCCGGCTATTTTGGGAGGAGACAATCGACCGTGATACCCTGCTCTTATGATCGAAACCCCGCCAAATCCTGGCTTCGGGGCTTCAAGGCCGCTCAGGTCTGCTTTGCATTCTGTCTGTTACTCTTATGCCCTGGCCTGGCCCGGGCGCAGGGTTGGCAGTCGAATACTGCACCCATCAGTGCTGCGATGTCGCTGCTGTTGACAGATGGCACCGTCATTTCGCAAGACTTCTTAACCGGCGACTGGTGGAAACTGACTCCCGACAACTTCGGAAGCTATGTAAATGGCACCTGGTCACAGATCGCCTCCCTGCCCGCCGGATATGGTCCCCTCTACTATGCCTCGGCGGTCCTGGCCGACGGACGTGTGGTGATCCTTGGAGGCGAGTATAACTTCGGCTCGCCATCGGATACCAATATGGCCGCCATTTACGATCCCGTGGCGGATACGTGGACTACGCTCGCCGGTCCCCCCGGATGGGCCAGTATCGGGGACGCCTCCTGCACCGTTTTACCGGACGGCACGTTTCTCCTGGCCAATCAGTTTGGCTCCAATGCAGCCCTTCTGGATCCTGCTACTCTGACGTGGACAACACGCTCCTTCAAAGGCAAGTCCGATCCCAACGCAGAAGAGGGCTGGACATTGCTGCAGAATGGCAATCTCCTGACAATAGACTGCCAGAATGGCACCCTCTCGGAGATCTACAATCCCCTTACGGACACCTGGACCGGCGCTGGCAGTACGATCAATGCCCTCTCCGCAGGTCTGAGCGGCATTGTTAACGAGATGGGTCCCCAGGTACTGCGACCGGATGGCACCGTGGTCGCCTTTGGCGCCAGTGGGCACAACTCAGTCTATCATACCGCTACCAACTCCTGGACGGCGGCACCGGATTTCCCCAATGGCCTGGATGTCGCCGACGGACCTGCATGTCTGCTGCCCAACGGTAACGTCTTTGTAGGAGCCAGTCCCGGCGTTTTTAATCCAGGAACAAAGTTCTTCGAGTTCGATGGCACCAATCTGAACCCCGCGCCCGACATCCTCTTCGACGGTCCTAATATCCCCACCTATGTCATGAATATGGTGATGCTGCCGACCGGACAGGTGTACGTAACCAAAAACTCCACAGATACCGAGATCTATACCCCCACCGGGGGGCCTCTCGACTCCTGGCGTCCTACAATCACCGACTGCCCTACCTCCGTACAGCCCGGTAGTTCCTACACCCTTTCGGGGACGCAGTTAAATGGCCTCTCGCAGAACGGCGCCTACGGTGATGACTCCTCCAATGCAACGAACTATCCGCTCGTACGAATCACCAGTCAGGCGTCCGGGCATGTCACCTATTTCCGGACCCACGATCATAGCACCATGGGGATCGCGACAGGATCTGCGATCGTTTCCACCAACTTCGACGTCCCGCTCGGGGTAGAGTTGGGACCGGCGGATCTCGTGGTCGTCACGAATGGCATTGAATCCGCTCCCTTCCCGATTACGGTTGGCCAGTCTAAGTACAAGATCACCGATATTTATGTAGTACCGAACAGCGTCGTTGGTGGCCAGAGCGTTACCGGCACGGTCACTCTCGGTGACTACGCTCCGATCGGTGGAATTACGGTCAATATCACCAGCGGCAAACCTTCCGTGGCAAATGTTCCTCGGACTGTGGTCATCGTGGGAGGCAGCACCACGGCGGACTTTACCATCAACACGGGCACGGTAGCGACCGATACGACGGTGGCGATTACAGCCTCCTACTTCGGTACCGCGCAGTCCACGACCATGACCGTGCTGACGCCCACGGCGCTCTCGCTCACCGTCGCGCCGTCGAGTGTGCGTGGTGGCCAGGGCTCTACCGGTACCATCACCCTCAATGGTCCGGCTCCGGTCGGCGGTAAAACCGTGGTCCTTTCCAGCAGCAATCCGAGCGTCGTGAAACTGCCAGCCAGTGTCACCATCGCGGCAGGCGCGCTGTCAGCCCCCATTGCCATCACGACCAGCACCGTCAGTGCCAATACTACGGTAACCCTGAGCGCAACCCTCGGGGGAATCGTCACGGGCACCCTGACTGTGCTCCCACCTGACCTGACAGGCCTCACCTTTGCACCCTCCAGCGTCAAAGGCGGCACCAATTCGGTCGGAACCATCACTCTCAGTGCCGTTGCTCCGGCGGGCGGCACCGTCGTCAACCTCACCAAAAACAACGCTGCTGTCAGCGTTCCTGCCTCCGTCTCCGTTCCCGGTGGGGCGAAATCGGCTACCTTTACCGTCAGCACGACACCGGTCAGCGCTGATACCGGCGTCACGATCACTGCCATCTACGGCGCGACGACCACAACCGGCACGATCACCGTTCAGGCTCCTGTGCTCACGAGCCTGGCGCTCAACCCCACCAACGTCCACTCTCTGGTTCCCTCCAGCGGTGTGCTTACTCTCGATGCTCCCGCTCCGACCGGAGGAATGGTCGTCACTCTGACCAGTCCTAAACCCTCGGTGGCGAGCGTCCCTGCCACCGTCACCGTCCCGGCAGGAGCGACAACCGTCACGTATCCCATCACCACGGGAAGCGTCACGGCCTACACCAGCGTGGTCCTCTCGGCCAAACTCGGAACCGTCACCAAAACCGCCGAACTTGTCATCGTTCCTAGCTTGCCCTTCGACTTCGATGGAGACGGACACAACGACCTGATGTTCCAGATTTCCTCCTCTGGGCTGATGGCCACCTGGTTTATGAACGGTCTGAATGTCCTTGGTGGAAGCACCTTGAACCTCATCCTACCGGCAGGCTGGCAGGTCGTGGGCGTCGCCGACTTCAACGCTGATGCGCATCCTGACATCTTGATTCAGAACCAGACCACCGGAAATCTGATGATCTGGTACCTGCTCGGAACCAACGTGCAGGCAGGATCGGTCACCTCCATCAATCCGGGCGCAGACTACAAAGTCGTGGGCATCGGAGACTTCAACCACGACAATAAGCCCGACATCCTCTTCCAGAGCCAGAGCACCGGTTCCCTGGTCGTCTGGTTCATGGATGGCAGCACGGTCATCGGCTCGGCCAACATCGCGACTCAACCTTTCCCCAACTACCTGGTGGTGGGAGTGGGAGACTTCAACGGTGACGGTCAGCCCGACATCGTGATGCAGAACAGCGTCACCAACCAGATCGTGGTCTGGTACATGAATGGAGTGGCGTTCAACGGAGGCGGCTTCACCTCCACTACCCCTGCTCTGGGCTACCAGGTGAAAGGGATCGCCGACTACAACAACGATGGTCAGACCGACATCGTGTTCCAGAATAGCACGACCCAGCAAGTGGTAATGTGGTTCATGAATGGACTGACGGTGATCGGAAGCAACCCGATTTCCACTCAGCCGCCCACCAACTACCGCATTGTGGGGCCACGCTAAGACCGTCCGCAGTTCTCACCGGCTGTGAACCAAAAAGAATTGCCGCCTCCTTATAGGAGGCGGCAATTCTTTTTGGCAAACGGAATAGGAGCGACGCATCAAACAACTGAATCTGTTCAAGATCTGTTCATGTCCGAAAGTGTGATGCCACCTACCATGCGGAATGCATCTTTTGAAGTTACTCTTCGTCTTCGGGACTGCTCTGAGAACCGGTGAGCACTTTGGCAACGAGTTGTGGAAGGCGCATGGTGAGGGCGGAGTTGGCGACCAGCAGGTTGCAACCGGCCGCAATCGCATTCGGGCGGATCTGAGGCATGGAGACGTGAGAGCAGTAGCCCAAAACGGGAGGCGGATCGGACTGCGCTTTGATTCGTCTCACGACTTCGCCCGGCGCCTGTTGCGCACTGCTGAAGTTCACCAGTGCGAGCAGCAGCGTATTCTGCTCCGCAAAAGTGATCGCCTCCGCAGCATGGGTGAAAATCGACGGAGCATAGCCAAGATGGATCAACGTCTTCTCAATCCGTACGGAGAACATGAGATCGTCCTCTAGCACCAACACCTTCGGCTTCTCCTCAACGGTTTCGGACATAAACATTACTCTCCTCTTTTACTCTGCGAGAAGCGCCGGTTGGTGACTGACCTGGTATCTGCGGCCGAGTTCGACCAACATCGTAGGAAAGTCACCGGCGACGATGCCTTTATGGGGGATGCAGATAGCATTGAGTTCATCAAGGCAGAGATAGGTATAGCCGGGTCTAGAATCGATCCGTTGGAGCGTTCTCCAGGGGATTTTGGTCTCCATCCTGGCGGTACGCACGATGAAACCGGACTCCAGAAGCTCCAACTCCATCTCTTTGTCGAAGAAGGCGCCGTAGGTGGGACCATAGGTCCGACGTACCTGCTGGCGTATGGACTTCGTGTAGATCCTTTTGGCCTGCGAGGCGAAGGCCAGAGCCACCGCTGCCCCGACGACAAGGGGAAGCAGAGGGGCAGGGGCTGTTGGGGAGATGATAAGCCCTCCTCCAAAGACGATCATTCCAAGCGCTAGGGATACTCTGGTACGGTAGCGGGCTATCGCCTTCTTCGTGATCGCCGAATCACAGTAAAAGTCGTAATAGGCCTCCAGATCGGCCAACGTGCGTTCATAACGGACAATCATCGTTTCCTCCTTACGGGATACGAAAAAATCCATGCAAATCAGGCATTCAACGGAGATTCCTCGGGGGACGGCTTTGCGGGCAAGAGCGCGTAGGCGAGCACTTCGTCGGTATGAGAGACGAGGCGGAACTCCATCTCGGCGCGGATGCTGTCGGGCAGATCTTCCAGATCCTTCTCGTTTTCGGAGGGGATCAGGACGGTGCGAATGCCAGCGCGGTGGGCCGCCAGCATTTTCTCCTTGATGCCTCCGACCGGCAAAACGCGCCCTCGCAGGGTGATCTCACCGGTCATGGCGATCTCTTTGCGGACCGGGCGTTGCGTCAGCGCGGAGGCCAGCGCTGTGGCGAGGGTGATTCCGGCAGACGGGCCGTCCTTGGGGATGCCGCCTGCGGGCACATGGATATGGATGTCGAGCTTATTGTAGAAGTCTTCGTCGATACCCAGAGCGACGGCGCGGGAGCGAATGAAGGAGACGGCGGTCTGGGCCGACTCTTTCATCACCTCGCCCAGTTGGCCGGTGAGTTGAACGCGCCCCTCACGCCCTTTCAAGAGGCTGACCTCGATCGTCACGATGTCGCCGCCGAACTCGGTATAGACCAGACCGGTGGCAATCGCGATCTCGTCGTCCTCCTCCATCAGCCCGTAGTGATAACGACGTTTGCCGAGGTAGTCTTTCAGATTTTCGGCGTCGATGCGCACATGGCCGATCTGCCCCCCTGCCACCTTTCGGGCGACCTTGCGGCAGAGCGTGGCGACTTCGCGCTCCAGATTGCGCACGCCCGCCTCCCGCGTATACTCCCGAATCAGTTTGCGGAGCGCATCCTCGGTGATCGCCAGATGCTCGGCGGTCAGGCCATGGTCTTTGCGCTGCTTGGGCACCAGGAACTCCAGCGCGATAGAGAACTTCTCCTCTTCCGTATAGCCCGCGAACCGGATGACCTCCATACGATCCTTGAGCGCGGCGGGAATAGGATCGAGCAGGTTGGCGGTGGTCACGAACATCACGTCCGACAGATCGAAGGGCACTTCGAGATAGTGGTCGCTGAACTCCTTGTTCTGTTCGGGATCGAGCGTTTCCAGCAGCGCGGACGAGGGATCGCCCCGGAAGTCCATGCCTAACTTGTCGATCTCATCAAGCATAAAGACGGGGTTGCGCGAGCCGACCTGTTTGATCCCTTGCAAAATGCGCCCTGGCATTGCGCCGATGTAGGTGCGCCGGTGGCCGCGTATCTCGGCCTCATCCCGCACGCCCCCGAGCGAGACGCGAATGAACTTTCGCCCCAGCGCGTGCGCGATGCTTTTTCCGATCGAGGTCTTGCCTACTCCGGGCGGGCCGACCAGGCAGAGAATCGGGCCACGGGAGGTGCCGGTCAGCTTGCGTACGGCCAGGAACTCCAGAATACGCTCTTTGGCCTTCTCCAGCCCATAATGGTCCTCATCCAG
>JAYUMV010000167.1:0-1846 GCA_043762265.1 Chthonomonadaceae bacterium | reverse complement strand
GCGCGCGCCCTTGTGCAGCTTGCTTCCGAGTTCGCCGACTGCGAGATCGTCGTCGCGATGCACCGCAACCCGATTGTCCGCGAGACACTGGTTCCGCTCCTCGGTGCGACGCCTCGCGTGCATCTGATCGAACCGCCCGACTATGTGCCTTTCGTCAAACTGATGCAGCGCTCTACGTTGATTCTTACGGATAGCGGAGGCGTACAGGAAGAAGCGCCTTCGTTGGGCGTTCCGATTCTCGTGCTGCGCCAGACGACCGAACGCCCGGAGGGAGTCACCGCCGGCAACGCGAAATTGATCGGCACCGACGAGGAGACCATCGTGCGCGAAGCGCGCCTGCTGCTCACCGATCCCCAGCGTCATGCGCAGATGGCGAGCGGCGCCAATCCTTACGGAGACGGCAATGCTGCCCGACTGATTGTCGATGTGTTGCGGCAACACCCACGATGAGAAAATCCCATACCCCGAAACGCTGGCATATTCTGCCGGGCGATGAAGACGTGGAGAGCATCCTTCAGGACCAACTCGGCATCCATGCGATCGTAGCGCGGCTCCTGGTGCAGCGCGGCATTACCACGCCGGATGCGGCCTATACCTTTCTCAATCCTTCGTTCGACCAGTTGCACGATCCCTTCTTGCTGCCGGATATCGAGGCCGCCTGTGAACGCATCAAGACCGCCCTGCATGGTCGTGAGAAGATCATGGTGCATGGGGACTACGATGGCGACGGCGTGACCAGCGCCGCGCTCTGGGGCCGGGTGCTGGAGAAACTTGGCGCGGATGTCGAAGTGTTTGTGCCGCATCGGCAGCGCGACGGCTACGATATGCGCAAAGGGTTTGTCGAACGTGCCAAGGAGAAGGGCGTTCAACTCATTATCACCACCGACTGCGGTATCCAGCGGATCGAAGAGGTAGAGCATGCACGCCAGGTCGGCATTGATGTCATCATCACCGATCACCATACCCCGAATGCGAACGGGTCTCTGCCGCAGGCGGTCGCGGTCATCAACCCCAATCGCAAAGATTCGCGTTACCCGTTTTCGGACCTGGCGGGTGTGGGAGTCGCGTTCCGAGTTTGCGAGGCGCTGATCCGCACGCTGGGGCACAATGTCACGACCTATCGGAACGGTTACCTCGATCTGGTCACGATTGGAACTGTCACCGACGTTGTACCGTTGATAGATGAGAACCGTGTTCTTGTGTTCCATGGGCTCGATGCGGTCAAGAACTCGAAAAAACCGGGGGTGCGGGCGCTTCTGGAGGTCTCCGGTTGCAATAATGGCAGGCCGCTGAATGCTGGCACGATCTCATTTCAGGTGGGGCCTCGCTTGAACGCCGCGAGCCGGGTGGAGGAGACGCAGTACGCGCTCGACCTGTTGATGACGAAGGATGAGAACGAGGGGCAGCGTCTGGCCCGCAAACTGCATGAACTGAACGACCAGCGCAAGGAGATCCAGGCGCGTGTCGCGGATGAGGCGATGGCCCAGATCGCCCTGATGGATATTACGGAGATGCGCTGTCTCGTCCTGAGCGGGTTCAACTGGCCCGGCAGCATCGTCGGCATCGTGGCGAGCAAGGTGGTGGAGCGCTTTCATCGCCCGTGCATCATCATCGCAAAAAATGAGGAGACCGGTGGAGGGCGCGGCTCGGCGCGGAGCATCGGGGCGTTCAATGTGGTGGAGGCGATCGATCAGTGCAAAGACCTGCTGTCGGAGTACGGCGGCCATGCGCATGCCGCTGGCCTCTCGATGGAGAACGAAAACATCGCCGACTTCGCCGCGCAGATGAATCGCCTGGCCTCTGCGAAACTGACCGAAGAGGACTGTCAGCCCAGCCTGGAGATCGC
>JAYUMV010000166.1:0-1864 GCA_043762265.1 Chthonomonadaceae bacterium | reverse complement strand
CTGGTCGTCTACCGCAGTGACGCCTTCGGCGGAATGAACGAAATGAAATTCGTCTCCGAAGACGTTCTGGGGGAGAGTACGCGCATCTTCACGGTCATCAGCATGCGCGGTCGCGAGGCGGACGAGCGATTCCGAGGCTTCGTCTGGAACAAACTGATCCACGAGGGCCAGGACGGACCGGCCTATGCTGGTCAGGGGTTCACGGAACGGGATTTCACGGAACGGGATATCTTCTTCGTCGATGCACTGAAAGCGTTTCACGCCAAAGTAAACGGCGATACGGAGGCGCTGACCGCTTCCGGACTGCCTATTCTGGAGCAGCGCCTGGGCAAGTTTCTGGCTGAAGAGAGCCAGAATGTACACTTGCGCAAGTTTCTGCACAAGGCCGTCCTGAATGCGGGCGCCATCGAGAGTCAGATAGGACTGCGCAAAGCCGGGCTGCAGGCGGACAGCGCCAAATTGCAAGAGGCCTACGAAACCATTCAGCCTAAAATCCAGGCCGTCCGGCGACGCGGAAATCGCCTACCGAAACTGTTTGAGCGCTATAATATTGCCGCCCAAAATGCGCTCAAAGCGAGTTTCAGCATCATGATCGAGCAATTACGCAAGGATTTGCCCGTCGAACTTGCGCCGCGTCCGCTCTCCGTGATAGGTCTGAATGCGACCTTCAAGCAGAAGCAGTTATGTGCGGAAGCGACGGCCATGTGCGAGGAGATCGTAAAAACACGCCTTCAGATGTGGAGCAGCATCCCCCCAGGGAAGCCTGACCCGCCGCGACAGAATTCCGCCGATGCATCGTCCGAAGAGGAGACTCCGCGCATGATCGGGGCGCAGGAGACCCTCGCCCCGATCATGGCGCGGTTGACCGCAGAGATCGACAAAGAAGTCACGGAGATGGATCGTGACATGCGGGCGGCGCAGGTGGAACTTACCGGATGGGACGTGACCTTGTCCGCCCCGACCAGCGTCGTCGGTACGCAAGAACGCATCTGGGCCGGGATCGCCAGTTTTATGATCGGTGACATCACGGGCGGCTTCGGCGGGTGGCGCAGCATGGCAGGCGCACTCACGGGTCATCTCTGCGCAGGTCTCCTCCTAGCCTCGTTCGGTCTCATGGGCTCGGTGATTTTCTTACCGGCGGTCATTATCGTCGGAATGATGACTGGCCTGGTCTGGGGGGCAGAGGGTATCGATAAGCGTGCCAAAGCGAAGGTGGTGGAAGAGGTAGACAAAAGCCTTGAGCAGATGCCGGACCATATCGCCTCTGTCCTGGAAGCAGAGATGAACAAGGTTTTTGCCTCGCTTCAAGAACAAACCGTCGCAGTGGTGCATGCCTCTCTGGACGAGGAAGAGGCTAACTTCCGCAAGATCATGGAGATGAACAAGCAGGATCAGGGGCAGAAGCAAGAGATGCTGACGCAGTTGCAAGCCCTGGAAAGCCATGTCGCGGAATCGCGCGGCAAACTGGCTGCCGCTGCGGAGAGAGTGAAACCGGCAACAGTGCCACCTGGGGCCGTATCCGCAACGGCAACACAGACTGCCGTGCCGGAGGCTCTCCAGGGGATAGGTTGATTTCCTGTCTCTACCGATAAAACAAGCCACATGCGTCGTACAAGGCTCGACAACGCAGTTTCAGTAGGGAGAACGGTATGCCGGGAGAGGCCGAGTATCAGGTCTGGTTGGAACAGTTCGCAGCGAAGCTGCAACACTTGCGTTTGCAAGCGGATACCGTTGGCGTCGCGCTGGAGTTGGGCCTGAACGGCTCGCTCTCTCTGCTGACGGCAAGGGAGACCCGGTTGGTTTTTGGCGGGCATTTCAAGGCGGGAAAATCTACGCTGCTCAATGCCGCTCTCGGCCGACCGCT
>JAYUMV010000165.1:0-5260 GCA_043762265.1 Chthonomonadaceae bacterium | reverse complement strand
CGTTACAGGGAAGTACGAGCTTCCAGGATTAGGAGCGCATCGCCGCCGCCAGAGAAGTGTACGGCGGCCTCACCGCTGATTCTTGGACTGAACCGGGCGCCGACGAAGAGTTTGCCGCCGAAACGCGTGGTGGAGGCAAAATAGGGTCCGATGCCGAGCCCCGCATAAGGACGGAAGCTGCTGGTTTGGGATGGAGAGAGGTAGACTTCATCAAAGGTCAAGGGTATCAAGGTAGAGTTGCCGCCGAAGTTCGCGGAGACGATCGCTTCTGCATCGATACGACCGACCCAGTGCTGCCCGATCCCAAGGCTCGGCAGAGTCAGGTCCGCGCCACCGACAAACTTTATCCTCGGAGAGACCATCGCTCCAAGCCGAATCGTGAACGGGTAAGAGGTTCCACCGATGTCGACGGTGTTCTGCTGCCGAGCCGCGTTGACGGCGAGCAGTTCCGCATAAGAGGTCGTTCCAGCAGGGAGTCCTGCCTGCGCAATCTGGGTGAGATGTAGGGTCGCGTCGGGTGTCAGCGTCGCTGTCTTCACGCCCGATTGGGCCAGCGCCATACTGCTGAGGGCCAGCATTCCTGTCATCCCGCCGAGAACCGCTCCCCCCTGCTTGAGAGCCTTGCCATTGCTCCGTACCATGATATCTCGCTCCTTTTAAGTCCTATGTATTGAGTTTTTTGTGGGCCTGGCACCTTGCGTACCATACGGTTGAGACTGCGGCCTACACAGCTTTGCAGTATCCAATCGCGGTGTCCGCCCGTCAGACGCGCTCTCCAAAACCAATGTTCCCCAGACAACACGAGCAGGGAAAAGCGGATCAGGTGCGTAACAGAGTAGCATCCAGTGCAGAATCATGAGGGGAGAAACAGATGAGCGTTCGGATCGGGATGCTGAGCAGCGGGTTCGTCTCGACGTTTTATATGCAGGGGTTGCGGGATCTGGCAAGTTGGGAAGTGCCTATCGTGGCGTCGCCCAATGCCGCCAACGCCCAGAAGTTCGCGCAGACCTGGGATATTCCAGAGTATACGACGGATATGGAGGCTGTCATCGACCGCAGCGACCTCGACCTCATCATTCTGGGTGTTCCCAACTACGTCCATAAAGATCTGGCGATCCGCTGCGCACGCGCAGGCAAAAATCTGGTCTGTACCAAACCGCTGGCGCGCAATCGGCATGAGGCGAAGGAGATGCTGGAAGCGGTGCGAGCAGCCGGAGTGATGCACGGCTATGCGGAGACCGAAGTCTTCAGCCCGGTGGCCTGGGAGCGCGTCGAATACTGACCCAGGAGGAGTGACCGCCTATGCCGCCGCCTCTCTCGTTCGCCCGCCGAGACCTCAAAGAGCGCCACCCGGCCGTTCGCTCTCTGTGGCAGATCAACAAGTACCTTTGGATGACCCTCGGTTTCATCCTGGTCTATATGTTTGTCGCTCAGAAGCAGGGGATGGTGCGCGTGCCCATGGCACAGGCCTGGCTGCTGTTCGCTCTGGCGCTGGCCGATGCCGCCACCCGCTCCCTCCTGGCATGGAAGCGCGCCGGAGTTCTCTCCGATGCGCTGGCTCGCCTCTTCACTGCTCTGGACATCCTGTTGGTATCGCTCGCGATCCACATCTCCGGAGGACTGGAGAGTGATGTTTGGCTGGTCTACTTCGTGGTGATGATCTTCGAGCTGATGTTTTCCACGCTCAAACAGAGACGGCTGATCGTAGCCGGAATCTGCGGGGCCTACCTCTGGGCCACATTGCCGACACAGTTAGCGGCAGTCCCGCCTGCCCTGCCCTTCTCAGCCTACGTGCGGATCCTGGCCTCACGTCTCTTCTTTCTGATCTTGGTGGGCTCTCTGGGCAGGCGCATCAGCCGAAATGCTCTCGACCACGACCGCGAACTTTCTCTTCTGCGGGAACAGATGGCTACTTCGGACGAACGGGGGCGGATCGCGCGGGAAGTGCATGACGGCCTCGGCCATAGCCTCGTCAGCGTGATCTTGCGGCTGGAGCTCTGTCAGCGTCTGCTCCGCCGAGTTCCTGAAGAGGCGGAGACACTGCTGCGCGAAGAGATCGCCTCCTTGCGCGTCGCGTGGAACGAGAGCCGTGATCTGGCTTTCCACCTGCATCCCTGGGAAAAACAGACGACCACCGAAACCCTGCCTGAAACTCTGCGCCGCCATCTCAGCCGCTTCGCAGAGCGTACCGGCATCAGCGCTAACCTCGACATCGAAGAACCGCTCCGCCCGCTCGCACCCGCTACACTCTTCGGACTGATCCGTATTATTCAAGAAGCGCTCACGAATGCGGCGAAGCATTCGCAGGCGACCCAAATCAGGGTAACGCTGATCTCCTCACCGGCCACTCCCTTCCTCCACTGCACCATTGCCGACGACGGAGTCGGCTTTGATCCTGCCTCGCACGCCTCCGGCATGGGATTGGAGACTATGCACCAGCGGGCAAGCGCTCTGGGCGGTGAGATGCAGTTCACTACCTCCCCCGGCAACGGCGTACGTATTGAGGTACAATTGCCCGGCTAGGACCTAAAATCGCCTATTTTTTCAATAGACAGAAAAAAAGGGCAGGAATTGGCCGGATGGACGTACAATCTAAGCCCGTACACCTTTTTCTACGCGAACCTAGGAAAAGGCGGCTCTGGAAACGTCTGGACGCAGAGATTGCCCTTTACCTATCAACGAGGAGGACTTTACGTGAAACGGCTTGGAACAATCTGGGGTCTGGCTCTGATGATGATGCTTGGGATGACGATGGCTCCCCGCGCTGCGCATGCGCAGAGTGATGCAGTACCGGAGCTCTCGCGAGACTGGAACGTGCGTGTCGGCATGTTCATCTACAACAGCAAAACAACGCGTGCTGCGACCGGCGAAGTGGGTTTCAGCGGAATGGTGGAGCGACGGGTCTTCAAAGGCGACGCCTACGATGTCCTGGTCGGCATCGGATACAATGGTCTCGACACGGTTTACAGTGTCCCGGTTCAGATTAGCCTCATCGCTCACAAGAACAACCTGCGCTACGGTGCAGGCGCCGGATACTCTTTCAACAAGAGACTGGGCGGCGGCGGTTCTAACGGAACGGCGCTGTCTGTCATCCTGGGCTACACCCCGATCCACGGTAAAAATCCTGTCTCGATCGATCTACGCTACTTCTTCCTCGGCGGATCTTCCAACGAACTGGATGGCTATAGCCTGACCATCGGCGCTCAGTTCTGACCTTCAGGACCTGAATCAAAAAGCGGGCGGAGCGTTCAACACGCTCCGCCCGCTTTGTATTGTTTGTCCGGGTCCTCTAGCGAAGGCGACCGTTCTTTTTGGCAGGTGTGGCGCCTTTCTTGAAGCTGACATCGATCTGCTCCAGCGCCAAAGAGGCGATGTCTCGTCGCGGCTGATCCGTATCGAGGCCAAACCTTCCGATCTCGACTGCGCCGTGAGGGCGCAGGTCGAGCACCATCGTTTTTGCCTGATAGGGGTTGCTGCCGGACGCAAGCGTCAAGGAAACGCCATAACTGCCGTCTTTACCCCGGAAAGAGCCCGTAAAGCGTGCGGCGACCAGCGGTGAGAAGGTCCATTCTGCGGTCGCCGTGCCATCGCGGTGCAAATTCAAGGTAAAACCGGCGTCGGTAGACAGGAGATGACCGGCGTAGCCTTCAAGAATGTCGGAGGACACAGATTGAGCGCCCTGAGCCGTTCTGTTCGGACGGTTTGAGCGGCGCGGATTGGTGAGAACTGTGCCGGGATTGGCCGTTGGGGTCTCCTGAGGAGTCGCCCCATCGTCTGCCGCGCCCTCCTGAATCCAGGTGCGGAAGAGGCCGATCTGATCGTTCGATAGGGGCGCGCTGCCTTTCGGCATGCGGTCCCGCTTGCCGGTCAGATAGTCCATCAACAGACTGGAGTCCGGTTTGCCCGGCATAACCAGCGCGCCATGCTCGCCTCCTTTGAGCAGGTTGCCGAAGGAGACGACATTGAGCCCGCCCAACGCCGATCCGCCATTATGGCAGGAGCGACAGCGTTGATTCAGGATCGGAGCGATCTGCGTTTGGAAGCTGACGGTGTGTGGCCCTGTGGCCACACTTTCTGCACCCGGCGCTCCGCCCGCTCCTGGCATAGTGCGCCGCGTAGTAGGGCCGACACGGGCAGGCGGAGGCTGCGGTAAGGCATCGGCGAACGTGACCGACTGAATGACCGTCGAGAGTCCGATCGCTTCTCCGGCCTGTGCTGCCTTCTCCGGAACGACGATGACACTGTGCTTGCCGATGATCGCGATCCAGACAGCCACTACCGGAGCATCGTCCCCCTTGCTTTTCTCTTGGAAACGAAAGACAGCCCCCGCGCCATGATCCACCACGGCGGTCTGACCACGCACCAACTCCGCTCCCGACAACAGTTTGGAAGCGAGCCGGGTCGCCTCCGCCTTCAGATCGGCGTCATATGCAGGTGGGCCAGAGGGGAGCGATTTCAGGGCATCCGTCTGCACCAGAAAGCGGTTGCCATCGGGTGAGATGAGATGAACTTTGTCGCCCTCCGCCTCCGCCCTCCAACGCTTGGGATATTTAAATCCGAAATTACGGTCATTGGAGGTGTAGGCCTCCTGCGCATGCGCTGCGACGCCTGTTGCGCAGATCAGCAGAACGGCCACGACCCAGCCGAGTCGAACTTGCACTTTATCTACATGATGCATCGTAATCGCCTCACCGCCTTTATAATATTTTCGCCCTTGCCATCTCACGCGAAGAGCCGTACCTGACCCTTTAGACGTAAAGACAGACAGGATGTTCAGCCGGTCGAGAGAGGTCCCGATTTGCCTCAGCGCCTTCTCTCCCCCAATGCAAACAGGCCGGAACCTGGGGGTTCCGACCTGTCTGTGTGCCGTATACTCTTGCGTTGTGCGTGGGATGCCTCAGCGAGCAGAAGTAACCATGACGGCGCTGGCGATCAAGTTGTTCTTCTGTGATGGCAGCAGCAGCACCGTATCCATGCTCCGGCGAACAATGCCCTCGCCGCGCACTTCCGCATAGACGGTTCGGTTACCATAGCCGGTATTGACGGTCCAGTCGCAGTGCGCCTGAAACGGGGTCCATTCGGTCCAATGAATACGGTCGTTGCTGAAACGCATATGCGTCGCCCAGCCTGCGCCATAGAGATAGAGATGCAGGGTGGGATCGTACGTCTCGGGGGCCTTGTTATTGATGACCACGGGATAGGAATCAGCGCGGGTTCCGAAATCCTGCACCCAGTAGTGCTTGTACTTCGTACGTTCCCC
>JAYUMV010000164.1:0-5778 GCA_043762265.1 Chthonomonadaceae bacterium | reverse complement strand
CGGGGGCCGGACGGCAAGAGCAGCTTCGAGCGCGCCCAGGCCGCTGCGGAAGCCCTGCTGACGAACGTGCTGAAACAGGGCGATGCCGTCTCTTTGATCCTGCTCTCCGACAAGGTCGATTCTATCGTGGGTGCGCCCAGTTTCGATCTGAAATTGGTGCGTCAACGCCTGAAATCGGCGCAGGTGAGCGACCGGGGCACAGACTATCTGGAGGGGGCCAAAATCGTCTCCAAACTGCTCAAAGTCTCGAAGAACCCTATTCGTGAGGTCTATTGGCTGACCGACGATCAGGGCAAGGCGTGGGCCAGCAGCCAGAAAGAGGCGGGCAAGGCCGCGTGGGCCACGTTGGCAAGCGATACCCGTATCACCTGGGTCTCCGTCGGCGCGCCCGCCGCGCAGCGCGAAAATCTGAGCGTGGAAACTCCGAACGTAGGCCGCGAACTGGTGACGCCCTATCTCCCGGCCCGGGTCGAGAGTCGGATCGTCAACTCCAGTTCCCGAAGCCGCAACGACGTTCTGGTCAACCTGACGATGGACGGTAAACCGGCGGGCTCACGCCGCATCTCGATCTCTGCGAATGGGGTGACGACGGCGGATTTCACCCCGCTGATCACCACTCCCGGCATCCATGTCGGAAGGATCTCGCTTACCGAGTCGGACGGACTGATGCAGGACAACGCCGCCGAATTCGTCGTGCGGTGCCGCGAACGGATCAAGGTGCTGGTACAGGACGCCCATCCGACCGGCGATCCCTCCAAGAGCGAGTCGTTCTATCTGCTGACCGCGATAGCGCCAGGAGGAGAGGCGGGCAGTCTGGCCCCAAAGCTGCGTGAAAACGCCACCTTTACCAATCTCAATCTGCGTGATTTCGATGCGGTGGCGTTGACGGGCACTGCGGGTCTGGCCGCAGGCGATGCCCGCGCCCTGACGGAGTTCGTCAAAGCAGGCGGAGGACTGCTGTTGTTCCCTGGTCCGGCCACCGATGCGAAACGCCTCAATGCCGATCTCAAGGAGCTGCTGCCCGCCACGCTGGAGACCCGCAAAACGGTGACGGAGGAGGAGGCGGTCAGCCTCCATCCCGATAGCATTCCCGCTACCCATCCGGCACTGGCGCTCTTCCGCGACACCTCCACGATGAATCTGTCCAGCGCGCACTTCCTGACCTACTTTCCCCTGACACCGGTCGCTGACGAATCCGCCAAAATCATTCTGCGCTTCAGCAACGGCGATCCTGCTCTGGTCGAGCGGCGGGTCGGGCTGGGCAAGGTGATCGTGGCCGCGAGCAGCGCCGGAACGACCTGGAATCAACTGCCGCTCAAGCCGATCTATGTGCCTTATGTCTATCAACTGCTCTCCTATCTCGGGCAGGGCGCAACCGCGCACCGCAATCTACGCCTGGACGAGAGTATGTTTCTCTCCCTGCCTCTCTCAGATGCCAACAAAGCGGTGCGGGTCACCGCGCCCAACGGCAAGACGACGGCCCAGAACAGCGCCCTCGGCACGCAGGGAGTGACCTTCTCCTATGCCGCAACCTCCCGCGCAGGCGTCTACCATGTAACCGTGGATGGCAGCAAAACGACCGACGCCTTCGCGGTCGGCAGGCCCGCCGACGAAGGCGATCTGGTCTATGCCGATCCTATCGCGTCCGCGAAATCTGCCGGTATTCCCGCCGGACGATTTACGGTGGCCTCGACTCCGGCGCAGATGGAAGCGAGCGTCAACCGTTCCCGCTATGGGACCGAAATCTGGCGTTCGCTCCTCTGGGCAATTCTGCCATTGCTCTTTCTCGAAAGTCTGCTCGCACAGATCTGGGGCCGAAGGGGTTAACATCGGATACCGGTTTCTCTGGCCCAAGGTATTGGGCTAAACAGGAGGGTTGCTATGGCAAATAGTATCGCACTGACCGTCTACAATCAGGATTTCGCGCTGGTGCGAGATACGCGGGAGATGGAGTTCGAGGCGGGGCGCAACACGGTGACGGTGGAGGATGTGGCCGGGCAACTGGACCGCACCTCCGTGCATTTCAAGTCGCTGACGGCTCCGGAGAGCGTCGTGGTTCGGGAGCAGAACTATCGGTACGATCTTATCGAGCCCAATACGCTGCTCGACAAATCGATCGGTAAGCAAATTACGCTGCGGCAGCACCTCGGTGAAGGCAAAATTCGGGAGGTTAAAGGCAGTCTGCTCGCTTCTGGAGGCGCTCGCCACGACATTTATGGGGGCAGTCAACCGGAAAGCGGCATGGTTGTGTGTACCGAGCAGGGAGAGATCGTGCTACGCCCTGGCGGAGAGATCACCTTGCATGAGATGCCCGAAGGTCTTATATCGCGCCCGCAACTCGTCTGGCTGGCCGACTGTTCTCAACCGGGGAAACACGAGGTTGAGATTTCCTATATGACGGAAGGGGTCAAATGGTCGGCGGACTATGTGGTGGTGATCAATGCCGAAGATACTGCGGTCGATGTCACCGGATGGGTCACACTGGACAATCGCAGTGGCGCGACCTATGAGAATGCCAATCTTCAACTGGTGGCAGGCGATGTTCGTCGCATCCCACCGCCCAGGCAGGTTACGATGAGCCTGGAAAGCGCGACGTTTGGGGCTGCCGCCGGGTCTGCGCCGCAGTTTGAAGAGGAGAGACTGTTCGAGTATCATCTCTACACACTCGATGGCACGACGACGGTACGTAACAACGAGCAGAAGCAGATGACGCTGTTGGCTGCGAACGAGGTTCCTGCGCGGAAGCGTTTCGTCTATGACGGCAGACGTCTCGCCTCCTTCGTCCGCTACAGTAATTATCTTCCCGGCGAACACTACGATACCAGCGATTATCAGAAGGTCAATATCACGATGCTGGTAGAGAATCGCAAGCCGAATCTGGGCATTCCTCTGCCGAAAGGGCGGATGCGGCTGTTCAAAGCCGACCGACAGGGGCGACTACAGTTTGTTGGAGAGGACGCGATCGACCATACCCCCCAGGGGGAGACGCTGCGGCTCTACCTTGGAGATGCTTTCGATCTGGTAGGGGAGCATCGACGCAGTGATTTCAAACGGTTGGGGAAGAAGCAGGTGGAAGAGCGTTTTGAGGTCCTGCTGCGCAACCGGGGGAACGAACCGGTCGATATTAGGGTTCTGGAGCATGTGTGGGCGGATTGGGAGATAATCAATCGCACCCATCCGTACGAGAAGAAAGATGCCCGCACAGTAGAATTTCCCGTTTCTGTTGCGGTCGGAACCGAGGTCAAGGTATCCTATACTATCCGTACGCGCTGGCTCTAGCGCCATCCTGAACCGGGCCTACACAGAATCAAGGGATAAAAACACTCCACGTTTCCCTCGCAACGTGGCTACCCACTGCCTCCTTGAGACGGACAGGCAAAAAGGAACTCTATGCAAACACGTTCTTATTATTTATTGATGGCCTTGAGTCTACTGGGGATATTCTTTGTGATCGGTTGTGGAGAGAAAGAGAACGGTTCTGTCGTTTCCGAGGATCAGGCGACCGGCGATACCCGAACCGCACAGTATAAGACGGAAGACGGCTGGAACATTCTGGGAGATTACTACGAGCCGAAGACGAAAGTCAAAGGGGTTGTGGTTCTGCTGCATCAGCGCGGTGGAAGCGGCACCGACTGGCATCCCCTTTCTATCGCACTCCAGAATGCAGGCTACATCGTCTTTGCAATCGACCAGCGTGGCACCGGGAGATCCGAACAGGGGCCGGGACAGACCGGTGAGTTTGCACCCTGGGATACGAGCAAAGACATCAACGGCGCCGTCTATGCGATGAAAGGCAAAGGCCCTCTCACGCTTGTTGGCGCTTCGTATGGCGCGAACAACGCTCTCATCTACGCAGGCGCTCATCCTTCCCAGGTCAACTCTTTGGTGTTATTGTCCCCCGGAATCGATTACCATGGTCTAAAAACGAAGGCTGCGGCGAAAGCGTATACCGGTCCTATACTCCTATTCCACGACAAGGATGACAAGATCGCAGGTACTGGCCCGGCAGAGCTGGACAAAGCGTCTGGCTCGAAAGATCATCAGTTGCAGGTGATGGAGGGTAGGGCGCACGGCATCGCCTTGCTCAATGCCAGCACCACTCAGCAGATTGTCGATTTCGTGGTTCGCACCCTCAAATAAGGGCCTCTTACGCTCCAGTCTTGTCGCCGACCGATGTGGGCCGAGCTGTGGGGGGAACTTTAAAAATAAAGACTTTGTCTGCCGCTGCAACGGCCAGCAAGGTACCGTCCGGCGAAAAAGCGATCGCATTGGCGGTCTCCGGCACGAAGATGGTCGCCAGGCGCACGAACTCTTCCGATTTGATTTCCGGCATTGTCTGTCTCTCCAGAAATAGATTTGGTCGCGCCCCGAACGCCGCATGAACGTATTACGACGCGCCGAACACATGATTCGGTGCCGAGGTGCAGAACTCCTGCTGGATGGGAGCCGAGACTGCGAAATCGATGTTGCGGCAGCGCGTAACTACGCCCTCTGCCTGGCGACTAAAGGAGAAAATATTGGAAACGCTGTGTTAGGAGAGGTTGCAACGTGAAAAGCCGCACGTTTATGCTCATGATAAGCTTTTTGGCCTGCATCGCGCTCCCTGCGCTGGCTGCACCTCCTGTCGTGTTCAGCAAGCAGGTGTTGCCGTTGTTACGCGCTCAGTGTTTGAGTTGTCATGGGGGGGCAAATCCGGCGAGCGGCTACTCGCTCGAAACGCGAGATCGGATGCTCGCAGGCGGGCGGCACGGCGGGGCGATCCAGGTCGGAAAAGGGGCGCAGAGCAGCCTGGTGCTCTATATGACCGGCGAACTCAAGCCGAAAATGCCGCCGAACGGGGCGATCGATCTGGAAAAGATCGCGGTCATACGCCGCTGGATCGACGAAGGCGCGAAGGTCGATACCATGATCCTGCTCGCACCGACTACCGGAACCAAAACTCCTCCCCCCCTTGTGAAGGTTAGCGCGAGTGCGCAGCACCTGCCCGCTCCCGTCACCGCACTGGCCTATGCGCCGGACGGCAAACGTCTGGCGGCGGGGGGCTATCGCTGCCTGCGGCTGCTCGATCCCGCCACGGGCGCCATTATGCAGACGATCCCCGGGCCGTCGGATCAGGTGCAGGCGCTGGCATGGAGCAGTGACGGCAAACTCCTGGCTGCAGGCGGCGGCGTTCCTGGAAAGGCTGGGGAAGTGGTGCTGTTCGATACAGCCACCTGGAAACCGTTGCGCGCTCTCACAGACCATTCCGAAGTCGTCTACGCCGTCGCGTTTCGGCCCAACACGCACGAACTCGCGACCGGATCGCTGGATAAGACCGCGCGGATCTGGAACGCGGACACCGGTCAGTCACTCCATCTGATCAAAGATCATGCCGAGGCGGTCTTCGGGGTCGCTTATTCCCCAAACGGCAAACTGCTCGCGACCGCCAGTGGAGATCGCAGCGCCAAACTGTTCCAGACGACCGACTACAAGCGGGTCGGCTCGCTGACCGCGCATCAAGACGCCGTCACACATGTCGCGTTCAACCAGAACGGCACTCTGTTGGCAACCACCAGCGCGGATCGTCAGATCCGGATCTGGAAGGTGGAGATTGGCAAGATGGAGAATCCTCTGCGCCAGCAAGGCGATGCCGACACCATCAATACCTGCATTTTCAGTCCCGATGGCAGTCTGCTGGTCTACGGCTCCTCCAACAGTCGGGTCCGAATCTTCAACGGCGACGGCTCCAACCAG
This sequence comes from Chthonomonadaceae bacterium, assembly GCA_043762265.1. Taxonomy (GTDB): domain Bacteria; phylum Armatimonadota; class Chthonomonadetes; order Chthonomonadales; family Chthonomonadaceae; genus JANXLO01. The sequence goes on along the minus strand of JAYUMV010000164.1, from coordinate 45 downwards.
AAACAGGAGTTTAAAGATCCCGAAGACTGGGTCTACTCGGTCGCC
>JAYUMV010000163.1:0-2009 GCA_043762265.1 Chthonomonadaceae bacterium | reverse complement strand
GTGGATGCGCTGGAAGGTGCGGACTGGGCCGCGCAGGCGAAGGGCTACGCGGTCGTCGCGTGCCCGCTGGACTCGATTTCGGAGAGTGAAGTGACCGCGCTGACCGCCTATCTGAAGGGCGGAGGCGGGTTGATTGCGTCGGATACGGGGTGGGGTTGGCTGCAGACTCATCCCGGTAAGAACCTGACACAGAATCCGGGCAATCGGGTGATGGCGGCGGTGGGTATCGGCTGGACGGACGGTACGCTGGAGCGCAGTTTGAAGCAGGGGTTCGATGCGACCGTCGTGCCCTCGGATCTTACCCAGGCGAGTTCTGCGCTGGATCTGATCGTGGCGCAGTCGGAAGGCAAAGCGCAACGTCCGGCAGCGGACGTCGCTCAGGCGGTCTGGACTATCTCCGGAGCGGCCCTCGCGGTGCCGGACAACGACCGTCTGCTGCGCCCGCGCCTGCGCGCGCTCCAACAGCAGCATCAGGGCGAGTTGGCGGCCATCGCGACCAAACCGATCAAGGCGACCGATCCCCTGGCCCGTCTGCTCTTCACGCTTCAGTTGCAGGAGAGCCTGAACCTGCCTGCCGAGCAGGTGACGGCCTCGCCTGCCGCCGCTGCCTTTCCCGGCGAAGTTCCGGCGGATGCGCCCCGCGTCACCCGCACCGTCACGGTCAATACGAGCATTTCGGAGTGGCACAGCACCGGTCTCTACGCCGCGCCGGGGGACCATCTCATCGTCGAAGTGCCGGTAGAACTGGCTGGCAAGGGGTTGCAATTGCGCATCGGGGCGCATACGGACGCGCTCTGGAGCCTGCCGGAGTGGGATCGCGCCCCGGAGATCACGCGCGTCTTTCCGCTCAGGACGACAAGCACGCTCGCGGCGAACGCCTTTGGTGGGCCGGTCTATATCGTCGTGCCGGAGCGCGCTCGGCTCGGCACGATCCAGGTCACGATTCAGGGTGGAGTGGAAGCGCCGCTCTTTGTGCGTGGTCAGACCAGTCATGAGGCCTGGTTAAAGATCCGCACAGCCCCTGGCCCCTGGGCCGAACTCCAGGGGAACAACGTCATTCTGACCGTGCCGTCCCGCGTCGTCCGCACTCTGGACAATCCGGACGATCTGCTGGCGCTCTGGGATCGTGCAATGGACGATGTCGCCGACCTTGCGGCCATTCCCCGGCACCGTGCGCGGCAGGAGCGGTATGTCACGGATCGGCAGATCAGCGCGGGCTACATGCACTCCGGCTATCCGATCATGATGGGCCTGGATGTCGCGGAGGCCGCTGTCAACACCAAAACGATGATGTCGAACGGCCACCTCGGAGTCTGGGGCTTCTTCCACGAGGTCGGACACAACCATCAGGTATCGGACTGGACCTTCAACGGCACCGGCGAAGTGACCAATAACATGTTTGCGGTCTACGTTTTCGAGAAGGAGTTCGGCATCACGCAGTCACAGCATCCCGCGCTTGTCCCGGCGAAGATGCAGGACCGTCTGCGCAAATACATCGCGGGCGGCGCGGACTTCGAGAAGTGGAAAAACGATCCCTTCCTGGCGCTGACGATGTACATCGAGTTGCAGCAGGCGTTCGGCTGGGACGCCTACAAAAAGGTGTTTGCCGAGTACCGCACGCTGCCGTCTTCTGAACGCCCTAAGACCGAGTTGCAGCAGCACGATCAGTGGATGGTCCGCTTCTCCCACGCGGTCGGCAAGAACCTCGGCCCGTTCTTCCAGGCCTGGGGCGTCCCGACCTCGGATGCCGCCCGCCAGTCTATTGCCGACCTGCCCGCGTGGATGCCCGCCGACTTCCCCACCAAATCCTGACTATACTCTGCCCGGCTCTAGCCTCTCTTTCCTTCTGCCTGGAGCCGGGAAGCCGTCTGCCCGTCAAAATTTCTCCTTGACAGATAGGCTGGAGCAGAGTATAATTCTGAATGTCAATCCTCACGGAACGACCCGGCGAACGGTTCGCCACAAATGGGGGTGTAGCTCAGTGGTCAGAGTGCCTGCCTGTCACGCAG
>JAYUMV010000162.1:0-23232 GCA_043762265.1 Chthonomonadaceae bacterium | reverse complement strand
CCGTAATCATGAACGGCGCCGTAAAAGGTCTCTGATTTTCCAAAAATTAAATTGGAAACTATAATACCCGAAGCGACGAAATAAGTCGCTTCGGGCATTCGGGATGACTCATGTGCGTTCTTTGTCATAGGATTTTGGTGAGGGCGGCGGCGACGTCTTCCATGTCGTGGCGTTCAGCGAGGAGAAGGGTTTGCGGCAGCCAGAGGGTGTCGCCGCAGACTTGCTCGCAGACGGGCAGGTTCAGAGCGCTATAGTCAGGGATCGGTGTTGCCTGACACCATTTGCCTGCGCTATGCGGGAGGCGGGCGAAGAGGTCTTCTCGGTACAGCGGTGTATAGCCGTCGGAGGCGGGGATGCCTTCTGCGTTCAGCGCCTCGATGAGTTCGGGGTAGGTTCGGCCTTGCAGTCTGTCGAGATCGACGCGGAAGGTGAAGAGGTGGTAGGCCTGGGTGATGCGCGGGTCGTCGAAGGAGAGAGAGATACCGGGAAGGTTGGAGAGCAGTTCGCGCAAGTAGCGGGCATTGGCGGTGCGACGGGCGGTCTGCTCGGGGAGACGGCGTAACTGGGTGCGCAGCAGGGCGGACTGGAACTCGGTCAGGCGGAAGTTGCCGCCTAGCACCTGATATCCAGGAGGATCGCCGCCACGGACGCGTCCGACATTGATAATCGACCACGCGGCGTCTGCCAGAGCCGCTTTGTTGGTGAGCACCATGCCACCCTCGCCGGAGTTGAGGTTTTTGCTGGCCTGGAAACTGAAGGTGCCGAAATCTCCAAGCGCGCCGACCCGTGTGCCACGCCACTCCGCGCCATGCGCCTGCGCCGCATCTTCGATGACCGCGAGATGGTGTTTCGCGGCAATCGCAAGGATCGCATCCATGTCGGCGGGGCGACCTGCCATATGCACCGCAATGATCGCGGCTGTGCGTGGAGTGATCGCAGTCTCGATCTGGCTGGGATCGATATTGAGCGTGTCGGGCTGAATGTCCACGAAGATCGGAGTCGCGCCGACCGTCAGTACAGCGCTTGCCGTCGCGATAAACGTGTAGGGCGGGATAATGACCTCCTCCCCGCACCCGATGCCGAGGGCGCGAAGGGCGATCTCCAGTGCAGCAGTGCCGTTGGTACAGACCATACCATAGTGGGCCTGCTGATAGACCGCGAACTCCTGCTCGAACCGTTTGCCCTGGTCGCCCGCGACTCCCCACCAGTTGCCGCTGTGCAGCACGCTGAGCAGCGCCTTCTCCTCCGTGGCATCGTAGACGGGCCAGGTCGGCCATGGAGAGCGGGCAATGTCCCGCACCGGCGTTCCGCCCTCGATGGCAAGCCTCTCCCTGGCACTCATGGCTTCGCGCCGATCCAGCTATTGCGCAGGGCGATCTGGTCGGGGGTGGCGCCCGGCAGTGGGGCCAGGGTGATGCTGAGACCGGCATATCCCAGGCATTCCGCGAACGGCATCTCCTCCGTCGAACGCGCCAATCGATTGTAGAGCGCCGTCAGATCGCGTCCGGCGACTTCGTTCACTACCGCGCGAATCTCGTCCTCTCCATACCCCGGTTTCGGTGGCGTGTGCCGCTGCATCAGCAGACGCATCACATCGTCCAGCGATTTGCGGTTGCCGGTCTCCTTGCGGATCGCCAGGTCGAGACAGAGACCGACCAACTCTCCCTTGTCGTAGTAGGAAAGCCCTCCGAAACCCTGACTGTCGCCCGATTCCCACACATGCAGGCTGGCATCGTCCGCCGAGATCTTCAGACGGGCCGGGTTGTTGTTATTGCTCCGGATCTGTCGGGCGTAGTGCGCGCGAAAGATCGTTTCGGGAACGAGACCCGCCCGGCAGGTGGCGACACGGCTGTAGTACTCCGTCACGCCTTCGGCAAACCAGAGATTGCGCGTGATCGGCGGATGCACGTAGTCGAAGGGGCCAAGCACTTCCGGCCGGATGCGTTTTACGTTCCAGCAGTGAAAGAACTCATGCGCGAAGAACGGCGCCATCTGATTGGGTTGCGCACCCGCGAACAGGGCGACACGGCAGGCGTTCAAATGCTCCAAGCCACCTCCCTGGCCGTTGACATCGCAGAAGAACATATACTGTGGATAGGGCGTAGCGCCCCCCATGATCTTTGTCTCCGCCTGGACAATGCCCTGCAACATGGGGACATAGGCATCGTAGTTCTTGATCCGGTCGGCGTGATCGAAGAAGACGACGGTATGTTTGATGCCGTTAAAGACGAATTCGCGTGTGACGATCTCGTCTTTGAGGCCCAGCACCAGCGGCGAATCGGCGAGTGTATCGTAGTCCGGGGCATCGAAGACGGCGGTCACGCCGGAGGCGAGCACAGCGGTCTTGAGCGGCGTCACGGCGATCCAGTCGGTAGGCAGTTTGAGATCGAGTTCGGTCGCCCAGTCCTTATGTCCGACCACGTACATCAAGGCGGCTGGCCCGTTGACAAAGCCCTGCTTAGCGCCGATGGCGACATTCTCGCTGAAATATCCCGGCGGCATTTTAGGCAGCGCATAGATGACTTTGAAATGTTTGACCCCGCTGGAGGCGATCTTCCAGGTGTTGGCATCCGGACGCTCCACCTTGACCTCCTGCGTGCCGCCGTCCGCATAGACTTTCAGGTTCTGCACGTATTTGGCGAAGTTCTGAAGATGGTAGTCTCCGGGGGACCAGATGGGAAGCTGCACCAAAACGGAATCCGCGCCGCGTGGAGGCGCAAAGTCCAGCGTGACGTCCAGATGGGAGTCTGCGGGGTCCGGGTGCAGGGTGTAGACCATCGGGGGCCGCGCCGTCTCTTGGGGAGTGGCGGCGGGGCGGAGAGAATTCGGAACCAGGCTGGAGGCGCCGGGAAGTCTGACAGCGACGGGAAGACGCTTTCTCAGCAGCGAGACAGGAGGCGACCCGTGGCAGGCCGTCGCCAGAGTCAGGCAGAGGAACAGGCCCAAGGTCATCCGAGTGCGGCGAAAAGAGAGATCCAGAGTCATGATTTCGGTGCTCGCAGTCCAGTGGAGAAGAGATGTAAAGTTGTCGGTTCATCCGAGTTGGGCGCTTGTTCCTGTGGCGGAGACGCCCATACGACCTGGCTTCGGTCTGGGGACCAGTCGCAGTCGGCGCTTCCGATGGTTCCCAAAAGCCTTAGCGAACTGTCGGATGCGTCTACCGTCAGGACCGCATAGCGCGTGCCCTGTTTCGAGAGACATCCGAGCGTATCATTGCCTAGCCAGACCGGAGCAAAGAAGCCCCGACCTGCCGGACTCACGCGCTGCGCTTTGCCGTCGGCCTGTCGCCAGATCCAGATCTCATAGCGTGTGTAATCGTTAGCATCCGGGGTCAGCGCAAAAGCCAGCCTCTTCCCGTCCGGTGACCATGCGGGCTGCCCGATCCGCAAAGTGACGAGGCGTTCTTGTGTCGCAGGCGCTGCCGGCGGAGCATGATAGTCCTGGTTGGTTATACGCCAGATTTCTCCGGTCCCCCGACCCTCAGCGCTGCCCGGCACGAGACGTCGGAACGTCTCCGTGGGAGGCACGTTGTAGGTACGCCGCAGAGTCTGTCGAAAGACGAGCCTATCGCGTCGGGGTTGCGTCGGGTGTCCGTGTACCGGTTCCCACGTCAGCCAATCGCTGTCCTCGTAGTTGTCGAAACGGGGATGGGTTTCCTGCGGCTTCTGCGCTGCCAGTGGTCGGACGCAGAGGCTGCGCTGCCCATTGATGCCCTCTGCCACAAAGGCCACATAGCGTCCGTCCGGGGACCATTCCGGGGAGTGATAGTAGTAGAAGATGCTGAAATAGTGGGGCGGATGGACCGCCAGAGGCGTGACGCGCCCGGAGCGGGTGTCGAACGACCAGATGCCCGTGCCCGGCAAGCGTTCGCCATCATCGAAGGTGAACCATTCGATGCGCTCGAAGGCGATCCGACGGTCGTCCGGCGACCAGGCCAGTGTGTCTGTGGAACAGTAGGTTTCTTGCGTGGAACGATAAGGGCGATCCGGGCAGAGCAGTTCCGATTCCAGAAGCGCGAGGGGCCGCTCCAGATCGGCGTCCGCCACGTGCAACTGCATCCGATGATCGGGAGTCGCCCGCAGGAAAGCGATCTGCCTGCCATCGTGCGACCAGCGCGGATTGATGTCGGTATAGAGGCCAGGGGGAGAGGCAGGGTGCGGTGGCTGATCGGCGGTGCCTGCCAGGGGCGGTCGTTTGCATCCCACGACGGGCAGGCAGACCAGCAGCGCCAGTCCGAGCAGACGTCGTTTCACGGCTGCGCTCTCGGCTGCACCGTCAGTTCCTGAGTCGTGGTTTTGGGCGGCAGGGAGAGAGTCACGACGCCATCGGCATCGGCGGTCACTTCGCCCGTGACCGCGCCTTGAACCGTGTACTTGCCGTTGGGCTTGCCGAGCACGCAGAGCAGCGATGCATTGCCGTTCTTCTCGACCGGCCGGAACACGAGGCGCAGAATATCGTTCGAACGGTCGTAATGGCGGTCGATCAGCAGCAGGTTCCAGCCGGAGGTGACGTTGCCGGTTTGATGATAGGCGGCATGCAGATCGAGGAGTGTGCAGGCATCGCCGCTGACATCCGTGGCGCCGCAGGCCAGGCCGGTATCCCCGTCGAGCGCTTCCGGGCAGGCATCGGTACTGATCTGCGCGGCGTGGTAGGAGCGGAGCAGATTGTCCGCGAGTTTGCGGGCGGTCTCGGTCTCGCCCAGATCGAGGAGCGCTTTCCAGAGCAGCCAGTTGGTGCCGAACGCGACGGCCCCGTTGCCGGGATCGTGCGGGCTATAGTTCGGAGCGGTTTTCGCCATGCTGCGAAGCCCGGCGGAACTCCAGAAGAGGGCAGGATCGGTCAAGCGGCGGAGCAGGGCGGCGCGTTGGGACAGGCTTAAGGCGTCGCTGCCGCTGGCCAGAGGCAACAGACTCGTCAGCTCGTCGCCTGCGATCGGAGCGGCATCGGCAGGGGCGAGAGGCCGGTTCACATAGACCTCGTGGCTCATGTCCCAGAGCGTGGTGTTCATGGCCTGCGCGGCCTGGTCGGCGTCTTGAGAATAGGCGAGCAGTTCGCTGGCGGAGTGTTCCAGCACGGTTGCCATCCGTTGCAGAAGGCGCGCCGAGCGGATGACGAATGCCGAATAGTCGGGGCTGTAGGTGCGCGGATTGGAGCCTTTTAGCGTCGCGGCCAGCGTGCCCTTGTCCCCGTCGATCTCCGGCATGCCGGTCTTCCAGGAGAAGAGCCAGTTGTTCGACCCCGCGCGTCCGGCGGTCAGCATCTCCTGATACCGGCGGCGCGCGTACGGGTAGTACTGCTCCAGGAGTCTGCGGTCGAGGGTCTGCTGGTAGAGTTCCCAGAGTGCGAACAGGTTGATCGGCGCAACGGTCTGAGGGTTCTTGACAGGGACGTCGGCATCTCCTGCGGTCAAAAACCAGGCGTTCAGTTGCGCGGCGGCCCAATCGGGGCGAAGATCGGTCCAGCCCAGGCCGATAAAGCCGCCTTCGACCGGCCGATAGGCTCCGCGTGTGGAGGGCAGTGTCCACTGTCGCGAGGGAACCCCGACCCGCCGCAGGTTGTCGAACGGCACATTTGAATACGACTGCGCCAGCAGATGGTCGAGGCCTGCATCGCCGACCGTAGGCTGAGAGACACGGTGCGCTCGCACGGCTTTGGTGTAGATTCCGGTGCGGGTCGGTTTGCCTTCGGGCGTATTATCCTCCGCCATCAGGGTCAGGGTCGCGGCGCTCTTACGCGCGTCCTCCGTCTCTCTTCCAACCCCGATACAGAGCGTAAAAGTCGTCTCCTCGCCGGGGGCAACCGAGATATCATCGACGCGGGTCAATGCCCAGACGCCTGCTTGGAACGGCGGATTCGTTCCGAGTTTCGCGACATTCTCGTCCGGCGTGTCCTTGCCGCCGAGGCGTCCTGCGGGAAGCGCGACTCCATTTTTATCGCGATCTACGCTGCTGCCTTCCATTCCGAAGTAGGTGTTGCGTACCGTATAGGTGCGTACCGGATAGGGGGCCATGTCTGCGGTCAGCGCGAACGCCGCGTCGCTGTTTTTGTGCTGGAGCAGGTTCACTTTGCCCGTGGGATCCGTTTGAATTTTCAGGTCTTTGAGTTCGAAGCCGTCATTGAGCACTCCGAGGCCGCCCAGCATATCGACGTACCAGGTTTGGGGGGTCTGGGAGCGGTTGCGGAGGGTCACGCGGATCAGCAGTCCGTCCATATTAGGGTCGGCGAAGCCGGGATAGAGGGAGACAACCGCGTCGCCCGCACCCCATCCTGCATCTTCGCCTCCGCCTGCTGCGCCAATGTTCTGCGTTAACTGCGCGGGCGCAAAGGGGATGTGCAGGGTCCAGAGCTGGCCGTCCGCATCCGCTTGCGTGACCCGCGCCATCCGGTTGCCATAGAGCATGGCGGCGGTCTCCAGGCGATCATCGTCGGCAGACTGCATCGGCGCCATCCCCATCGAACGCCGTTCGATGGCGACCTTCTGGAGACGCAGGTGGGATTTGCCGTCGGCATCCGTCACCGGTCGCAAAAGGCTCTCGGTGCGCCGCTGCCCGATAACGAGGGGAAACGTAAAGAGCTGCGCTTTAAATCGGTTCGCCAGGTAGCAGGGCGCGAGATTGCCCGCAGCGTAAAGTCCCCACGGCCCCATCGGCAGCTCCGTGGCGGAGGCCGCGCGCCGAATCCCGGTAGGCGACAACTGAGCTTGCGAGGGGCAGGCGGCTCCTGGGCCGAGCATCATTGTAAGTAAAGTTATCCAGCCGAACTGTCGTCGCATCGTCGTCCTCACTGCCTTTGATTGTACCCGCAGATAGCTCCTTGAGCGTGTGCTCGCTCTTGCAGCTTGAGACCTACAATGCATCGATTTGTTACGCGTTCGTGTCGTCGTTGGGCTCCGTGGGCAGGACAACGCGGTAGGTATGCCACTCCGTCAGGTGTTTGGCTCCGAAGCGCTGATAGAATCTCTGCGCTTCGGTGTTCCAATCGAGGACGACCCATTCGACACGGCCGCAGCCGCGACGCGTCGCCTCTGCGACCAGTGTCTCCAGCATCTTCTGCCCTATCTTCATACGGCGATGGGAGGGAAGGATGAACAGGTCTTCCAAATAGAGAGTAGGACGGGCGAGAAACGAGGAGTAGGTCTCGAAGGTGATGGCATACCCTACCGCACTGGCGGCATCCCCTTCAGTCACTTCGGCCAATCGCACTTCGAAACGCGGAGGCGTGCCGTCTTCGGGCCAGCCGTCGCGCAGCAGTCGGGCCTGCGCGGCGGCGTCCGGCGGCGCAAGTTCCTCGAAATCCGCGAGTGCCACGATCAATTGGAACAGGGCAGGAAAGTCGGCACGCTTGGCGCGACGAATGGTGACGGTCACAGGGAACTCCTTCCATACAACAAGGTAAGTAACAGGAAACGTGCCCGCGAAGGCGGGCCTTGGGTGCTTCGCACCTCTAGCGCAGGGCTTTAGCCCGGCGTAAGTTACCGGTAGTTTGATGGTTAAAGGCTCAGACGCTGAAATCGTTGTTTGCCGAGGACTTAGCGCACGCCGGTCAGGCGATCCAGCGCACGCAGGGGAGCGAAACGTGCGATAAGTTTGGTAATCGAAAACTTCTCAGCGACCAAATGTAGTGCGATCAGCAGTGCCAGCGCAGTGAGGCGCAGAGACAGCGACGGCTGTTCTACGAGCGCGAGACCCAGGCAGGCTCCGAGCGGGTTGCTGCCGGTGTCGCCCATCATAGCGAGGGCGCGGCGATCACGCAAGTAGACCATTAAAGCCGGGAGGCAAACACACACCAAGCATAAACCAGTAATATTTTTTTGTTGCCAGGCGAGCGCGAGCAGTCCGGTGGCACAGAGCAGAAAGACGGCTCCCGCTCGGCCAGGCCGGAGATCGAAGAGATTGATCGCATTGGCGGAGAGAGCGATCAGCGCCGCTGCTAAGAGCGCTTCCGATGGTGAATGCGGGAAACGAAAGAATCCAAGGCAGAGCGCAAGGGAGACTCCTCCGATTGCCTTGATAAATCCTGTGGTGATCCGTCGCTCCGCAAACGCGGCGCGAAAGTGCCCGCGCAAGCCTTTGATCTTTTTGTCACCGCGAAAATCGTCCAGCAAGCCGAGCAGTCCGAAGCCTGTGAGCGCGATGAGCCAGGAAAGGACGGAACTGCGCGGAATCGGAGCCAGAAAGCTCACCGCGAGAATCAACGGGAGCGCCCCCAGCAGAATGACGATACCGAAGCTTTGCGGAATACGTTCCCCACGAAAGTTGGGTTCGATGTGGCCGATACGGCGCATCCCGAATTCTGACAAGGGAGGCAATACCACAAGTGCCCATAAGCTGGCGGCGAGCACGACCAGGATGGGAGGGGCGTCGGCGGACATCATCCCTGAGGGCGCTCCTTTGGCGGCAGCATTCCCGGCGTCGAAGGCGATTTCGGGCTGAGCACGCCCAAGCGCAATAGTACCTTCAATGCCGCAATGAACTGCTGGGCACGGTGCAGGATCGCGGCGGGACTACGCCCGGTCACACGATGCGACATCTGCGTAGGAATCTCCAGCACCCGATAGTTGTTCTGCAGAGCCTTGACGGTGAGCGCGACTTCGACTCCCCAACTTTCCGCGAAGCCGCCGGTATCCTCCAGCACCTGACGTCGCACGGCGCGTTGTCCGGAGAGCGGCGCCTGCATGGTCTGCCCGGTCAGGCGATGAATTCCCCAGCGCGCCAGACGCACGACGAGCCCGACTCCGCCGCCCTTGCCGGAATTCTTGGGGAAGGTGGCGATGCTCATGTCCGCAGCCCCCGAAACGACCGGGCCGAGCAGGCGCATCGCTTCGATGGCCGTAGCTCCGAGGTCGGCGTCGAGCAGCAGCAGAATGTCGCCCTGCGCCAGGGCCAGGGCACGGTTCAGGGCAGCGCCCTTGCCGCTGTTCGGCTGGCGGAAAACCACGTCGGCGCCTGCGGCCTGCGCCCGTTCCGAGGTGTCGTCGGTAGAGCCATCGTCCACGACCACGATCTCACGAATGTGCATCTCTTCTGCAAAAGAGCGCACGGCGGCAAGCGTGTCGGCGATTCGGTCGGCTTCGTTGTAGGCAGGGATCAGCACGGAGATCATGGGGTTCCTCCCAGCGCAAGAATCAGGTCGCAGCGCCCGATATCGGTGTCGATGCCGATGATCGTGGGGACATTGATCCCGAGTTTACGATAGTTCTCCGCATCGGAGGCGACGACCTCCTGGGGCTCACACATAACGACCGTCAACCCATGGCGCTGGAGGGCCTCGATCAGCGCTTGATCTACCTGGGCAGGCCGGGTGTCGTTCTCGGTGCGGCTGCCGCCGACGAGAACGACGATACGGGTAGGGGCCAATTGAATTCTGTCTACCTCGGCGTGGAGGATCTGGGCCTCCTCCAGGCGCGCGAACAGATCCTCGGGCTTCGGCGTTCCCTGTTCGATTGCCGTTGCCAGCGACTCGGCGACCGCTGCGCGATCTATGGGCAGGAGCGGGTTGGCGGCATGGAGTGGGGCGAGCGCGGGGTTCAGAACATCGTCTGGTCGGTCGTAGGCACGTCCCATCGTGAGCGCAACGGGAATCCGCGCATCGGCAAGCTGGAGCGCCTCCCGAACCCTGGCAAGCGCATCGGGATAGTCGCCGGTCTGAATGATGCAGATCGGAGTGCCAGCCAGGCGACCCTTCAGGAGCACCGGCGAAACGCGACCCCCGAAATCCTCCCAGCGTTTCAGTCTCTGACGCAGAGAGATGTTGTCCTGGTTCAGGGTGGTTTGCAGGCGGGTGATGGCGCGCTGCTGGCGATCTGCAACACGTGGGGAGACGATCAGGCTGCCGACGACCAGCCCAATCGTGAGCGCGAAGAAGATAGCGGCGACCGTGACAACGTGGTATTTCAGTCCGGGTCCCATGGGGCCGACCTTTCTAACAAGACAACGGAACGGGGCTGCTGCCTAATGGTGCATCTGGCGGCGCATCCAGAGGCTGATGGTGACGCCCACGGTCTGCATCAGAGTCTGCCCTGTCTGGGAGAGGCCCAGCACGGCGACAATCGGCGTCGCTGCGGCAAAGAGCAGAAAACCGAGTTCGCGCAACCGTGGGCGCTGGCCCGTCCAGAGGCGCGCAATCCCTTTGGCATCGACCAGCTTGGAGCCGATGCGCAGGCGTGTCAGGAAGGTGCTGGCCATGCCCGCCCGCCCTTTGTCGAGAAACTCCTCCAGAGAGAAGTGCGTGCCGACTGCGACGATAAGCGAAGCGCCTAACTCGTCCGCCAGCAGCATCGCGACATCTTCGCTGGTGCCAGGAGAGGGAAAGACCGTGGCTTTCAGTCCCAGGGCTTCGATTCGCTCCAGGCCCGGCGCTCCCCGGTTGTCGCCGCGCGCATAGCCGTGTACGATCAGCTCCGCGCCGCATCGCAGGGCGCTGTCACTGACGCTGTCCATATCGCCCAGAATGACATCGGGCTTCAGGCGAGCTTCGAGCAGCGCATCGGCCCCGCCATCCACCGCGAGCAGGACCGGTCGGGTATCAAGCAGATAGTCATGCAGCAACGCCAGATCGTCCTTGTAACCTTCGCCGCGCACGACGATCAGGACATGCCGATTGGCGAAGCGCGTCGTCAGCTTAGGCACATCGATCGCGTCGAACAACAGGCCTTTTTCGTTGTCGAGGTAGGCCAGGGTGTTACGGGCAAAATGGTCGAGTTCGAGACTGAGGTTGGCATGTGCCGCTGCCAGCTGCTCGGACAACAGTTCTGGCGTGATCAAGAGACCCTGCACGCACGTTCCATCCTCAAAACGCAGGGAATCGCCTTCCAACAAGGCCATGGCGCCGTCCTGGGTCGCTTCGAAAGCCTCCATTCCGACCGCATCGAGCAGGGGAATGCCGGCTTTCATCAGGACTTCGGGGCCGCGATTGGGGTAACGACCGGAGATGCTCGGCACCGCGTTGATGACGGCGGCGACCTGCTTTTCGACCAGGGTACGGGCGGCGGTCGTGTCCAGATCGGTGTGACTGATCAACACGATGTCACCGGGTTGAAGCCGCCGGGTCAGATTTTTGGTGCGCCGGTCTTTCAGGACACGGTGTCGGGAGGGAACTGCCATGCGGTTTCCGATCTCAGCCCACAACGAAGCGAGCGTAACGTGGAACGTTGCGCTCGGTGTATTATCCTTTTTTTGTTCACAAAAGTCAATCGGCGCGCCCGGTTCATATCGGGTACACTACTCTCACTTTACGTTGGGGAGACAGAGCGCGTTTCGTGCGCTTGGGGCGGCAGAAAAAGAATGCAATCGGATTCGATACTTATCAGCGGGCTGGAGTTCTACGCCTATCACGGCGCTTCCGACCAGGAACAGACGGTGGGGCATCGCTATCAGGTGGATGTCCGTTTGAACGTGGATACGCTGACGGCCGGGGAGAGTGACCGTCTGAGCGATACCGTGAACTACTCGCGTGTGGCGAAACGTCTGTTGGAGGTGGGAACGCAGGAGCAGTACCGGCTGCTGGAAGCCCTGGCAGCGCGGATGGTCACGGTCCTCTTCGCTGATTTTCCGTCCATCGAAAGCCTGACGCTGCGCGTGCAGAAGATGGTGCCTCCGATGAACGCGATCGTAGCCTCTGTCGGCGTGGAGATCACGCGGAGCCGTTAAGGAAGTCGCATGATGACCATGGATCCAACCCCCAGGATTTCCGGCAGGATTTTCGGAGGCCGCAAAGGCATTTTGCGATCGCTCGTCCTCTTCTTCTGCCTCCTGGTTCTAGCCTTCTTCAAAGCGACGTACAACGGCTTCACGTTGCCGGATTGGTGGCGGGATCTGCACTCCGGCGTCGTGGTGTCGCGTGCGGTCACGTCCGAAAAAGTCGTCGCCCTCACCTTTGACGACGGGCCCGACCCCGCCTATACCCCGCGCGTCCTGGAGATCTTGAAGCGCTACTCCGTCCACGCTACCTTCTTCGAAGAGGGCCGCATGATCCAGCGTTTTCCGCAACTCTCTCGCAATGTCCTGGCACAGGGCCATGTGATCGGCAATCATACTTACACCCACCCTTACATGAACCGACTCTCTCCGCAATCCATCCAAGCCGAAATCGACGCTTGCGACCGCATTCTCGCCTCTGAGGTAGGCATTTCGACCCCCCTGTTTCGACCCCCGCGCGGGGATTGGAACCCGGCTGTCTATCACGAAGTGGTGCGTCGTCACGATCATCTCATACTCTGGACTGTCGGGCTGGAGAATCACGAAGTCACGACGCCGCAGGCGATGGCGCAACGCGTGCTACAGCGTGTTCGGCCAGGCGGCATCATTCTCATGCACGACGGCGCCTTCGTCTCCCGCGAGACAACGGTGCAATCGCTTCCCATCCTGATCGAAGGCCTCCAGAAGCGCGGCTATCGCTGCAGCACTATCCCCGAATTGCTGAAACTGCCGTGAAACAGGGGAGGGTGCCCTATTGCTTCCTGTTTTTCAGCAACATCGGCGCTGGTCGGATCGTAAGGTAAAATAGAGAAGTTACCGAGTGGTAACGCTTTCGTTTGTTTGCATCGACAGCCACGTTTTGGGCGTTGACAACATCCCCGTCCGGGGAGGATGACCGGAGAATGAGCTCCGGAACTGCCTGGACTGCACGCCCGAGGAGTTCATTCATGTTTCAACAACCTCTGCCTATCGAGATCACCCGACTGACGCCGGAAGAGACCGACGCCCGAATCGTGACCGCGCGCCGCTGCCTGGGCGAAGACCTGATTATTCTGGGTCACCACTACCAGCGGGACGAGATCATCAAGTGGGCCGATTTTCGGGGAGACAGCCTCAAACTCTCTCAACTCGCCGCCGAGCATCCGGAGGCGAAATACATTATTTTCTGCGGTGTTCACTTCATGGCGGAATCCGCCGACATTCTGGCGACCGAGGAGCAGATCGTGATTCTGCCCAACATGAGCGCCGGATGTTCAATGGCGGACATGGCGAGCAGTCATCAGGTGGAAGCCTGCTGGGAAGATCTCGCCACGGCGACCGACACCTCCCGCATTGTGCCGATCACCTATGTCAACTCGACAGCGGCCTTAAAGGCCTTTGTCGGGCGCAACGGCGGCGCTTCCTGCACCTCGTCGAACGCGAAGAAGGTGGTGGAGTGGGCGCTGGAGCGGGGTGACAAACTGCTCTTTTTCCCGGATCAGCATCTGGGCCGCAATACGGCGGTCTCGCTGGGGCTGGATCCTGAGAAAGATATGCTGCTCTGGGACCCGTTCAAACCCTTCGGAGGCTCTAATCCGGCCGAGGTGCAGGCGAAGCGTGTCCTGCTCTGGAAGGGCCACTGCTCCGTGCACGGTCGGTTCCATGTCGAGCAGATCGCGAAGGCGCGGGCCGACTATCCGGGCGTGCGCGTTATTGTGCATCCGGAGTGTCCATTGGACGTGGTGCAGGCCGCAGATCTGAACGGATCGACGGAGTATATCATCAAGGCCGTGACAGAGTCGCCTGCGGGCACGACCTGGGCGATCGGCACCGAGATCAATCTGGTCAATCGCCTGGCGCAAGAGCAGCCGGAGAAGAAGATCTTCTGTCTCGATCCGGTCGTCTGTCCCTGCTCGACGATGTATCGTATCCACCCGCACTATCTGCTCTGGACAATGGAGAATCTGGTTCAGGGGCGCGTGGTCAATCAAGTGAAGGTCAAACCCGAGATTGCCACCGATGCTCGCCTCGCCTTGAACCGGATGCTCGCCATTCGCTAAACCTATCCACTTTCTTAACGAACCCGCCCTGACCGGCGGGTTCGTTTTTTGGGGTGCCATCGTTTGTTCCGGCAGACTATCTGCAACGACGAAACTTCCCGCCTGCGTATACGGTATCAATGAGTGTGAAGTCAACCAATTTTTCGGGCATGAGGTCCTGGTGCGCCTTTTACCAACCATGAGAAAAAACTATCTGCTGATACCGCTCTCGGTCCTGCTGGCGCCTCTGCTGGCAGGTTGCCCTGCCCCTACAAGCGGCAATCTACCTTCAGGCGGCAATCCGCCGTCGTATGCGCCATCTACACGTCTGGCCCACACTGCGGGCACGGTACATCTGCTCATCGGGGTGGACATCAGCGGGAGTACCGGAGAAAACCCGATGACCCGCAAGCGCTACTGCGCACAGATCGAGGATACCGTCGATACGATCATGCCGCGCGAGACGCCCGTGACGATCTGGTTCTACGACACCGCCGCGCGCATCCATTTCGGGCCGCAGAAACTGCAAGATGGCAGCGATCTGCGTTCGGTCGAGAAGGATATTTTGTCCTACCATTCCGACAATAAAGGAACCAAGCAGTCGGTGCCGTTGCTGGCGATGCTGCCAGTGGTGAAAGAGCTGGACAGCAAGGGCGACAGCTCGGTCTGCATGCTGCTGACGGACAGCGAAGACGACGACGGGAAGGCGACGAAGAAGGTGGCAGAGGCGCTTGCGGCGATCCCGAGCATGCGCGCCGTCTGTGTCGGCGGAGCGAAGACCGAAGCGAAATACCGGGACTTTATGCGCCAGAAGCTGACGGAAGCGCTCGCTCCGCTGGGCGACCGCGCCGTGATTACCGGCGAGGGGGCCGACTCGCAAGGGGGACTGGATCGGCTGCGCAAACTGACGCAAGGGGGCCCTTAACGTGGCGGAAGAGCTGGCGAGACAGGCCTTTGAACCGGGAGGAGACGGGGAACCGATGAGCGCGCCGTATTGCAACGGCTCCAACGGAACCCATCCAACGGTGACCGCGCCCCCGCTGCCGGAAGCGGGACGACCGGAACCAACGCGTCAGGAAGCATCAGGGGCGGAGACTGAGGCGAGGGAGGCAACCACACCGTCGCGCGGCTCGATGTACTGGCAGCAGAATATGGCAGGGCAGGGGCGCGAGATCCTCTGGTACAATCCGCCGCTTCCGACTTCGCAGCATCGCCGCGACGAACTCGGCCAGATGCTTAGTTCGTTTACCGGTCTGCTCGGCGATCGTTCGACGCAAGGCTGGTACCTGCTCTGGACCTATCAGTCGCGCGCAGCCGCCGCGCAGGAAGAGGCGGAGCGACTCGAACAGGAATCCCGCACCTTTCTCAAAGCGGAGTCCGAGCGCGCAGAGACGGAGCGTAAGGGGCTCGACGCCGAGATCGCCCGGCTCAGCGCCGACCGCGTTGCCCTCGAAACGGCGCTGGCGGCACAACAAGAGGAGTTCGCCGCGATTACCGGGCGTGCTGGTCTGATCCCGGAGGCTGGCCCCGTCACGGTGCAGAGCGTGGAGGCGGGCCTTCAGAAGGAGACACCGACGCTGGAGCGCGTGGCAGGACATCACGGCGTCAGTCCCGCGCACAAGGACACGAGCCTCCTCAAAACGATCTCCTCCGGGATTTTTGGCTTCATCGCGCCGCTCGTCAGCGGGTTTATGCTGGCGCTCTGTCTGGGCACACTCGTCGGTCTGGTGGATATGAAGGCGCTCAAACGCCCCGAACTCCGCCTCAGTGACTATTTTCCGTTCCTCGTCTCGGCCTTGCTCGGCTTCGTCGTCGTCTATCTCATGGGCGAACTCTACTATACGGCGATCCATGCACTTACCCGTGCGCTGGAAGAGCGCGATGAGACCAAACGCCTTGGCGTGCTGCCCTCCCGCTATCGGGCGGCGCTGGGAGTGGCCGTGCTGCTGCTGACCGGTGCCGTGGTATTGGGTTGCGCCGAAGTGGCGGCAGAGGCGATGGGGTTGAGGGCCTTGCACCTCACACGTATCGCTGACCTGGATATTCGCGGAGTCACAGAACACGAACTCCCTATGTTTCTCTATGTGTTGATCGGCCTGCTGATCAGCGGTCCTTATCTGCTCTACAAATCCGCCAAAGCCTGGAACCATCACGACCTGAACCTGCGCCATGCCTGGCTGCTGCACCAACAGGAGGAGTGGGTACGGGATCGACGTGGGCAGGAAGCGGTACAGCGGGCATTTCATCAGGCGCGGGTGCTGGAGCAGGCGACGGCTCGATTGGAGTTGGTAAAATCGCACGAAGAGGCGGCGCGCAGCCGCCGCACGGAACTCAATACCGTGGCGCTCTCTCCGGAGATGCGCGTGCGCCTCGACGAGGCGCGTGGAGCGGCCGTCGGTGAGGCCGCGCGCCTGCACCAGATGATCGAACAACTGGTGGAGAATCATGTGCCCCCGCAGACCCAGTCTCCCCACTGGAATTCTGCCGCCGGTCGGTAACACCCTATGTGGAAGAACCTGCGCCCACAACTTGGCGCTCGCCTGCGCTTCGCTTTGATCGGTTGCGCTACCTGCCTGCTCCTCGCCGGGGCGCTCGAACTGCTCTTTAGCGGCGTGGACATGCAGGGCATGCTCGCCGATCAGTCCGCACGCTCCCTGCTGTTCAGCCTCGGCGAAGTGCGGCGTTCGACCCAGGACCACCTGAAGACCGGCGATATTCAGGTCACGCTCAAGTGGCATAACCGCAACGATCTCGACCTCTCGTGCCAGGATCCCGCAGGCGAACTGATCTTCTATGGGCATCCACGTGCGGAGTCCGGGGGGGAACTGGACTTCGACATGAATGCGGACGGCGCGACCGCCTCCTCCAATGCTGTCGAAAACATTCACTGGCCCCGGAACTCCGCTCCCAAAGGCCACTATCGTGTCTACGTCAACTATTTCCAGAATCACTTCGATCCCGACCCGACGCGGTTCGAGGGAACGGTTCTGCTGGAAGGACGCACCCTGACTTTTGCGGGCGCTGCCCATGCGCGACAACGGAAACAGCTTGTCGCCGAGTTCGATATCGCGCACGGACCGCGCAACTTCTTAGGCGTTCACCCTGGTATCCTCTACGCCGCGCTCGTGGTCGGCGCCTGGTTCGGACTGACTTCGGGGCTGCTGGCGCTGGCGCTGATCGGCGCAGAAAACCTCTGGTATCGCCGTCACTATCGCAAACCCATTTTGGAGGGGGCTGTCGCGGCACGGAGGGTGGGGATCGCGTTCGTCAGCGCATTCGGGTGCGCCGCGCTGAGCCAACTGGTGTTCGGCGCTATCGCGAACCATCTCTCTCCGCTCTTTGTCGTCATACTCCGCCTGATCGGCTGGACCTTCTGTTTCATGCTGATCGGTAGCTGCCTCAGTCGGCTGGTGCCGAACGTGTCGCGCAAGGTCGCTCCCCTGGTGGGCCTGATCGCGGGTTGGGTCGCTGGCGTGGCGTTTCTGTTCGCGGCCATTTCCCAGGTGGAGATCATCGCTCGGCTGTTCGGGGCAGGACTCTTCGGGTTCGTCGTTGGATTCCTCATCTGCCTGGTCTGGGAAGAAGCGCCAGCGCCGCCGGTGGAGACCATGCCGATCCTCTCTCTCCCGCCCATGCGCCTGCAACCCTACCGAATGACCATCAACCATATCGAAAGTGTGGGGCGCAAATCACCGGAGACCGCCGGGAAACCCGGCAGCAAGCCCCCCCCACCCGTACCCCATGAAAAACCTGCCTGAAGAGGGCGCAGGACCAGGAGGAAAACCGATCGATCCGCGAATGCTGTCCCATGTCTGTACCTATCCGGAGCCATTGGTCTTATGCAGCGACGACCTATCCGTCCTCTGGACGGACGAGGCGTTGCACCGCACCGCATTCGAGTCCGATCCGGAATTCTATGCTCTGATCGCGTTCGCGGAGGGGATTCATCCCTGGCAGCAGGCCCGCATTCTGCTCGTGCTCCTCACCGAATCGCGCCGGAAGTTGCCTCGCGATCTGCGAAATGCGTATGAGCGAATCACGCTCTTTCTGCTCGTCACACTGCCTACGGAACATGTTCTTACCGTTTTTCAGGCGGTATGCCGTTTGCGTGCCGAGCATCGGCATGCCGCACGCGCCGTCGTCTCTTACCTTCTGCAGCACCCGGAGATCGAAACCCTGGTGCGTACGCGGACCGTTGTGATCCGGGAGTGTCTGGAACACGCGCTCGGCGACAGCCTAACCCGTTATTGGGCTCGCATTTCTCAACAGGACGGAGAGGAAGTTCCGCTGCCTGCGATGGTGCGGCGCTATGGAGGAGGGGAAACCCAGGTTCGACGCCTGCTCAACTCCCTCTCCGTCAGTCTTAGGGAGCCGCCCGAGACGTTCGAACCGACAGCACGCGAAACGCCTACCGACGAAACCTTCCCTGCCGAGGTTCTCGTCCCGTTGCTGCGGCAGTTCTATCGCGTGGGAACTTCGCCGGAGCTCGTCCAGCAGTTGGAAACGGCAGTCACGCACTGCGCCTCCGCGCTGCCGGACCTCTCCGGAAAGATCGCTCTCATTCTGGATGCTTCGGCCTCCATGCGCGGCTCTCAAGGGCAGGAGTTTGCACCCATTGCACTGGCAGTGGCGTTCGAACGCGTGTTGCAGACGAAATGCTCCGACCTCCGCGCCTTCACGATCGGCGGATTTGGCTGGCCGCCCGCCCCAGAAGGCCCAACGGATTTCGGACGCGCCTTGATCGACGCCCTGGAAGGCGAACCGGAACTCGTCGTGTTCGTGACCGATGGCTATGAGAACTTGAACGCAGGCGATGCCGCCCGTATCCTGGCAACGATCCGAACGCTCGGAATCTCTCTCCCCATCGTCTGCTGCCACGTCGAACCCGATCTATGCGTAATCTCTCCCGAAGGTGCGACCTGCGCGGGTCTAATGGCGATTCCCCTTCGAACGGAGCTGGATTTCCGTACCGTATTGCAGGTTCTCGATCTTCTGGCCTCTCCCCAAACCGCCCGCCCGCGGATCTTCAATGCCCTGCTTGCACGTCAGCAGAACTGGGAAACGGAGGTGCTGGAATGGACTGTCGCCTCCTGACCGGAGATCACCTCGACCTGAGCGACTATCGCTTTGGAACACCCCAACAGGCCGGATGCCTGACGGTCGTGCCCATTACATCCCCACACGCTACCGAGGCGTTGCTGCTTCCCAGCGAAGCTGACGCAGCAGGATACGGTTCTGACGCCATCCCTCCGCGTCCGCAGAATCATCAGGATCCACGACGTGTCCTGGTGCCGCTCCACCTTATGCTACCGGCGGAGCAAAACAGGGGCGAGATTCAGCCTCTCGTTGAACTGGTACCCGCCACCTCAGTTCTGGCACACTTCGATCTGACGCAATGCTCTATCATGCCGCTGCTGTGGCGGCAGCGCTCGTGGATGAACCAGACGGACCCAAAATATGCGCGTATGTTGCCGGAAGTAAATGCTTTTGCAGATCGGCTGAGGCAACTCGGACTGTTCCATTTTCAGAATACGGGTGCTGCGGAACGCATCCCACAGATGCAGCGATTGTCGCGGCAGATCGAACTGTTGGCAGGACAGACCGGTGCGTTGTTTTTTGTCGAGGATCAGCCTGTAGGCCTCGAAATCGCACCTTCCCCTGCCTATTTTGCAGCGCTCTGGAGACCGCTCTTGTTCGGATGTTACGGCCTGACCGCTCTGGTATGGGAAAGCGAGGCGACCTCACCCAGGCCATCGATGACGCCTTTCGGCGTCTCGCGTCTTGGGGAGTTGCGCTCTGAGATGTTTCGCGCCCGCCATCAGCGCCAGGAAAGGCTGGAAGCGGCTGTCGCTGCCTGCCCCGAGAGCCCAATCGCAATTGTCGATGGGGCGAACTATGGGAATTATCGCTCTCGCTCTCTCACCGGTCCGGATTTTGCAGGGCAATACCTCGAAGAGATGACGAGGAGAGAGATGGAGGCTGCCGACGAGGGGACAATGCCGAAAATGCTCCGCAGTCTGTTTCGTAAAGCGCCTCCGACGAAGGAGCCAACACGCGGAAAGGCCGTCTATGTCTCCCTTTTCGCGTTTAACCGGGCGACCTAATCATCCACACGCTAGATCAACTGTCTTCTTCGGCGGCGACGAGGAGGATGTCGATGGTGCGGAGGCTTTCGGTGAGGCGATTGATGATGGAGCCGTGCAGGAACTCCTGCCAGCGGGTTCGGTCGGAATGGCCGAGGACGATCTGCGTGATGCGGTTCTCACGGGCGTACTGAATCACCTGGGTGGCAACATCGCCGGTGAGGGTAACGACCGGGATTTTGAGGCGGTCGGCGAGAGCGAAGTCGTTCTTGAGGATCTCTTTGTCTTCTTCGGTGAGGGGACGGCTTTCGACGAAAACGCCGATGATCTCGGCGTGCAGGCGCTGCGAGATGCGCCAACCGCGACGGATCAGGCGCATCGAGGAGCGGTCCGGGCTGATGCAGACCATGATACGGTCCTTCGTATTCCAGGGCTCGGTGACATGTTTCTCTTTACGGTAGGCGGAGATATCGTCTTCGACCTCCTGCGCGATCTCCCGTAAAGCGATCTCACGGAGGGCGCTGAGGTTGCCCTCGCGAAACCAGTTGCCGAGCGCCGCCTGCACCTTGTCGCGCGCATAGATGTCGCCGCGCTCCAGGCGGTGGATCAGGGCGCGCGGCGTGATGTCCACCATCTTGACTTCGTCGGCTTCGCGCACGATGCGGTCCGGCACCGTCTCCCGAACTCGGACCCCGGTGATCTCCTGCACCGTATCGTTCAAACTCTCCAGATGCTGGACGTTCAAAGTCGTCAGGACATTGATGCCCGCATCCAGTAGGACCTCCACATCCTGCCACCGCTTCTCTCGTGCAGAGCCTGGAGCGTTGGTGTGCGCGAACTCATCGACCAGGACCGTGTGCGGATGCCGCTGCAGAATCGCTTCGGTGTCCATCTCTTCCAACGTCGTGCCGCGATAGTCGATCTGCTTGCGTGTGACGATCTCCAGATCGCCCAGTTGCTCTTCGGTGCCCTGACGCTTGTGTGTTTCGATATAGCCGATGATGACATCCTGGCCACGCTGCTTCCGTCGGTTCGCCTCGCACAGCATCTCGAAGGTCTTGCCAACGCCCGCTGCAAAACCCAGAAAGATTTTTAGCCTGCCGCGCTTCTCCTGCCGCTCCGAATGCATCACCTTCGCAAGCAGCTCCTCCGGCGTCGGACGTCGATCTTTCTCTCCTCTCTGTTCCATGGAAGGCTCTCCTATGCGGGAATCGCCAGGACGGCATCGATCCAGCGGCGCATGCCCCCGGTGAGCTCTTCGATATCGAGGCGGTCACTGAGGGGGAAATCGGCGTTCTGCCAGACGTAGTTGGCGAGCGACTCTTCGCCGAGTGCGTGCCAGAAACGCTCTCCGCCCGGCAGGGTATCGCGGTCGGTATGGGCCTTCACAAGTTCCATCAAGAGTGGTTTCAACACCACCGAACAGAGGCGCCGCTCGCCGGTCGGACTGGCGACCGTGTAGACAAAGCGCATCGCCCCAGCTTCATGGCTGACCGCCGTGGGCAGCGATTCCAGCCGAAAGCCGTTGATCGTGGTCATGCTGAAGGTCATGCCGCCCGTGGGAAAGGGGAGGGGTGGGGCAGGCATCAGCGCGGCCTCCACCGCTCCGCGCAGGGTCTCGGCGGTAAACGGTTTGCGCAGAAAGTCGGTCGCGCCCAGCTTCATCGCCTCGACCGCGAGATCGATAGTGCCGAACGCCGTCGCCATGATGACCCGCGCCTGCACGTCCCGCTTGCGAATCTCACGCAGCACCGTCAGACCGTCCATGCCAGGCATCCGCTGATCAAGCAGTACCAGGTCCCATTCCAGGCCGTTCCCGAACTTGTCCAGGCCCTCCGTGCCATCGGCCGCTGTCTGGACAATATGTCCACTGTGTTGCAGCGTGAGTCGCACCATGAGCCGGATATTATTTTCATCGTCTATGACAAGAATATTTGCCATCTTCTTCTGCCTTCCTGTCCCTCCTGTAAATCCTGTAAATCTTGTTAATCCTGTCTAATAAAATGCATTGAGACAGGATTACAGGATTGTCAGGATTACAGGATAGGCTGTAGACTAGTCTGCGACAGGCAGACTGAACTGCAAAGCGCTGCCCTGTCCTGGTTCGCTGGCAGCCTGTATCGTGCCGCCATGCGCCTCTATAATCGTTTTTGCGATGAAGAGCCCCAGTCCGGCTCCGCCGCGTGTCGCCCCAGGCACCTGCACAAAACGGTCGAATATCTGTGGCAGGTACTCCGCAGGAATACCGCTGCCTGTGTCCTTTACCATGAAAAGCACCTGTTTGCCGTCTGCCGCAGCGCTCACTGTGATCTCGCCGCCGGAGGGAGTGTGTCGGATCGCATTGTTGAGCAGGTTCAACAGCACACGCTGAATCTGCGCGGCATCGGCGCGCACGGCAGGCACCCGGTGCGGGACAATTGTCGTCAGAACCACTCCCTGTTTCTCTGCGTGGGTCGCGACGCCTTCGGTAGCTGCCTTGAGTAGGGCGCGTGGTGTGACGATCTCGACGCGGGGCGGTGTCACTCCCGCTTCGAGGCGGGTGATATCGAGCAAGTCGCCCATCATGCGTTCCAATCGCTCCAGGTCTTCCTTTTGCGCCGACACGATTTCGCGCTGCTCTGGGGTCAGGGCTCCGACCGCACCCTCTTCCAGCAACTGCACCGAGAGCTGAAGGGAGGTAACCGGCGTACGCAGTTCGTGCGAGGCGACTCCGATGAACTCGGTCTTCAGGCGGTCGAGTTCGCGCAGATGCGTGATGTCTTCGAGCACCACGACGGCTCCGAGCAGGGTCGATTCCTCATCGCGCATCGGGGTGGTGCGCAGGCGATAGGTGCGCTTGGCCTCCCCTACGGTTAAGGGGATGAACCCGGCTTCGTCTTCCGCTGCGGAGACGCTCTCTTGATGAATGGCTCTATCGACGGCTTCCACAATCCGTTTGTCGGAGATCACCTCGCCGATGGGGATTCCGGCGACCCGCGCCGCCGCGCCGAACAGACCTTCCGCCGTTTTGTTCAGGTGTACGATCCGGCTCTGCGCATCCGTCACGATGACCGGATCGTAGAGGTTTTCGAGCGCGGCATCCGACATGCGCTCGGCGCGCCGCAGGCGCGCTTCCTCCTGCTTGCGCGCCTCCCGCAGCTTCTCCGCCATCTGATTGAACGAATCCGCCAGAGCGCCGATCTCATCGACTCGATTTAGAACGATCCGCTGATTCAGATGTCCGCGCCCGATCTCTTCTGCCTGGCGAGCCAGGGTGCGCAGAGGGTCGAGCGCGGCCCGAATGGTCCAGGAGGCGAAGAAGAGCGCCAGCAGAAAGGCCACGACCGTAACTCCCAGGCCGGTATACGATGCCGTGCGCGCCTCCGTCTTGGCGGCGCTGTTCGCCCGCAGAATCGCCTTCTGGTTCAGGTTAAGAACGGCCTGCGCCTGCCCCTT
>JAYUMV010000161.1:0-33156 GCA_043762265.1 Chthonomonadaceae bacterium | reverse complement strand
CTCGGCTACGCCCGCCAGTTTCAGGAGCCCTGGATGGTCAGCGAACCGGCGGTCGCGCTTCTCGTGGAACGCGGAGGCGTCGAGTAACCGGTTCCCTAGGGAGCAAGCGAAAGGCGTTGTCTCTCGATTCCCTCTTCTCGGTAACCTGGCTGCCCGCAGAGAATCTCCTACCGGGAGCTCTGCGGGCGGTCTCTCAACGGGGATTAAACGGCGAATACTTCCCGAACTGCCAGCGCAGAGGGACAGCGTTCTCCGTATGAACCACCGACAGAATGTCGAAGTGAACGACACGCTGCGCCCCTGGAAAACGTTCGATCCGGTTTGCATCCCAGAAGATCTGCGCCTTCCCTGTCAGTTGCAGGGTCGCACCTGTCTCGAAATCGACGAACAGCAGTCCTGCACTGGGATTGACCGTGAGATTTCCCAGAGTGTTGAACATATTGTTGCCCGGATAGTCGGGCAAGGCCAACGTCTGCCCATCGATGACCTCGATGAAACCGGGCATGCCGCCCCGATGGGAGCAGTCTGCCCCGCCTTCGCGATGAATACTGGCGATGAAGAAGGTGTCTGCGCCTGCGATCCAGGTCTGTTGTTCCGCAGAGAGTTGTTCAAAGTGTTGGGTGTTGGCGACTTCGCTGTCTGCCTTCGCATTCCGAGTCAGAGTGCGTGTCTGAATGAATTTCGGACAGTTGGCATAGAACTGCTCGACATGCAGGCTCAAACCGCCTTCCGCACGTAACTTCGCCTTGCCGTTCACGCGAATCCGTCTGCGAGTTGCCAGTTCAATGGCCAGCATCCCCACATCCAGCCCCTGTGACACGGCGTCCTGCGCCTTCAGACTCTGTGCAAGCGGATCGCCCGGGAACGGTTCGGCATCGAGAAACACCGTTTGCGCATCGACCGAGCGCAGGAATCCGGGTTCGCCCCAGAGCAGAGACGACCACACCGCGCCCTGCGCGTCCGCAAAGCCAAGGATCGCCATCGACTGATCGCTCAAGAAATTCTGAGCGGCCGGGGGGACGTCGGAGTGGATCGCGTTTCCCAGATTATTCGCCATCCGCGTCACTCCCGCTCGCTTCTGTATGGCGCGCTCGCCCTCATGAAAAACGGATCTCATCGCTTCTGCTCCTGCTCTGCCCGGACAGACTATCAATATAACCTTCTTAAATAACTAACGGTGGTTATATGCCAGAAGTTCCTAACTTGCGAAAACTATTTTTGAAGGTTATAATAGAGCATGTGCGTTGAAAGGTGACAAAGGGATGGAAGCAAACGAGACGTCTTTCCTGTTTTTGGGCAATCGGCTGTGCCTGGATTTTATTAATTCTGAGATCGTTACTGTGGGACAACGCACGAGTCTGATCCAAAATTTTGCAGATTTAGGGGAGTGGCTGTTCGAGGCAGGGGTCGCGACACAGGCGGAGATCGAAGAGCAGACTGCATCCTGGAATGCGCCCCAGAAAGAGGAGTTTGTGCAGCAGGCGCTGGCATTTCGCGCCCTCCTGCGCCGAATGGCGGAGCAGATCACGACCGATCACGACGTTGCGGACGCTGTCCTCGACGCCATCAACCAGTCTCTGCGCCAGCGTCAGGGGCATCAAGTGTTGCGTCGCTCAGCAGCAGACTATACTTTGTTCACCCAATACCACCAGAGCGCCGCAGGGCTTCTGACGTCGATTGCCGCCTCCGCCGCTGACCTGCTAGCGCAGTCCGATCTCGGACGCGTCCATAAATGCGAAAACCCGCAGTGCATCCTGTACTTCTACGACACCAGCAAGAACCATGCCCGCCGCTGGTGCAGCATGGAAGCGTGCGGCAACCGGGCCAAAGCCGCCGCCCACTATCGCAAAACTCGCACCCAGCCCACGGAATCCGCGACTAGCTCCTCATAACCGACGTTAGACACCTTATCGAAGGTAATCTTGATGCTTCGAGACAATGCCGCGTATCAGTTTCTGCATTTGCTCACGGTCGTCGTAGCCGTTCTTACGGAAATCCACCCAACTGAAACCCTGTAAGAAAACCGGTCGACTGCTTCCAAAACCTACATTGCCAGAATGACTGGCCGCTGCCAGAATTTGTCCGTCCGGTGACCGTGCCACTTTAGCGGCGGTGCGTTCCTTCAAGGTGTGCTGCAACGTCAGGCCGGAGGGCAGATTAAGGTTTTTGGTAACTTCTGGCATGGGTGGCTCCTTCAACATTGTATAACAACTTCTACTCGCGGATTGTCCTCTTCAAAGCGTGACGATAAAGCCGTTTTGCTGAACGGCCTGTTGGAACAGCGTTCCGTCGAGTGTCAGGCCAAAGCCGGGGGAGGCGGGGAGGGTAACGAACCCGTTGTCAACGCTATAGTCGGAGGCGTCGATGCCGGGAGTGTGGACCTCGTCCCATTCGACGAACTCAAAGCGGGGCAAGACGGCGGCAAAGTGTCCGGTCACGTAATTGCCGAGATGGGCGCCGTAGTGGTGAGGAGCGCATCGGATCGGGGTGTTGGCGATCTCCTGGCCGAGCGCCAGCCAGCGGGTCGCACCGAAGCCGAAAATGTCGTACTGAAGCACATCGGTCAGGCCCTCGCGTGCCCAGTTTACGAGTGCCGGGGCGGCATCGCCTTCGCCGTCCGCGATCAGCGTCTTCAATCCACGCGATTGCATCCACTCTTTCAGGTCGCGGTAGAGGACGGGGTCTTCATGGAAAGCCTCCTCCATCCAGTGGATACGGCAGTCTGCGGTCTCTTCCAGCACACGCTTCGTGACGTTCAGATTCCAGCCGTTGTTGGCGTCGAGCATCAGAGGGGCATCGGGGCCGACGGCTTCGCGTATGGCGTAAATGATCGCGATGTCCCGCCGTGTTCCGGCTTCCAGAGGCATGTGTCGTGCGCCGCGTCCCACTTTGATCTTGAATGCACGATGCCCCTTCTCCCACCCCTCACGCGCTTCGCGCACCAGCAGATCTACGGCAGTGGCATCGTCGCTCAGATGCAGATCGTCGAAGTAGAGCGAGGTGTCGTAGCAGCGGACAGGGAGAGGAACAGGAGGGCGTTCGGTGGTGAAGAGGGCATAGACAGGCAGACCGGCGCCCTGCCCGATCAGATCGAGCAGGGGAAACTCTAAAGCGCGGGAGAGCGGAGACGACAGCATCTCGGCGGGGAAGAGTTCGCCCAGCGTCTTGCCGCAGAGGGAACGGGCAGCCTCGCCGCTGAGCGAGGCGCGTCCCCACCCAGTTGCACCGTCTGCGGTGGTAAGGCGCGCGATGGGAACGCCGACCTGGAGACCATGCTCCCCCAGGCGCGCATTACTTCCGGCGGGGCGTGGGCGCGTGCCCTGCAAGCGGCCCCACTCGATGCGGACGATACGGGCGTTGGGGTCGAACGCGACGCCTGGAGCAAAAGGAATAGGGAGCATGATTGCCTCTCTTCTTCGCGGATAAGAACCGATACGGACAGCGTTCTGAAGGTTCAGGATTTGCGGGCGCGACGCAGCACGTTCTCCGCCAGGATCGCCGCCAGCCCGACGAAGAGCAGAGGCGCGCCCCACTGTGCGCTGCCGGGCAAGCGCGGAAACAGCAGACCGGCTATAGCGACCCAGATAACGATACCGACCGCCAGGCTGCCGTCGTCGATGAACAGACCGATAAACTCTTCCCAGACCGTTTTCAGAGCCTTCATGGTTTCTGCTCCCCACTCTCTGCCGCCAGGTGGACAGTTTTCGGGCGGGCGAACGGGATCGCCAGCAGTCCTACGATCAAAAACGCTGCGACCAATCCGAGCAGAGAGAAATCGTCGCCAGGCCACGACAGTCCCAGCCCTGCTCCTGTCCAGAAGGTTCCAGTTCCGCGTCTCATCGATAGCTGCCGCATCGCGGTCGCTCTTATGACAACATTCGAGAGTTATTCTCGCAACAGCAGTTCGGGCAAACGTCGTCGATTTCCTGCCGGTCCTCCGTCCCAATGCGCCGCACCTCATTCTCTTGCAGACCGTACAACAGTGAAACCACCCGGTTTCCAGGTCGTAGTTCGCTATATGAATTTATGAGCCAATCCCCATGCCCCTTCCTGCAATGCGTGACATAGCGGACCCACTGCGAACGCGTGACGATACGGCAACGCAGAGGTTGCGGATCTTTCGACGCGAGGCTCCCATTACGGTGCTGGGGCCAGGAAAGCGGGCAGTGATCTGGGTGCAGGGCTGCCCGTTCGCCTGCCGCAACTGCATCGTACCGGAGTCGTGGGACGAGGGTGCAGGGGAAGCCGTCCCGGTTGCGGAACTCGTCGAGTGGGCGCTGGCGCAGAAGGATATCGAAGGGCTGACGCTTTCGGGCGGCGAGCCGATGGCACAGGCAGGTGCGCTTGCGGAGTTGGTCCGTCAGGTGAGAGCACGGCGGGATCTGGGCGTGGTCTGCTACACAGGCTATACGTACGAATATCTTCGCGATCATGCTACAGGGAATCAACAAGAGCTGCTGCGGCAGATCGATCTGCTCATCGACAGTGTCTACCTCGAACAGCGCCATGCCGACCTGCTCTGGCGTGGATCGGCCAATCAGCGGCTGATTTGCCTGTCGGAACGCTATCGCGAGGCAGTGTGCGCTTTGTCGGCGGAGGCGGACCGTTCGGCAGGAGTAGAGTTTTTCCGGAATGACCAGGGGGCCATCGCGTTCGCAGGGGTGCCGAATCAGCCCGGTTTCCGGGAGGAGTTTGCGGTACGATTGGCGCAGTTCGGCATTGCATTGGAAGCAGAAAACGGGGAGGAAAAATGAGTGGAGCCAAGTTTATGATTCCCATGCTGGCAGCGGACATGGCGATGATGATAGATTCGATGAACGACGAAAATTTCAAGACCGCTGCGCAGCGTCGCCACGAAGCGGCGGAAGAGGAGCGGCAGAGGCGTGTGGACGAGACCCGCAACGTCTGCCTGATCGAGATGCGGGACGCCTATGTGCTGCTTCAGGATCGGAACGCTCTGGAGCCCCAAGAGGTAGCGCGTCTGCGCGCCGAGTGCGATGCCGTCCGCAGGGCTTTAGAGGCCGCGCCGAACGACCGTGCGATCCGTGAAGTCGCTATCCGTATCCCCGAGCTGCTCTATCAGGTGCGCAGAGCGATGGCGGCGCATCAGGATCAGGCGACCTGGGCGATGCGGCAGGCGGAGGCCGAGGAGCAGCGCCGACAACGCGAACAGCGCATGGCAATCCAGCGCGCCTCTACGGAACTGCATGCGCTTCAGGTCGGTCTGCTGGCCGACCCGATGCTGATGCGCTGGCATGCGCAGAGCATTGCGCAACTGGGCGTCGAGATAGAGCGCGTGGTCGGCAGCGAACAGGCCCTGCCGTTTCTGGAAGAGGCCAACCAACACACCGTGACGATGATCGCGGAGGCAAAGGCCGCGCAGTCGAAGGCTGACAAACGCGACTACATCGCCCGTGGGATCATGCAGTCCCTCGCCGACATGGGGTTCCTGGTCACAGACCCGACTGCAGAACATCCCGACCATCCCGCCTCCGCCAAGATCGTCTGCGCCGCCAACTCCGCAGGCAAATCGATCGCCGTCAGCGTGCCGGTCGAAGGCGAGGTCTGGTACGAGATCGATGGCTATCTGAAGACGACCGAGGCGACCGTCGGCGGCGAAACCGCGCTGGCCTGCGATGAGGGCGAAAAAGTGCTGACCGAGATGCACGCGCGGCTGAACACGGAGTTTCATGTCGAAGCAAGCGAAATCTGGTGGGAAGACAAAGATCCGCAACGCCTCCTGCGCAAGGCGGAGAGCCTGCCTGCCAGCGTTCCGACTCAGAGCCGGGAGCACGTCGGATGACCGATTTTACGGCGAACCCGCCGCTCTCCTCCCGCTGGATCCTCGACTTCGAGAAACAGACTCAGCGTCGCAAACATATCCTGCTCTATGGCAATATCCACGACCAGTTCCTGTGGCGCGGCAACTATCTGACCGCGCACGAGTTCTTCACGGCCTACTTTCAGAGCCTGCGCTTCGACCTGATCCTGCGCTACGATCCTGTCGATGGCTTCAACTTTGTCGATGACACCGGCAAGCCTCGCAGCCGCCCCCAAAACGATCAGCCGCTGCCTGCGACGATGCGGCAGCGCTTCGAAGAGGCGGTCAAGCGCGGGATCGTCGAGAGCAACCCGGGCCTCTCCGGCCGCGCACCGACCCCGAACGAGACCACGATAGCGATGCCCGCAGACCCTATGACTCCGCCCACACGCCAGAGTCCGGGCGGAGGCACGGGCCTGTTTGCCACCCGCCGCGCCGCGCCCGAAGAGGCGTTCGGCAACCTGCGCCTCGTGATGGCGCAGGAGCGCATGTCGGCAGTCGCGCTTGTAGATCTCGCCGACATGCTGACGATGGACGCCGGTCGCTACGCCGCCGACGAACGCCGTCTGCTCATGCTGCTCAAGAAGGTGACGCTGGAGGCAGGCGTCATCCGGCACGGCCCTCTGCTCGGCTACCGCAACACCCTCATCGTCACGGCGGGCGACCTGCGGCGCGTGCCGGAGTGGTTCTACCACGACAACCCCTTTGTGGCGCTGGTGCAGGCCGCCCGCCCCAACCGCGAAGAACGGCGCCAGTTCGCCATTAATTTCGTGCAGCCCGGCCCCGCTTCCGGGGGCTTCTTCGGCGGCGACTGCCTCGACACAAACCGCGCAGAAGGCAAAACGCATTCGGAACTGGAACAGGTCGCCGACGAGTTCTCCGACTTGACCGAAGGCGTGCAGGTGATGGATATGGAGGCGCTGCGCCACACCTCCTGGAAGGAGCGCATCCCCGTGCGCGTGCATGAGATGTGGCGTCTCACGGACTATTTCAAGTTCGGGCAGCGGGACGATCCGTGGGAGCAGTTGAAACCGGAACGCGTGCGGCGAGCGCGTGAGGAGTTGTCGCGCACGGTCATCGGGCAGCCGGTCGCTGTCAACGCGGTCACCACCATGCTCACCGCCGCGCGCGTGGGGCTGACGCTCTCGGGCGATGCCAGCGGGCGCACCGGCAAGCCGAAAGGTGTCTTCTTCTTTGTCGGCCCGACAGGAGTCGGCAAAACGGAACTGGCGAAAGCGCTGACAAAACTGGTCTTCGGCGATGAACAGGCGTTCGCCCGCTTCGATATGAGCGAGTACAAAGAGGAGCATGCCGCCGAGAAACTGGCAGGCGCGCCGCCCGGCTACGAGGGCTATGAGGATGGCGGGCAACTGACCAACCGCGTGCTCGAAAAGCCCTATAGCATCCTGCTCTTCGATGAGATCGAAAAGGCGCATCCGCGTGTGCTCGACAAGTTTTTGCAGATTCTGGAAGACGGGCGTCTCACGGATGGCAAAGGCCAGACGGCCTATTTCAACCAGACCGCGATCATCTTCACCAGCAATATCGGCGCGTCGGACCTGACGGACGCGCAGACCGGGGTCCGCCTGCGCGAAGGTATCATGAACCGGGTGCGGATGGACACCATGCATGAGTTCTCCTACGAGGACGTGCGGAACCATTTTCAGGCAGAGGTTGACTGGCATTTCACCAGTCGCATCGGACGCGCCGAACTGCTGAACCGCCTCGGCGACAATATCGTCGTGTTCGATCTGCTGCGCCCGGAGTTCGTGACCGGCATCGCACAGAAGTTCCTGGCCAAACTCGTCAACTCTGCCCAGGAAAAGTACCGCCTGACGCTCCATTTCCTGCCCTCCGTGCTGGAAGTCATGGCGGTGCGGATGGCGCAGAAGGACAATCTGCTGTTTGGCGGACGCCGTATCAAGACTCTGCTGGAGTCGCTGGTCGAGCGGCCTCTCAATGGCTGGATCTTTGAGAACTTCCCGGATCTGACGGCGCTGAATGGCAGGTCTCTGGAGCTGGGATTGACGCAAGATGCGAAACTGGAAGTCCGGGAGGCAGACGACGATGTTTGAGATGGATCTGGCCTGGGACCGTGCCGCACGCAGTGGCCCGCAACCGACGACGCATATCCTGCGGGTGCGCCTGAGTCCCCTGACACAAAACGCCACATCCGCTGCGCTGCCGCTGCGTGTCGCCATCGCCCTCGACACCAGCAGTTCGATGGCCGGAGCGAAGATGGAAAGCGCCAAAGCTGCCTGCCGGGCCGCGCTCGCCCTGTTGCGCCCAGAAGATCGCTTCTCGCTGGCCACGTTCGGAGACACCCTCCAGCCTCTGCTCAACTCCGTAGTAGGAGGTGAGGAGGAGGCAGGCGAAGAAGCCTTCACCATGCTCAAGCCCCTCGGCGTCACCCGCACCGATCTGGCGCTGGCCTGGCTCGCGCAGGCGCTGCCCTTCGAGACCCATACGATGCGCGTGGGCCTTTTGATTACAGACGGCCATCCGACCAATCCGCAGGGTCATCCTACTCCGAACGCCGTGCCTCTGCTGGCACAGGCAATCGATTTAAGCGACAAAGGTATCACACTCTACACCGTAGGACTGGGCAACGCCGCCGATTTCCATGCTGGGTTTCTAACAGAGTTGAGCGACCGGGGACGCGGCGCCTTTCTCTACGCCGACACGCCGGAGGAGCTGACACCCAAGCTGCGCACCCGTCTGAACCGCGCACAGTCTACGGCGGTCGCGGATTCCGAGCTGCATCTGGTTGAACTAGTCCCTGGACTGCGCATAGAGTCCGCCTGCCGTCTCCGTCCCGAGTTTCTGCCTCTGGCGCTTCCTGCGCATGCCGAGCAGACGGAGATCGCCTTGCCTGCGCTGGGAGGAGACGTTCCGACCGATCTCCTGCTCACCGTCACCGTGCCGCCGCCTGCTTTCGGGGAGTCGCTCGGACTGCGCGAAATCTTGGAAGTACGTCTGCGTATCGGCGATACCGACGTCTGCGGCGTCGCGTCGATCACTTCCACTGCCTCCTATCGCGAGGCCCAGCAGCTTACGGAGGAGGTCGATCAGGACCGGCTTACCTGGGAACTCAACACCTACAGCACTGCCCTCGCCCGCACGACAGACACGCACCGCACCTCTGTGCTGCTTTCCGACATCGCCCATACGGCCCGCCGCACGGGTCGATCCGCCCTGGCGCAGGCGGCTGCACAGGAGCTCGAAAGCCTGCAACGCACAGGGACGCTCAATCCGCACGCCTCCGCCGAAATTCTGACATCGACCCGCGAACTGGGGGGCCATTAACTCTATGGGCGGTTTCGGACAGGATCCCATTCCCGGCTACGATCTCCCCGGACAGAAGGCGCCCGTTCTTCCCTTGACTCCGGAGAACGCCTTTCTTCGGCTCCTCAACGGCCCCGCCGCAGGCCGCACCTTTCCGCTATCGGTTCTGCGCCTCCTCATTGGTCGCTCCGACGCCAAAGCCGCGATCCATGCCGACATCGACCTTACCGAGTGCGAACTGGGTTCCACGCCAAAAACTTCCCGCCGCCATGCCGAACTACAATGGGCCGACGAAACCCTGCGCTTGATCGACCTCGGCAGCACCAATGGCACCTGGCACAACTCCGAACAGCTTGCCCCCCCCAATGGCAAATCACATTCCATGCCCACTACCCTCGCCTCTGGTGACCACATCCGCTTCGCCAACCTGGAATTCGAACTCATCACCCAATCGCGCCTCACCTCCTCCTTATCATAAAGCCCAGATCCCTCTGCTTAAAGCGGCAGGTGCAAAAGAACCTCCGCCTTCCGTAAATCCCACCCCCACTGCCTCCCAGGTGCGGGGTTTTGCCGAACCTCCGCCTCTTCCGTCGCGCTGACCTTAGAGGCGGTGAGGAATGCAGGACTCTCCGACAGCGATGCCGAAAATCAGGGCAGTGTCGATGAAGCGCTACTCTATTTCAGAAGGAGCAATTTCTTATGTACACCCTCTCTCGCCGCAGCCGACGATCTAGCCTGCTGCTCGCATTTTTCATTCCCTGCATGGCGTCTACGTTCGCGGGAGCAAGCGTCAAAGGCGGGGATCTCTCCGATCCCAAAGAGGCTGCACAAAAGTTTATCGACATCGAGCGCGACCACTCCGAAGTGATGAACACCCTGGAGTATCTGAGCGATATGATCGGGCCGCGCCTCACCGGTTCTGATCGCCTCAAACGCGCCAACGACTGGACCCTCTCGAAGATGAAAGAGTACGGTCTGGAAAATGTCCATCTCGAACCCTATACGATCCCGCGTGGCTGGGAGCGAGGCAAATGCGAGATGACGATCGTTGAGAACGGCCTGACGGTCGAAGCGGCACAAGGGGCATGGACACCAGGCACGAATGGCAAGATCACCGGCCCCGTCATCGTCTTCAATCCGCGCACGGAGGCGGATCTGGCGGCGTACAAAGGTAAACTCAAAAATGCGATCCTGCTGAACAGCGACACTTCCACCTCTCCCAGCCTGCCGGACCCCAAACCGTTCGTTCCGATCCCAGGGATTTCGCCTCCTGCCGTGGAAGCGCCTGCGGGCGGACGCGGAGGAGCGGGCGGACGTCAAGGATTCGGAAGCCCGGAGTTCCGCAAGGCGCGCGCCGAGTTTTTGGCAAGGGAAGGCGCAGCGGTGATGCTCACGGATTCCGGCAAGCCGCATTCTCTCCTTAATATGACAGGCACCTGGACTACGACCGCTGCCATGCCGACACTCTTCGTTAGCCACGAATATATCGCCATGATGCAGAGGATGCTGAAACGCGGCGTTGCCCTGCATGTAAATGTCGAAGTCACCAGCAAATTCATCGAAGGCCCGATTACGGTCTACAACACCGTTGGCGAGATCAAGGGCTCCGAAAAACCCGAGGAGATCGTGCTGCTGGGCGGACACCTCGACTCGTGGGACCTTGGAACCGGCAGCACCGACAACGGCACCGG
Organism: Chthonomonadaceae bacterium; assembly: GCA_043762265.1. Taxonomy (GTDB): domain Bacteria; phylum Armatimonadota; class Chthonomonadetes; order Chthonomonadales; family Chthonomonadaceae; genus JANXLO01. Next base: position 22,359 of record JAYUMV010000161.1, on the reverse strand, counting down.
CAGCATGGCGGTTTTAGAAGCCGCGCGGATCATCAAATCGCTGGGAGTGGCTCCGAAACGCACCATGCGATTCGTGATGTTCACGGGCGAGGAAGAGGGGTTGATAGGCTCCAAAGCCTATGCAGAAGCGCACAAGTCGGAGATGGACAAGTTCGATGTGGTCTTCATCCATGATACCGGCACCGGTCGCGTCAGAGGGGCATGGCTGCAGGGCCGGGCCGAGGACAAGCCGATGCTGGAAGCGCAGTTCGGCATGCTGAAAGACCTGAAACTGCTCACAGACGATTTGAACTTGATCCCTGGTAAGATGAACGGAACAGATCACGCCTCCTTTGACGACATGGGAGTTCCGGCGTTCGCCTTCAATCAAGATTCCGACGAATACAGCCTGACGCACCACTCCCAATCCGACACTTTCGACAAGGTCAAGGCCGACGACCTGAAGCAGGGCGTCTGCGCTCTCGCCATCCTGGGTTACACGGCGGCCCAGTCCCCGGAGCGCTATCCCCGCAAACCATAATGTAAGACGCGGGGTCCCAACCCTACCAACGAAATCGTCGTTTGGCCGGGTAACCTAACCCCCGGCCCCCTTCCCGACGCAGGAAGGGGGTGCCTTAACACATACCGACCTGGTTGCATGCGGGATTCATAAGTACGAGAGAGGAATGGATGACAAACGTAATTTTGGTCAGCTTAGACACCACACGAGCGGATCATCTCTCCTGTTATGGGCACTTTCGGTGTACCAGCCCGCATATCGATCGGGTGGCGGCGGAGGGAGTGGTCTTCACGGACCACTTCAGCCCCCACATTCCCACCTACCCTGGCCATACGACCTTGATGACGGGCAAGGATATTTATGCGCATCAGGTCACCTGTCAGTCGGGGACACCGGAGCCCACGCCCAGCGTGAAGATGCTGGCCGAGCTGCTTCAGGAACAGGGCTACTATACGGCGGCGGCGGACAATTTGGGCCGATGGTTCGCCCGTGGCTTCGAGCAGATCGAGACCTACGGCTGGGACTACAGTCAGAAGCATAGCCTGCGCAAAGGCGAAGCCGTTCTGGAAGCCTCGCTCAAAGCGCTGAACGCGGCCGCCGCCCAGGACAAACCGTTTTTTCTGTTCTTCCACTTCTGGGATCCGCACACCCCCTATCTGCCGCCCCCGCCCTTCAGCCGCATGTTCTACCAGGGGGATGAACTCGATCCCGCTAACACCAGTATGGATGCACTCTGGGACTTCGAGCCGTTTCGTCGCTACTTCGCGGAGTGGATGCCGGGCGTGACCGATATCGAGTATCCCAAGGCCCAGTACGATGCCGAAATCGCCTATATGGACGCCTGTTTCGCGCATATCCTCACACGCCTGGACGAGTTGGGCCTGACAGCAGACACGCTGGTGGTTCTCACGGCGGATCATGGCGAAGAGCTGGACGAACACGGTCACTGGTTCGACCATCACGGCCTCTACGACACCAATATCCATATACCGCTCATTATGCGCTGCCCTTCCCTGCTGCCTTCCGGCAAGCGCCTCGGCGGGCTCACCCGTATGTTCGATGTCGCGCCCACCATTCTCGACCTGCTGGGTCTTGGCGCAATTGCCGCCCGCGAGGGCATGCTCGGCTCCAGTCTGGTCCCGTTGATCGAGTCGCCCTCCGCGACTGCCCGTGGCACAACAGATGCCATCTACATCACCGAGAACACCTGGATGAAGAAGCGCGGTCTCCGCACCCACGCCTGGAAACTGATCGTGCCCCTCGAAACGCCCGACCTGCACGGCAACTCCGACATCGAACTCTATCACCTGCCGACCGATCCCGGCGAACTGCACAATGTCGCCGTCGAACGCCCCGAAGTCGTGGCACAACTGACGCAGATGCTAGCAGCACACGTTGCCGAACGTCTGTCCGCAACAGGGCTGCCCGACCCTTTGCCCCTCCAGCCGATTCCCCTGCGCCACATCGGCAGTATGGAGGTCGCCGTCCCCCGCGACAAACGTCTGACCGGCGAAACTCCCGCTCCCAATCCGAGGGGCGCAAACCTGGAATCCGGCGACTTCGTCGGCTATGACCGCGATGCAAACGCGCAAGGCGATTAATACAAAATCGCCTTGCAGGGCGCAAAAACACAGGGGAGCGCTCTTCGGTCGTTGCTTGTTTGGGCACCCCTTCCCGTCTCGGGAAGGGGACGGGGGCTAGGTACGTGAGCGAAGCGAACGCGAGTTAAATTTCTCGAAAATAGACAGAAGCGGTTGGAATAAGGAAAAACAACGTAAGTATCGAGTGGAAGGGTGTACTCCAACCCCGTTCAGTGCGTATAAAAGGGAACGAGCCCCAGGTGCAGAAGAGAGCGTAACTTCTGCGCCTTCGCAACGTCAATCCTGATTGCCCTACATCTTTACCATCCGAGGAGGGAACTGCCCCCTCTTTCTGCCTCCTCGGAACATGAAAGCGAGCCACCGCTATGATGCCTTTTCCCGTGACGACGCGACACCGCGCCGTCGCTTCCCTTTTCGTCGCAATGGTTGGAGTCGGGAGTTTGCCTGCCGCATATGCGGGGCAAGCTCAGACGTCCGCCCCTCCACCGACGATTACTGCCCCGCCGAAGCCCACGCAAGATCTGCTTGCGCCGCCAACGGACAAGATCGCGCACGGCGTCACCTGGCCTTCGCCATCTCCCGACGGGAAGACGCTCTGTTTTACCTACCTCGGCAACCTCTGGACCGTGCCGACCGGGGGAGGCGTCGCGACGCGCCTGACCATTCACGAGACCATCGACTACTCGCCGCGCTGGTCGCCGGACGGGAAATGGATCGCCTTCTCCAGTTTTCGCAACGGACACGCAGACATCTTCCTGATCCCCTCCTCCGGCGGTGAAGTGCGGCAGGTGACGGCCTATGCGGGCCTTAACCTCGTAACAGACTGGACAGACGACGGCACGAAGCTGCTCTTCTATGGCCAGCGAGATACCCGTTCCCTCAGCCTCTTTACCATCGATCTGCATACGCGAGCGCTCAAGCAGCTTGCCAGTGACAGCGAGCCGCTGCGCTATCCCACCCTTTCGCCGGATCACAAGACCCTCGCCTATGTACGCGGCGGATTTCCGTGGTCGCGCCCCTGGTATCGCGGCAGCGCAGCGGCCTGTGTCGTCGTCAAAGACCTGGCGACCAACGCAACCCACTCTCTGCTGAAATCCGACGCGCAGCAGTTTTGGCCGCTCTTCAGTCCGGACAGCCGCTCCCTCTTCGTGACGACTCTGAACGGCGACAGCAAGACGCCCAACATCTGGCGCGTGCCACTCAGTGGAGGCGATGCCAAACCGATCACGCACTATACCACAGACGCCGTCCGTTTCCCGGCTATCGCCCGCAACGGCTCCTTGATCGCCTATCTCTACAACGGCGACATCTATACCGTGCATCTCGACGGCTCCGATCCCCACAAAGTCAACACCATCATTCGCACCGACGACCGGGTCAACAACACCGAACGTCAGACGCTCACCACCAGCGACAGCGGAGAGATGTCCCCGGATTTCAAACAGTTCGCGCTGCTGATGAAAGGCGCGATCTGGCTTATGCCTTCCGCAGGCGGAACCGCCACACAACTGACGCCCCCCGATGGCCATTACGAAGATTTCGCATGGTCGCCCGACGGCTCCAAACTTGTCACGATCTCCGACCGGGGGAATCAGACCGATGTCTATGTGATCGATACCAAAACGAAAGCCCTCACCCGGATCACTAACGACGCTGATACCGAGAGCGATACGCACTACGCGCCCGACGGCAAATCCGTCTCCTTTGTGAAGGCTGGCGCGCAGCCAGGCCTCTATGTCGCCCCGGCAGATGGCAGCGCTCCCCCCCGACGTGTCGCCATTGGCAACGGCATCAACAGCGAAAGTTACGGACTAGGGATCACCAACCACGCCTGGTCGCCGGACAGCAAATGGTTGGCATTCGTGCGTACCGACAAATACGAAGATCAGGATCTTTGGGTCGTGCCGACCGTCGGTGGAGAGGCCGTCAATGTGACCCGTTATCCTGGCCGCTACAGCGAACCGCTGTTTACGCCGGACGGAAAGAAACTGCTCTTTCTGACGGACCGCAACACGCTGCCTGGCCTATTCAAACTTAGTTTGGAGAATCCCGAGGCCGCCGCGCCCGACGCCAAACCGGCTCCCGGCGACCGCAGCAAAGATGTCAAGATCGACTTCGATGACATCTCGCAGCGCGCGCAGCCCGTAACTCCGCCTGGCTCCATCGCGACGGTGTACGGTATCTCTCCCGACAGCGGCCTCGTCGCGGTTCAGCTCAACGGCAATCTCTCCCTCGGAGCTCTCAATACCGGCGCGAATTTTCCGCTTACTACCACGGGAGAGCCAGGCGGAGTGCCCATCTTTACCCCAGGAAGTGACCGTATCTTCTACTTTGGCGTCGGGGGCGTACCGCGCACCATCGGCCTGAATGCGCCTCCTTATGCCGGCAATGCGCTCCCCTATATCGACGGCAACGGCGCTCCCAAACTGCTCCACATTCCACAGCAGCCACCGCAGACGATCCCGTTTCGGGCGGACTATCTCTTCGACCGACGCGCGCTCTACTCCGAGGCGTTCGAGGAGTTCTATCGCCGCTTCGGGCAGCAGTTCTACGATTCGAAACTACACGGCGTCGATTGGAAGGCCATTCGGGCCAAGTATGCGTCTCAGCTCGAATCGGTCGCAACACCGCAGGAGTTCACCGATCTTCTCTCTAAGATGGTCGGAGAGGTGAACTCCTCGCACTCGGAGATTACGCCGACGATCAAGGATTTCGGGCCTACACAGTATAGTCTGGGCGTCACCTTCGATCCGACCTACAGTGGCGCCGGTCTCAAAGTGCTGGCTTCGCTGCCGAAAGGACCCGCCGACAAGCCCGCCGCCCGTATCGCCCCCGGCGACTACATCCTGGCCGTAGATGGCACGGACGTCACGTTCGACGAATCGTTTTACGAAATGCTTCAGACCAAAGGCGCCAAAACCGTCGAACTGACCGTCAACAGCAAGCCGACGAAAGAGGGTGCGCGCACCGTCCGCATTCGCCCGATTGGGATGGGAGAGTGGGCGCAGTTGGATGAGGCAGGTCGCCTGCGACAAAATCGCGACATGGTGGACAAGATCTCTGGAGGGCGGCTCGCCTATATCCATATCTCCGGGATGAATCCGGAAGCGCTCAAACAGTACAAACGCGAACTCTACAGCGATGCGATCAACAAGGAAGGGCTCGTTCTCGACATTCGCAACAATGGCGGAGGTTTGAACGCCGTTGATGAGGCGATCCTTCAGTCGCTTTCGCCGCAGGTCTACGGCTATACGCAGCCTCGAGACGCCCAACGCGAGACCCTGCCCACCAAAGCGTGGACCAAACCCGTGGTCCTGCTTATCGACCAGCACTCTGCGAGTGCGGCGGAGACCTTCCCCTCCGCGTTCCGCGCCGAGCATCTCGGCAAGATCCTTGGCGTCGCGACCCCCGGTTATCTTATCGGCACCTATGAGGCCACTCTGGTGGACGGCACGAAGTTCCGCCTGCCGACCTGGGGCTATTTCAACGAGAAGGGTCAGAACCTGGAGAACCACGGGATCGTGCCGGACATTCTGGTCGAGAACACGCCTGAGGACTATGCCAAAGGCCGGGATCGACAACTGGAAGCCGCGATTGCAACGGCGCTTCAGGCGCTCCCGCCCCGCGCCGACACCACGGCGCAAAGATAGATCCAGACGACACTATGGACTTCTTTGGGTTGAGGAGTGAGAAAAAAGAGCGAGGACTGCCGCGTCATGTACGGATAAGGCGCGGCACCGCAGACGACGAGTTTCCGACGTTCGAGGCCATGCGCCGCACCATGAACCAGGAGATGAACTGGCCGCATCACGCGCCCACGCGCCATCACCTGCGAAACTCACCCGACTCCAGCTTCTGGCTGGCGGAGGAGTCGGCGCTGTTCAGCCCACCGAAAGTGATCGGATATGCACGCAGTATGGTGCGCGACGGCGTCTGGTGCCTGAACGAGTTCTTTATGCTGCCCGGACACCAGCGTCAGGGCATCGGGGGGACTTTACTCAACGCGTGCCTGAAGGATGGCGATCTGGCAGGAGCGCACACGCGCCTCGTGCTGGCCTCGCACCATCCCTCGGCGGACTCCCTCTATATCCGTAAGGCGGGCTGTTTTCCACGCCTGCCGATGATGCTCCTCGTCGGCTCCTTGCAGAAACTGACCTTACCGGAAGCCGACGCAGCGACCGTTCGCGACAGCATCCTGCCACCCTCCGGAGCCGCCTCCAATCCTGCCTTCACGCCGCTGGAGGCCGAACCGATTGTCCTGACTCCGGAAGTGCAGGCCGAAATCGACAGGCTGGATCGTGAGATCGTCGGTTATGCCCGTCCGGCCGAGCATGCGTTCTGGGTCGCCTCGATGGGCGGCCCATATCGGGCGTCGCGCCTGTTTCGCCACCCGGCTCCACCTGGTGAGAAAGGCCGCCTTGTCGGCTACGCCTACCTGGGCTATGAGACGACCGGTCCTATTTTAGCACTGGAACCGACCGACCTTCCCCGCATGATCTTCCACGGTGTCACGCTCTTCCAGCGTCTGCCTCAAACGGTCGGCGAATTCGAATTTCGACCTCTGGAGCTCTATTTTCCGGTGTGCGGCAGCAATGAGATCATGCTCTCCTGGCTGCTCGGCTGCGGCTGGCATATCGCTTTTCAATACCTCTTCATGTCCTCACGGCCTCTCGGTCGCTTCGACCGCTACGTCTGCCACAACCCTCTCTACTACCTTTAGCATCATCGGGTCCCGGATTTCAGGGCGTGTTCGGGGATCGGTTGCGCCATCTGCCGCACGTCGGGATGCCCGTTCAGATAGGGCGGAACCAGCAGGGTTTGGAGATGATCTTCGGCCAGATACTGCCCGATCGCCTCTTCTCGGCGGGCTTCCGGCACCCGCTGGAGGTGTTGGAAGCACTGCTTGAGTTGGAAATGTGCGGCGGCATTGTCGGGATCAGTGGCAAGGGAGTTCTCGAACGCCATCACGGCAGCACGGTAGTCGCCGGAGCGGAATAGGGTCAGCCCTAAATCGAACTGCAGGCTGGCGTCCTGGGGAAACCGCAGCGCGAGCGGGCGAAGCAAATTCAGGGCGCGGTCGTACTCCCCCTGCTTGCTATAGACGACGCCAAGGTCGGCCAGTGCGGCGGGATCGTTCGGAGCGAGGCGCAGCGCGGCATCGAACTGGGTCCGCGCAGCCAGCAGTTCGGGCTCCGCAAGATAGGCGCGGCCCAACCCCACAAACGGCTCGGGCCGATTCGGCGCGAGCCCTTGCGCCATGAGAAAGGCCCGCCGCGCCCGCGCGGCATCCGGTGCATCCTTCGGAGCCAGCAGCCCGAGCCCATACTCGACAAAGCGCAACGCGGTTTCGCTTTCGGGTGTCGGAGGTGTGGAAGCGCCGTCCCACGGCAGCACGACCTTCGATTCCGTCAGGATAGTCACAGAAGGTGCGGACGGCAGGCCGACCCAACGCGCAAAATCGGGGCGCAAGGATCGATAACAGAGGCGAGCCTGTACCGTGAGCGGAGGGATGAACGTGCGGGGAACGGTGAGACGGTAACGGGCGATGTCGGATCCTCCGGAAGGGATAGTGCGACGGTACGCGGTCGTCACCTGCTGCCAGAGTTCATGCTGTTCTAAAGCGGACCCGCTGCGATCCAACGGGATCGACCAATACGCATGGGTGTCCGCCGGGAGCGCCGCCTGATCCGATGCGAGTCGCCCGCTCTCCGCCAGCACACGCCCCTGCCCATCCCGCAAGGTGACTTCCAGCCAGCCCTCTTCTATATCGAGATAACCAGCCGGGAAATCATGCCCGATGTTGCGGTTGCTCACGACGATGTCGAGCAGGCACTTTTCACCCGCGTGCAGCGCTTTCGCGCGGCGGGGAGCGTCCAGCGGGGCGATCCAGTCCTCCTGCTGTCCAGTCCCTGCAGATCGCCGTAGCGCAAAAATATCGACCTTCAGGCCACTTCCTGGGACAGGGATCCTGGTTCTTTCCCCCTGCGCGACGGAAGGCGTTGCCGACAGCCAGTTTCCCGCGCCGGTAGAAGCGTGAGAGAATTTCCCGGCCGCAGAACGGACAAAATGGCATTCCTGACAGGTGCGTTGCGGCTCCGTCCTGAGGCCTGCCGTGCGGGCGGTTCTGCCTGCAAACGGCCCGCTCTGCCACTCTCCCCACTCGTCCGGGCCATGCACAAATTGGTAGCCGTTTTGCGGCACATTGAAACTCTGCCGATGACAGGTTCCACAGAACTCGCCGGAAGAGTGGATCTCCGGTTTGAGATAGGCCGTCTGGTGAGGAGTGGGTCGTACATACAGAAGAAATTCGTGCATTCGGCGCTGCCAACCCGAGGTTCTATCCGCGAACGGATAGTTTTGGGGGAGCGTCAAGGTAAAGTGGCCGTTGCCGGTCCTCGCCGACACATCTGTCATAGCGTGGCATCCCACGCAGCCGACGCCTTCGTGTGTGCCCTGCACGCCTTGTCCCACGAATTCGTGTGCGCCTTGTCCCACGCCTGCCGGAATTGCGAGCGGTTGCCTGCCCTCTTGTATCACGCTCAGCGGTTCATGGCACCCGGCGCACCAGCGCGCTGCGGTCGCTCCTGCCTTCCCTTCGTACTCTTGCCGGACGCGTCGATAGACAGGATCGCTCGCCGCCTGCTGATGCACCGAGCCCTGCCACTCCTGCAAAGCAGTCGTGTGGCAGCCTGCTCTCCCGCAGTAGTCCGCCTCTGGAGCGCTCCTCTGGCTCTCTGCCGCCAACCGCACCCCGGCCGGAAAGAACCGGTTCTCCGCCTGGGCCGCATTGGTAGAGGTCGTATCACGATAGTAGCCCGCCGCGTCGTAATGCGGCAGCGCCACCGCCCCTCCCAATCCCAGTGTCGAGATTACCAGCAGACAGAGAAGCCCGGCACGTTTCCACGCAAAGGGAATGTGCGACGATTCTGTGCCGGGCAAACCCGATTTATCTCTATCGCCTCCGTAGGTTTTCCCCGGTCGGTGCCGTCTCGTTCGAATCAGCCAGCCGCCGCAGACCAGTACAGCGAAGAAGCCTGCAACGAGGTGCGTCCACCATACCCCCGGCGCATGTGCCGTGCTAGAGCCTTGAGCGGCTTGCACGGTTAACACCACTCCCGTCAAGGCGCAGAGGCCAACGACGGGCCAGAAAAGGCTCTTGCGGCCTGTCGTAGAATCTCTTCCCCTGGTTCGGATACCGTAGACCGCGAAAGGCACGATCAACAGCAGGCCCAGGCCGAGATGTAGAAGCACAGCGATGGCAGCGGCCCATCCCATCGCCGCACGGGCGGGGCCAAGTAGATAGAGGGCAGACAGAGTCAGAAGAGCCAGGCCGACCGTCAACAGGCGTGACGGTGGCTGGCTCTCCCGGTTCGGTGTATCAGGATGCGGTTGCTCCCGCTCCGTCATAGGTTCAGGCCTTCTCCGGCACTTCGAAGCCCTTGCGGTATTCGCGGGTCAGCAAAAGATCGGCGTGGCGGTTGCCCCGGAACTTCTCGGTGTGCGGATCGAATTTCAGGGTCGGGCCAAGCAGATACTTGGTCTCTTCCAGGTTGACGCCGTTGTCGGTCAGGTGCTGTTCGAACCGACCGTAGGTCTCATAAGCCTCTTTGTCATCGCCGAACGCTTTGGTTTTCGGGTTGAACGGTTGCGGCGTCCCCAGACGATACGAAATATTGCCGAGATGGCACAGTGCGCTGGAGAGATGACCTTCCAGAATGTCGCCATTCAGATCCGAGGCCTTGCGTGACTGAACCGCCTTGAGGAAGTTGCCGAAATGGTCTCCGGCTCCGGAGAAATCCATGATCTTGTTGTGGCTGTTGTCGAAGATCGCAGCCTTACCGTAACTGTCGGAGAATGCCGCATAGCCCTGGGTGCCGTAGACGATATTGCCGATCTTGATGCCTTCGACGCCCTCGGTTTTCAGGCCGCGCACCTCGAAGATCAGATGTGAATCGCCGTAGTCGAAAAAGGAGATCTCCGTATTCGGGGTCTGGCCGTCATCGACATAGCCGAATCGACCGCCGATGCTCATCACGCTGTTCGGAAGCGCGTTCTTGTTGAGAGCCCAGCGGGCAATGTCCATCTGATGGATGCCCTGGTTGCCGAGATCGCCGCAGCCATAATCCCAGAACCAGTGCCAGTCGTAATGGAACTGCCTGCGCTCAACCGGTTTTTGCGGAGCAGGCCCGAGCCAGAGGTCGTAGTTGACAGAAGTCGGCGGCATGTTCGGAGCGTCTATCTTACCGATACTGGCGCGCGGTTTGAAGCAGAGGCCACGGGAGAGGGTCACCTTCCCCATCTTGCCGGAGTGGATATATTCCATCGCATCCTGGCAGGCTTTGTGGGAGCGAGACTGCGTTCCGGCCTGGCAGATTTTGTTGAGTTTGCGGGCCACCTCCACGGTGCGCCGACCTTCCGAGACATTGTGACTGATGGGCTTCTCGACATAGACATCTTTACCCTGCTGCATGGCCCAGATCGCCGCCAGAGAATGCCAATGGTTGGGGGTCGCGATAGAGACGGCATCGATCTCTTTCATCGCCAGCAGTTCGCGAATATCCTGGACTGCTTTGGGCTTGGGCTTGCCTGCTTTTTCGATCATATCCGAGGCTTTCGGTATGACCGCCATATCGGCATCGCAGAGCGCAACGATCTCCACTTCGTCATGACTCAGGTAGCCCTTAATATGGTCGAGACCACGCCCGTGCACGCCGATGACTGCGATGTGTATCTTATCGTTAGCGGCGACACGTCGGCGTGTCTTACGGGGAGCGGCGACCGCCTCGGTGGCGACCAGACCTGTCATGGCAGCTAAAAGCGACTGCTCCAGAAAACGTCGGCGTGAAACGCTGTCCATAGTGCATCCTCTCTGTCACCGCCCTTTACGAGGACGTAATGACACCGTGGTTCACCCAAAACTGATCGTAGATTTCCTGCACTCTTTTGGCGGTAAGTTCGATGGTGAAGTGGGCCAGTACCCGTTGTCTTCCCGCCGCGCCCATTTTGGCGGCGCCTTCCGGATCGCGCAAAAGCCGCATGATCGCCTCGGCCATGGGAGCGCTCTCGCCCATCGGCACCAGCCAGCCTGTCACGCCCTCCTGCACGATCTCTGGAATGCCCCCACCGTTGGTCGCAACCACCGGCTTCCCCGCCACCATTCCTTCGACGACAACCTGACCAAACGGTTCTCCGCTGGTCGAGGCATGTACCAGCACATCCAGTTGGCCGATCAGTGCGGATACATCCGTACGATAGCCTGTGAACTCCACGGCATTCATCAGGCCCAACGTCTCGCACAACTTGCGTATCTTTGCCTCGTACTCTTCTTCGCCGAACATCGCTGATCCGATGATCTGAAAGCGCGCCTTTGGAAACTGTTCGCGTACGGCGGCGGCGGCTTCCAGGAAGATATGTTGCCCTTTCCACGGACTCAAACGCCCTACCAGACCGATCAAGGGATTCTCACTGTTAAGCGCGGGGTTGAAGATCCGAATGCCCTCATCGCCCACTCCGTCATGCACCACACGCACATAGGTCTTCGTGACGCCGCTGTGGATCACCGCAGCCCGCCCTTCGAGGTCCAAAGAGAGGGCCTGCAGGGTCGCTTCCGAGTTGGTGATGATGTAGTGGGGCAGAATACGGCACAACCAGCGGAAGCCGGTCACCGCCGGTTTCGGCAAGTAGTCTGTTGCGATGCGATCCCGGATATGCCAGATCACGGGAATACGAGCCAACCGTCCGGCGATTCCCCCGATCACATCGGATTTTAATGAGTTCGTGTGAAGGAGGTCGGCCTTGCGGGCTTTGAGGAAGCGAGCCAGGTGCCAAGCATAACGAACCACATTGAGGGCAGCGTGGGGGCGAAGCAGACCCCGTGCTTCCAGACTGTCCTTACGTGTCTCCATGACACTCTCTTCGAGGGGAAGAACATGTGTCTCCACTCCCGATTCAACAAGTTTCGCAACCAACGGTCCATCGGCGCTTAACACGACTACCGGCGTAAAGCGACTTCGATCCAGATGCTGAACCAGATGCAGCAGGGCGATCTCCCCCCCGCTCATGAGTGCCGTATGATCGAAATAAACGATGGTATGGGGAGTCAGCTTGCCCGTATCGTGCCTGCTAACGTTGTGAGGAGCCACGTTCCGCGTGGATTCGTCTGTTGATGGAGCGCCCCGAACTGTGTTTGTAACGTTCAATCGAAAACTCCCAACCTAAACTCTCAGAGACCAGCGCAAACCGGATCTGTCTTTACGATAGACGACATTATCTCCGTCTGGTTCAGTCCAACGAGAAAAATGTTCGCATTCCGGCCTGTGAGTGGAGGCTTGCAACCCTGTCTGCATTAACGGTCAGAAACGACGTTTGAACCAGGTGGAAATACCATCTGCAATCGAATGCGCACTTCCGGCCAGAATAAACCCTGCCAACAGCGATGACGTCCAGTCCGGATGAAGTCGGGCGAAGGAGGCTATTGAGAGCCAGCCTGCTTCCGTTGCCTGATTCGCGTCGAGATGCGGTCCCAGGCGACTGATTCCCCAGAGGCTAAGCCAGAAGAGGATCGTACAGGCGATAGCCAGATAGGCTACCCGGATGACGCCTCCCATCACGAGGCCATGCGACATCCAGGAGCGATGCGGCACACACTGGCGATAGGGCCACCAGATAAAACGCAGCGGTCCCCACCGACGGTACTCTTTCGAGTCCAGATCCAGGTCTCCCGCGCAGGCGTAGCCAGCGAACACGTAGGACGCCGTGAAAAGTGCGGACAGAGTGAGATCGGGATGCGGCGCAAATTGGAAGTAGGCGATATTCGCGCCTACTGCCGTGAGCAGGGTGATGGCATCGTGAGTTGGTGCATTCGGCATAGGTGCGAAAGGCTTGTGCAAATGGGGTCGCATTGCGACCCCAAGGACATTCAAAAAGGTTATATCTAGTTTACCACAATATACCGGACAAACCGATCAATTCTTTTCAGATTTCGGGGGAGGAGGCGCCAGGACGCGCAAAGCGAGGGGAACGATCTCCATGCTTACCGGAAGGTAGGCCAGAATATGATCGTCGGCATGCACCGGAAGCGGGTGATTGACCCGATGCACCCTCCGAATTTCGACTCGGCTCGCACGCCGCACCTGCACCTGGGGCAGGCTCAGATGCGTACCATGCATGAGGGCAACCCCAAAGCGCATCAATTCCCAGCGTGTCATCGCGCCGACCGTGACCACGTCGAGCTGGCCATCGTCGAGGGAGGCGTCGGGGGCAATAGGCCAGTTCTCTCCCAGAAAGCGAGAGTTGGATACCGTGACCAGAACCACTTCCTCTTCCACCGTCCGACCGTCCAATGTCAAATTCAGGCGGCGGGCGCGAGGATTCCAGAGCAACGGCAGAGTGACTCGGAAGATACGCCCAAACTCGTGGCGATGTTTTTCCTGCCCCCCCATCGCCAGGAGAGAATCGGCGAAAAGCCCCACTCCTACGGCCTCGATAAAATATTCATCTTTGATACGCCCAACATCGATGATACGCTCCTGCCCGCGCGCCAGGATGCGCATCGCTCCCACTATATCACTGGGGATGTTCAGCCCGCGTGCGAAGTTATTGGCCGTCCCCAGTGGCAGAATGCCCAGCCGCAAAGAGGTTCCGACCAGATGCTGAACGACATGGTGGACGGTGCCGTCCCCCCCAACGGCGACGATGGTGTCGTATCCTTGCTGTTCCGCCGCGCGAATACGCTCCGCAATTCCCTCAGGCTTTGGGGTCAACTCGACATCGGCCCGCAGCCCGACTTCCCCTGCCGCTTCCGACAGAAGCGTCAAACTGACAGGCACCCGCTCTGTCGGTTTGGGAGACTTGCCAACCGTCGTAAAGCGGTCCGGCAGGCCTGCCAGCCACTCCCGCATCGCCAGACGGCCCGCTTTGGGGTTGGCGAGAATCAGACAGTTGGGATCACGATGTGTACTATTGGCAGTTGGCTGCACGGCATCCATTGCTTTCATTCTATCAGCTACTTTCATCGAGAGAATTCGATCCTCTCTCTTTTCTCGAAAAAGAGGCTCCGCCTTCGCGGTAGTGCGAGCCTTTCTCGTTTCTTTCGATCAGGAAGCAGAGTTCATTAGGAAACTGGAACCGGCGTGCATTCCAGTTTTCGGCCTGTATCAGTTCGCGAAACCAGCCTTCATAGTGTTCCGCGCGCCCTCTGCCATGCCCCCCCAGACTCCGTGTCGGAAAGGAAACCAGGAGGTAACGGGTGCGCAGGCGGCGCAGCCAACGCTGGGCCGTTCCACGCTCGGTCTGCTCCAGCACGGGCAAAAATTTCAGTATCAGCGCAACGTCGGCTTCGACCTCCGGCGCTACCATCGCGACATCCGACACTTCTGCCTGCCCGACAATGCCCGAGATCAGGAAATACTCTTCCAGAAATCCCATCATATCGGCATAGATATCGTGAGCGAAATAGCGGATCTCCGCGTCCACCGCCAGAGGCATCCAGGGCGCTGTCAAGGGATTGAGACCGCAGGCCACATCCAGTACAGACCCCACAGGCCCGATCTCCGCCAGCGCCGTAGAGTAGAAAGCTTCTAAGTACGGCAGACGTTCAAACGTCGAAGCGTGTTCCGTGAGGATTGTGCGGGCAACCTCCTTGCGGGCAGAAGGATCCGGAGCCTGACGGAGGGCGGCGATCGCGTGTGCGTAGCGTGGGGTTCTCTCTAGATAAGCGCCCGCCACTTGATGGAGCGTATTTTTGGTCTCCTTAACAGCCTCTTTCAAGCTGCGCCGCTTCTCCAGTTCCCGCTGCCCTAGCCGCTGGATGAGTTCCGGGCAGACATGCCGATATTTCGCGCTCTCCTGCACGATCGCAACGAGCTGTGCTATCGGAGGCTCTTTCTCTGCCATTTCTGTGCCCTTCTTGCCGGTTATTTGCGCAGACCTGTGCCTCCCTGTGTGCAAGCATGAGAGGATTGTGGTACAATTTTATCACTGAGCCCTTATGATTCGGCGGCTCAGTGCGGGGGTTCCTGCTTGTCCATTGGACAAGGAAGCCCTGTGGCCATCCCAAATTCTTCGTCTCCGCGCGAAAAATTTATCTGGAAAGTGAGAAAATCAATATCGTGACTGTGTCATCGCTCCTACCGCAGATTCTCTCGGGTCTGTGCTGGATAATTTACGGTAGTTTCTACGAATGGTATTTTCATAAGTGCTGGATGCATGTGCCGCGTACTCCCAAGGAAGCATTCCGTGGGCATACCATTGTCCATCACGGCCTCTACAAAGGCGACCAGAGTTATTTCGTACCTGAAGATGAGCATCCTTCTCACATCCTGCTCAAACCTTACGCGCTTCCCGTGATCGTTCTGATGCACGTTCCGATCATGCTGTTGATCGAACACTTCCTCCATCACACATTTATCGGCGGCGTGTCTACAACGATTGTCTACTTCGTAGTCTACGAGTATACGCACTGGAACATGCATGTACCGCGCAAACACTTCATCGAGAAGTACCGTTGGTTCCAGTTCCTGCGCCGACATCATCATCTGCACCACAAGTACTTCCAGAAGAACTTCTGCGTACTGTTCCCACTTGCGGATGTCGTGTTCGGCACTCTGATTACAGACGCCAGTATCGCCCGCAAGAAGGCGGAGCGTGAGGCAGCCATTGCCAGCGGTCAGATCATCGAATCGCGCAAACGTCCGTTGCGCGCTGAGCGGGAAGCCCGTCAGGTACGGGCAGGAGTGCGTCCTATCTCCGAAAGCGAGGCAGGATCGGTAGGCATAAGATCCGCCCGCGTGAAGGAGAGCCGACGTGACCGCCGGATCCGCGAAGTGCGCGCCATGCAGGCTACTTTCAAACCGCGCCGGGGCCGCTAGAGGCTTTCCAGGTCCGCCACGGTGATACTTGATCTCGCTCCGCCCGATCGCCCCGACCGCCGGTCACGCCTACTCGCTCTGAGTATCGGTGTACTGGCGGTCGTCGTGCGTCTCGTGATCGCAATGCGCACCCATTCGACCGGGGAAGATGCCCTCATCACCCTGCGCTATGCAGAACATATCGCCGCAGGCCATGGTTTCGTTTTCAATATCGGTGCGCGGGTGTTCGGCAGCACGACACCTCTCTACACCCTCCTGCTCGCCTTCTTCGCTGCCCTGCACCTCGATGCCCTTGCCTGGGGCAAGGCGATCAATATTCTGGCAGACGGCACGACCTGTGTGTTGCTGGCACGACTGCTGGCACGCCCGGAGATCGGCAAGCCCCAAGCAGGACTGCTCGCTGCTCTGCTCTACGCCCTGACCTCCACACCGATCAGCATCAGTATTGGCGGCATGGAGACCGGCTTGGTAACCTGTGTAAGCCTTGGGATGATCTGGGCCTACGTCGCAGGAAATTCTCGCCTCCTCTACGCCCTGGGAGCCGTGCTTTACCTGCTGCGCATCGACGGTCTGCTGCTCTTCGGAATTCTGGCGATCGGGCTGACGGCGCGGCAAAAACGTTTTGCGTGGCAGGAAATGTGTGGCGCCTGCCTTCTCGTCCTGCCCTGGACACTCTTCGCCACGATCTATTTCGGCTCCCCTATCCCGACTTCTCTCATCGCCAAGGTGACCGCCTACAGCCTGGGCGGACGCGTGCCACTGACCTCTCTGTCTCCCATCGCCGTCAACCGTGAAATCTTCGGCGCTCAATTTGTGCAGGGCGGTTTCCAAAAGACGCTTTCGCTTCTGACTCTTCTGGGGATCGGGATCGTTGTCGGCGCTGTTCGCAGCGCCATCCTTCGGAGCAAAAAGCCGCAAACAGTCCCTTCCTCTCCCTCCGCGTCTCTGGGACTCTTTGCGCTGCCGATAGGCTGGATGCTGCTCTACTATGGGGCGATGCTGACCTCACGCGTGCCGGCCTTCGGATGGTATTTTTTGCCACCCTGGCCCTTAGTCATGGCCCTGGCAGCGCTCGGAGTGGACACACTCCTCTGCTTGCTGCAACGCGCTGCGCATAGTCACTTCCCGCACAAGCCATTTCCGCAGGTCTGGTCTTCGCTGCTTGTCTGTATCGGCCTCTTCGGCCTCTGGCACCTGCGTGCCATCACGACGCAGATTGCGTTGCGTCAGAGTCAGGATGACGCCCTGCGACTGCCCATCGGAATCTGGCTCCGAGACCATGCCCAACCGCACGAGCGCGTTCTGCTCGAACCGATCGGCTATATCGGCTACTACTCTCGCCTGCCCATCCTCGACAGTGTCGGCCTGGTCTCCCCCGAAGTTCTGCCCTCGTATCGGACGCTCAATCCGCTTGCCGATATGATCACCCGCCTCCGCCCCGAATGGCTCTGCCTGCGGGACTGGGAAGCAGCTTCCCTCGCTCCCCACGCCGATACCATCGTCGGTGACCAGTACACGCTGGTGCAGACCTTTCGTGGCCCCGGCGTCGGCACCGTCTTTCTCCTCTATCACCGCCAGGATCTTGAGGCCCAACAGGGTGCCAGTCATTAGACTCTGGGTGTGTAGAGCCGGCTCGCCATCAGCAGGGCGGCGATAGTTTTGGCGTCTGCGAACTCTCCAGCCAGAACGCGACTTTCGATCTCCGTGATCGGGATCTCGATCAGTTCGAGGTTTTCGCCTTCGTCCGGGTTGGTCTGCCCGAGCGTCAAGCCTGTAGCCATGTAGGCATACATGAGTTCGGTCGAATAGCCCGGAGCCAGATAGGCCGTATAGAGAGGGCGAAGTTCCGAAGCGCGGTAGCCCGTCTCTTCCTCCAACTCTCGCAGAGCACAGGCATGCGGGTCTTCGTTCTTCTCACGGGTACCGGCCGGAACCTCCAGGAGCACTTGTCCTGCTGGCAAGCGAAACTGCCGCACCATCAGCACCATTCCATCGTCGCGGATCGGCACGATGCAGACCGCGCCAGGATGCGCTACGACCTCCCGCTTCGCCTCGTAGCCATCCGGTTGCCGGATGGTATCGACCCTCAAATGCACCACTTTGCCGTTATAGATCTCTTCGGTCCCAATAACCGTCTCCGTCAGTTCCATCGGTATTTCTCCCTGTTTTGCTTGCTTCCTGTTGGCTTTGGAGCGTTCTCATACCTCTCTCGGCTTCGCCTCTGTGTCCGATGCAGGTTCGGAGAGCGCCAGGGCGATTCCTGCGCTCATTTTTGACAGCGCGCCTCCAGGAGAGGTAGAATGCAGCGTTCGGATCGAAGGCATTTCGGCCCAACGCAGACGTAGGGGAGAGGTAAAACGCAGATGCAGTTTACTGGGGTGATGGCGATGGTGCTCGTGCAGGACATCGAGCGCGCTTTACGGTTCTATCGAGATACGCTGGGATTTACGGTGGCCGAAGAGGAAGAGGACTGGGTCATTTTTAACGAGGGGGTCGGGTTGCAGGTCTCTCCGGACCCGATTCCGATGACGAATATCGCCTTTACCGCCGTGCAGGTTACCCTTCAGGTGGACGACGTGCAGGCGGCTTTTGCCGAACTGACGCAGAAAGGCGTGCCGTTCCTGATCCCTCCGACCAGTTCCGGCAGCGCCTCCTTCGCAACCTTCCGTGATACCGAAAACAATATGCTTCAGTTGATGGAGCTTTAACCTACTCCAAACTCTCCTGTTCAGGGTTCTTCTTGTCGCGGTAGACAAGCACTAGAACCAGCGCCGAGAGAGCCATCAGGACCAGGAACATGATGAGGGGACCGGTGGTGAAGCCAAACACCTTGCCACCAAAATCGTTCATAAGCGAGTCCATACGGTCGATGAGCAGGGCGAGCCGCGCCATGATCGTCGAGCCGAAGATGGCGCCGAACGAGAACATCATCAGCCAACGCCCCAGTTTCGCCGAGCCTTTGAGCACCGGGTTTTTCTGCTCGAAGGAGAAGAAGAAGTAGGACATGACACAGAGCAGTACGATCAGGAAAATCAGGTTGTTCATCGCCTTCGCCCAACTGACCGCTTTGATAGCGGGATGATCGGCGGTCTTGGCGATCAGATCATGGGCGATCACGGGCCGGAAGGTGCCGACGATCTGCGGCCAGGTATCGTTGACGAAACCCTGGAAGGACTGTCCTGCGCCCACTCCCAGAAAGAACCCGATGATAAGGCGGGCGATCCAACTGTTCTTCTTGGAGTAGATGAAGTAGAAGCAGAGGCCGAGGGGCAGGAGAAAGATCAGCGCCCACTGGCCCTTGTTCCACATCGGCTCCCACCATTTGGGCAATAGTACGTCCGTCCAGGTGTTGGCGATCAGGTAGCCGGTCGCCAAGCCTAGAAAGAGATGCTCGAATATCCGATAGATCTTGTTCTCTTTATAGAGTACCGAGTAGAGGCCAAGCGTACAGAAGGCCCCAAACCACAGGATCATGATCTCTTTATGCGCTACCAGCCATGCGCTCATACCGTACCTCCCGTTTTGCGCTGTTTGCTGCGCTCCATCAGCATGGCGATATTCCCCAGAATAATGAAGCCGATCAACAGGATATGCGCTGCGGAGAGGGAGTTGGCGGCGCGAGTCGCCCGCGCAGGCGTGTTCAAGAGTTGCTCATACTCCGCCGCCCCCTGCACTCCCTGCAACAGGCCGACGATCTGGCCACTGTCGAGGTAGTTGAAGGCTTCCGGCGCCATGACCGCTGTCGGCGCAAGTCCCATCGGGATCTTAAAGGGTCCCTGCATAAACCGAATATAGATCGCGTAGTCCGCAGTCGGATTAACATCCAGGATCATCGCGATGTCCTTGGCGGTGTGGACCCCCTGCATCACCGGCAAACCGGTGAGCGGCTGATCGTGGAGATCATTTATCAGCGATCCCGGCACATCTTTGACCATCGCGCGCACGAAATTCGTCTGATCGACTCGGTAGCCGAAGTTGACCCAACTGACCCCCTCTTTGATGTCGTACCCCTGCTTGTTGTACTCATTCTGAAGGCTGAGAGCCGTCTCTTCTGCGATGGTTTTCCCCTGTGGGTCGAACGAGAGAATGCCGAATCGTACCTTCTTCTTGTGCCACATGATCATCATATGCCGCAGCAGCACTTCCGACTGCGCTCCGTTCTCCCCGCGCGTACCTGCGCTAAAGTTCGGCCCAAACAGCACGAAACTGTTCTCCGGCAGGGCTTCGATCGCGTCGAAGAGAGACTGGGTCGGCTGTGATACAGGCACGTGAATCACGATCTTCACAAAGAAGGGCAGCGTCACTGCCAGCAGCAGAAGGACATAGAGAACGCGCCGATCCACCTGTTGCAGTAGGCGAAGGATGTTCACGCGAAGTTTCCTTTCTGTATCCGAACGGCGGAGTCGGCAAAATCGTTGGAAAGAGGCATGGTCTGTATCTTCCTTCTCACGCGTCGAAGTAGCTGCCCCGCTCCAGGCCAAGCCAAATGCGGAGCGCGACTGCAAGCCCACCGATGCCTAGTCCGAAACTGATGGCGCGGGTGACTGCGGAGTTGGGAATCGTAAGGATCCAGAGGCGGACCTCCTCGATACGCAGATTGTGCCAGACCCCTGTCAGCGGAATCCAACTTGTCAGCATCTCCCCCAGCCCGATCTGCCCTAGCATCACGATAATGGCGGTCGCCAGCAGAAGCGTCGCTTCTACGGAGCGAATACGGAAGGCGCGGTAGGCAGCGGAGACGATGTAGAAGGCGACAATAGAGAACATGGTCGCGTCGAGAGAGACCAGGCCACCGACGAACAGGATATCGTAGAGGCTCTTGTTGGTGGGATTGGGATGAGCTTTCTGAAGGATACCGATGACGAGCATCAGGATCATGCTGAGGAAGAAGACGTAGCTATTAAAAGAGTTGGCTCCGCCTTTCATGATCCGCTTGCCATGCACCTGACACAGGTTGATGACGCCGAGACCGACCGTCCATCCGACGATGACGTTGACATAGTTGCCGAACGGCACGACGGTAGGCGTCAGAAAGTTGCCGACCGCTTCCGGATCTTCCGGCGTGGGCTGGTGAAGGGTGGTGGGCAGGAAAAACTCCAGGGCGGCGTAGAGACCACCGAGCAGGGTCACGAGGCGGACGATCGGACGCCGGAACCGCTGCGGCACGACGGTAAGTATCCCCAGCGCCACGGCGCTCAGCGCCAGGCCCAGCAGGATCATCCCGATATTTGGCCCCACAACTGCTTTCACAGGCATAGTTTGTCACTCACTCTCTAGTTGGCCAGGAACCAGGTTCCAAAAGTTTTGCCCAGAACGGGCGCGAAAGTAGCGAGGGTGGCTCCGAAGATAACCAGAGCGATCATCAGGCCCTTGGCTATGTCCTGCCCGACCATACTGCCGAGCAGTGTCGGCTCTCGGGAGAGGTAGGCGCTCGCAGCGTAGAACTCATCCCCGATAATGACATAGTCACAGGCGGCGATAAAGAAGGGCACCTGGGTGGTGCTAGGCGTGCCCGCCACCTGGATCGCACCGACCTGCTGGCCGACCTCTGCAAAAATCAGCGCTTCCGCGTAGTAGGTGCCGAAGAGAAAACTGGCGGCGACTTTCTCGCGGTAGACGATCCCGGCGGTTGCGGCGGCGAAGGCGAACTGGCGGTTGGAGAGGAAGCGCACATCGTCGGGGTTGTACTGATCCGGACGGCCTTCCGAAACGTAGGACTCGCGCACGGCCTCCTCCACGACCGGGAAGATCTGCGGGTCGTAGACCGGAACGATCGCTCTGGTATTGAAGCGCGCGGAGGCTTTGATGATATAGCTGGTGATGGCGAGTGCCTGCAGTGTCGGCACATCGAGCCCGCCAAGCCCGATACAGCAGAGCATCGGCCTACCCATCTCGGTAGAGCGCCCAATGGCCTCATCGATCGCGCTCAGGCCCTGAATCCTGCGGATAAAGAGCTGCTTTTTTCGCGCAGTAAGAATCATCACGAGGATCGCGGCGCTCATCAGCAGAACCAGGATCGCCGCAGACCAGTTGGCATGTTCCATAAGAGGAAAGCCCTTTCGTAGATCAGGATGGCAGAATCGGATCAGGAACGGATTCGGACTGCGCGTATCTCTCTTCGATACGTCGGATCAGATGCTCTACATTTTCACGTTTTTCGAACAGTTTAGAATACTTCTGCACATTTTCCGGTCCGAAGAGAGGCGCGAGAAAACCGGAGCCAAGCAGCATCGACTGGCTGGCGACGAAGGTCAGCGGCTTGTGCATCTCCAAAAAGAAGATGGCGGCCGACTCCATTTTATAGCGATGCACCTTCTCCACCAGACTATCGATCAGGCAGTCGCGTTCGGCCTCCGAAAGGTCGGCGTCCCAGTCGAAGAATTTCATGCGC